>DASZAD010000218.1:0-2412 GCA_035945415.1 Streptosporangiaceae bacterium
GGCCTTACGGCCCGAGGCGGCGGGCCTGGCCGTGAGCGGGATGGCGCCGTCCGGATGCTGCTCCCCCCGGAGAGGGGCCATGGTGGGCGAACGGGTGCTGGAATGTCAGGGGCTGCGCCGGCGCTTCGGTGATCTCGTCGCCGTCGACGGCGTCGGGTTTCACATCGATGCCGGTGAGACGTACGGGCTGCTGGGACCCAACGGCGCGGGCAAGACGACCTCGATTTCGATGATCGCCGGCCTGCTTGACCGTGACGGCGGCGACGTCGTCGTGGCCGGTGAGCCGATCACCACGCGCGCCGTCCGGGCCAAGCGGTTCATCGGCTACGTGCCGCAGGACCTCGCCATCTACCCCGACCTCTCCGCCCGCGAGAACCTGATGTTCTTCGCCCGGCTGTACGGCATGGCCACCGCCGAGGCCAAGCGGCGCAGCAACGAGGTGCTGGACCTGACCGGCCTGGCCGACCGGGCCGGCGACCTGGTCAAGACCTACTCCGGGGGGATGAAGCGGCGCCTGAACATCGGAGTCGGGCTGTTGCACCGGCCGGAACTGCTGATCCTCGACGAGCCGACCGTCGGCGTGGACCCGCAGAGCCGCAACGCCATCCTTGAGGGTGTAGAAGCCCTGTCTGGCGAGGGCATGGCCGTGCTTTACACCACCCACTACATGGAAGAGGCCGAGCGCCTGTGCGACCGGGTGGGCGTCATCGACCACGGCAAGCTGATCGCCGAAGGCACCAGGAAGGAACTGGTCAGCCTGGTCGGTGAAGGAGACCGGGTGCGCCTGGCCGCGACCGGCAACCTGGCCGGTGCAGTGGCCAGCCTGACCGTCCAGCCCTGGGTCCGCCAGGCCAGCAGCACCGATCAGGGCATTGACCTGGTGGTGGACGGCGCGCGGGACAACCTGCCCGCGATCTTGACGGACGCGGCCGGCGCGGGGGCGCCGGTCACGTCGGTGGAGGTCACCGAGCCGGACCTGGAAGCGGTTTTCCTCCACCTGACCGGCCGGGCACTCCGCGACTAGGCCGTGTCTGGTAGGTCTTGGTGGCAGTGCTTACCTGGCGCGCCTCCGGCGCGACGGAGCGGTGTCCAGGTGGCGTCCGGCAAGGCGGAGGAGGAGTCAACAGTGGAGCCATTGGCGACGACGACCCTGTGCTGGCTTCAACTGGGGCCGGACGCCACCTGGGCGCCGGTCCGCGCCGGCGAAGACCTACCAGACACGGCTTAGGACGGGCAGCCATGCGAGCCGCACTGCTGATCTGCCTGAAGGACATGAAGGCCAGGCTGCGGGACCGCTCGGCCCTGTTGATCGGGATCGTGGTCCCGCTCGGCCTGGCCTTCATCTTCAACTCGATCTTCAGCGGGATCTCGGGTAACTCGAAGGCGATCAGCCTCGGCGTGGTCAGCGTGGACCGGGGGGCCGTCGCCCAGCAGTTCACCGGCCAGGTCCTGGGTGCGGTCGGCAAGAGCGGGCTGATCGCCATCCACCGCGAGCCCACGGTGGCCCGGGCACGCGCGCTGGCCGCCAGCGGGACGCTGGACGCGGTGATCGTCATCCCGGCGGGCTTCTCCACCCGGGTCCAGGCGAACCAGCCGGCGTCCTTGCAGGTGATCGGGAACATCGACGCGCCGATCTCCACGCAGATCGCCCGCTCGATCGCCGAGGGGTACGCCGCCAGCCTGAACCGGGTGCGGCTGTCGGTGGCCACGGTGATCGGGGGACACGGCGGCAGCGTGCCGCCGGGGCAGCTCCGGCTGCTGGCCGCCAAGGCTGCCGCGGTCGCCGCCCCGGTGGCGGTCAGCGATGTCTCGGCGAAAACCAGGCAGCTCGACCAGAAGTCGTTCTTCGCCGCCGGGATGGCTGTGTTCTTCCTGTTCTTCACGGTGCAGTTCGGCGTGACCAGCCTTCTCGAAGAGCGGAACGAGGGGACGCTGGCCCGGCTGCTGGCCGCGCCGATCGCCAGGACCTCGATCCTCGGCGGGAAGCTGCTGACCAGCTTCCTGCTCGGAGTCATCAGCATGGTCGCGCTGGTGGTCGCCACCAGCCTGCTGTTCGGAGCGTCCTGGGGCAACCCGCTCGGCGTGGCGGTGCTCGTCGTGGCGGCGATCCTGGCGGCCACCGGGATCATGGCCTTCATCGCCACGCTGGCCAGGAACGCGGACCAGGCGGCCAACTGGCAGTCCGTGGTGGCGGTGGTCCTCGGCTTGATCGGGGGCACGTTCTTCCCGGTGTCGCAGGCGCCCGGCATCCTGTCCAAGCTCACCTTCGTCGCCCCCCAGGCGTGGTTCATGCGCGGGCTCGGGGATCTGCGTGGCGGCGGTATCTCCGTGGTGTGGGTGCCGGCCCTCGCCATGCTGGGTTTCGCCGTGGTGCTCGGGGGGATCGCGATGACCCGGCTACGCCACCTGGCG
>DASZAD010000219.1:0-18149 GCA_035945415.1 Streptosporangiaceae bacterium
CCCTGACCGGCCTGACGTTCTGGATCTTCTTCGTGGTGACCAGCGCCAGGGTGTTCGCCTGGATCGCGCTCGGCGTGGTGGTCGCCACCATCCTGGCTGGCCTGACCTGGGCGGTCACCGGCTGGCGCGGGGTCGCGGCAGCGCGCATCCCCGGCAGCGCACCAGACGAATCCGCCCTCCCCGTCCGCCTGATGCTGATCCACGGGCTGGCCGCCGCCTGCACCCTGTCGCTGGTCGTGATCGCCTTGGTCGTCGCCCGCGGGTGAGCTAGGGCAGCTTCCAGTCGACCGGCTGGCCGCCTTGTTGTTCCAGCATCCGGTTGGCCCGGCTGAACGGCCGCGAGCCGAAGAACCCGCGATCGGCCGACATCGGGCTCGGATGCGCCGATTCGATCAACGGCATCCCGGCGAGCAGCGGGACCAGGCTGCGGGCGTCGCGGCCCCAGAGGATCGCCACCAGCGGCCGCCCCCTGGCCGCGAGCGCCCTGATCGCCTGGTCGGTTACTTCCTCCCAGCCCGCGCCGCGATGCGAGGCCGGCCGGCCCGGCTGCACGGTGAGCACCCGGTTCAGCAGCAGCACCCCGCGCTCGCTCCACGGCGTCAGATCGCCGTTGGCCGGCGCCGGATAGCCCAGGTCGTCGGAATACTCCCGGAAGATATTGACCAGGCTCCCCGGCAGCCGCCTCACCTGAGGCGCCACCGAGAAGCTCAGCCCCACCGGATGCCCGGGCGTGGGGTAGGGGTCCTGCCCCATGATCAGCACCCGCACGTCGTCGAAGGGCTCCTGGAACGCGCGCAGCACCCGCTCCCCGGACGGCAGGTAGCGGCGTCCCGCCGCCACCTCGCTCCGCAGGAAGTCCCCCATCGCCGCGATCCGCCCCGCCACCGGCTCCAGCGCTGCCGCCCACCCAGCATCCATGATCTCGTTCAGTGGCCGTGCCGTCATGACGTCATTCAAGCAGTCCGCCCGCCCTCCGGCGCTGACCCGCCAGCGCAATACGCTGAGAGCACACCAGGAGATCCGTGGCTCTACCAAGGAGCTCTACCAAGGAGGGCACTGGGATGCTCTATATGTTCGGCTTCGAGCGGTACGGCGTAGTGATCAGTGACCTGTACTTCGTCGACCCCAACCCGCGCCACGGTCAGCGGGGCCCGGAGCGAGGCGTCCGCCTGGAGCTCCGCGTCCTGGAGCGCGGCGCTTTGCGGGGATCGATCTACTCCGCCCAGCCGATCGCCGTCGAGCAGCCGATCTGGCGGGTCGACCTGCTGGAGTCCGTGGATGGACCGGTGGGCAGCTTCGACCGGGCCCACCACCACCCCACCCTCCGCAACTGGGAGCCCGGCCGCCGCGTTTTCGTGGACGAGCTCTCCGCCGACCCCCTCGGCTGGCTGGGCTCCCAGTTGTCCGACCTGGACGCTGTGCTCAACCGAGCGGGTGCTCCCCAGCACGAGGCCGACGCCGCCGATGCGGTAGCCCTGCGCGAGCGCGCCCCCGAGATCCTGGCCGCCGTGACCCGCCTCCTGGACGGCATCAAGGCCGGCGCTCTTGCCACTCCGCCCGGCGGTGAGTCTCCGAAGTCGGCCCGAGTCGGATGGCTGTGAACCGAGTCCACCGCAGCCGAGTCCGCTGGGGGCTACCGCTTGCGCAGCCGACGTTCGGCGAGAGCCTGCAGCCGGCGGAGCAGCCGGTTGCCCCCAGCGCCCGCAGAAAGATCAGAGATCGGTCGGATTAGCCGGCCCCTGCTGCTCCGCCAGGAACCGCTCAAACTCCGCCCCGAGCTCCTCGGCGGTCGGCATGTTCTCCGGATCCACCACGAGCAGGCCTTCCTCGGCCCCGGCCGCCGCCACCGCGTCGTACTGCTGCTCCAGGGCCTGCACGACTTCGGTGACTTCGCTCGACGCTTCCACCTGCCGGTTGATCTCGGCGTCGGTGTGCCGCGCAGCCTCGCGGAGCGCCTCGTCCGGTATCGACAACCCGGTCAGCCCGGTGACCGCCGTCAGCAGGCGCGCCGCTGCCGCCGGGTACGTCGCCTGCGCGAGATAGTGCGGGACGTGCACGGCGAATCCCGCCGCGTCGCGTCCCGCCGCACCGAACCGGTATTCAAGCAGCGCCGACACGCTGCCCGGCACCTGCAGGTGATTGGGCAGCGCCCGGTCGCCCTGGACCAGCTCCGGCCGGGTGGCGTGCGCGGTGACGCCCAGCGGCCTGGTGTGCGGCACGCCCAGCGGGATGCCGTGGAAGCCGACGGCCAGCCGCACCCCCAGCCGCTCGCTCAGCGCGCCCACGGCCGCCGTGAAGCGCTCCCACTCGTGATCGGGCTCGGGGCCGGTCAGCAGCAGGAACGACGTGTCCGCCGCGTCCCGGACCAGGTGGACGACCAGCTCGAGCTGCTCGTAGTGCTCCCAGTGGTCCCGGGCGAACGTCATGATCGGGCGCCTCGACCGGTAGTCGATGAGCCGGTCCACGTCGAACCTCGCGATGACCTTGTGCTCCAGCTTCTCCAGCACGTGCTCGGCCACCAGCCGGCCCGCCGCTCCGGCGTCGATGAACCCGTCGAAATGCCAGAGCAGGACTACCTGGTCCAGTTCAGAGGCGCCCGGAACTACCTCGTAGAGATCTCCCGGATCCGGCGCCACGACTTCTGCCTCCTGCCTTCGTTCCTACCCTTATCTTCTACCAACATTGCCGGTACAGCGATCCGGGGCGGGACAACGGTCAGCTCACCTCGAGCAGAGCGTCGCGCAGGCGGCTCAGGTCCTCGCCGGTACAGTCCACGTGCGGGCTGACCCGCAGCAACGGGCCGGTCATCTCCCGCGGGGCACGGGCCGGGATCTCCGCGGTGGTGACGATCCGGTGCTCGGCGAGCAACCGGCTGCGGGCCTTGACGATGTCCTGGCCCGCGGTGGCGCGCAGCGCCGTGATCGCCGACGAGGGGCCGCTGGCTGGCAGCACGTCCCAGCCGGGCAGGCCGGCCAGCATCTCCCGGGTCATGGTCCCGACCTCGGCCAGCCGCCGCCATACGTGCTCCGGCCCCGCGTCCAGGAACTCCCGCACCGCGTGGCCCAGGCCGATCCGCCCCGCCACGTGGGCCTCCAGCGGCTCCAGCAGCCGCACCGGGGAAGCCCCCTCGGGCAGGCCGCTCACGTCCAGCGGGGAGGTGCGCGGCTGCAGGATGTCCCACCAGCGGCTGGTCACGGCCAGCATCCCGACCCCGCGCGGTCCGGTCAGCCATTTGCGGCTCACCGCGTACAGCACGTCCGCGCCGCAGGCCACGTCCACGTGACCGAGCGCCTGAGCGGCGTCGACCCACAGCGGCACCCCGGCGGCGCGGCACAGCGCCGCCGCTTCGGCGACCGGCTGGACCAGGCTGCGGTGCGAGGCCACCTGGGTCAGGTGCACGAAGGCCGGCGGCCGCGTGGCCAGCACGGTTTCCAGGGCCTGCAGGTCGACGGTTCCGTCGGCGTGGGTGGCCAGCTCCACCGGCAGCAGGCCGTGATGCCCGAACGACGCCAGGTTGGGCCCCCACTCGCTGGGCACGACCGCCACCGTGTCCCCGGGCTGCAGCGGCCAGACCGTCAGCAGGCAGGTGAGAGCAGCCGACCCGCTCTCGGTGAACGCCACCCCGCCGGGCGGCACGCCCAGCAGCGTGGCCAGCCCGGCCCGGCAGGCGTCCAGGACAGGTTGCGCCTCGGCCTCCGCGACGTAGGAACCGGCTTCGGCCTCGCGCCCGGCGTGCGCCGCGACGGTCTGGAGCGTGCCGAGCGAGCTGCGGCCGGCGGCGGCGGTGTCCAGGTGCAGCGTGTGCCGCGGCGGCCGCCGGTCGCGCCAGACCTGCCAGGCGTCCTGTCGGCCGGAACCGGCGTAGGCCTTTGACATGCGGCAATTGTCCCACGTGCCCGGCCGCCCGCAGCCAAGCGAGCCTTCGCGACCTCTTGTGCTCCAAGATCGATGGCTAGTTCTTACCAGCCGAGTACAACTGGTCCAGTACATAAAACTCGCCATCGACCCTGGAAGGCCGGTCTACGGCGGTTGCCATCGGCCTCGCAGGCCCGGACCCGCCGTACCGTCGCCGGAGCGGGCTGGCGGCAGTGGACCATCACCGCGAGCCTCGCCGCCGGGATGCTGCTGGGGCTGCTGTTGCTGAGCCGGGTGGGGCCGTGGCTGGCGACGACTCCGCACGCGGGAGGGTGACCCGTCGGTGCGGCCCGGTCCGATGAGTGCTGCGATGCCAGGTGACCTGCATCCGCGCGCCGCCCAGCGAGCTGTCGTCCACCCGCCACCTGCCTCCGGTCGACCTGACCACGGCGTCGGCGATGGCCAGGCCAAGCCCTGAGCCGCCGTCATCGCCCGTCCTGACCCGGTAGAACCGGTCGAACAGCCGGGCGCGCTCCTCTTCCGGGATGCCCGGCCCGCTGTCCTCGACCGTCAGCGTCACCCGGCTGCCGTGGGATCCGACCGTGATCCGGACGGCCGGAGCACGGCCGGCGCCCTCTCGGCCAGCGCCCTCCCGGCCGGCGGCGTAGCGGCAGGCGTTGTCCACCAGCACGCCGGTCAGGCGGTCGATCCACTCCGGCGGGGCGGTGATCCACGCCTGCGCCTCGCCCTCGGACCCGACGGTCAGCTCGATGCCCTTGAGGCGGGCGAGCCCGGAGAACCGGTCCGCACAGATCCCGGCGATGGTGGACACGTCCACCGGCTCGTTCGCCGGGTTGGCGGGCTGTGAGTCGAACCTGGCCAGCCACAGCAGGTCATCGACGATGCGGCGCAGCCGCCGGCTCTCCTGGCTGACCCGGCGCAGCGCGGTCTGGTACTGGGTGGCGTCCCTGGTGGCGCTGAGGGCCAGCCCGGTCTCGGCCTCGATGACCGACAGCGGGGTGCGCAGCTCGTGCGAGGCGTCGGCGGTGAACTCGAGCTGGCGGCGGCGGGCTTGCTCCACCGGGCCGGACGCCATCAGCCCGACGACCAGCGTGCCGAAGAACACCGCGGCCAGCAGCAGCGGCCCGGCGACCGCCTGCGCGGTCAGCAGCACTGTCTGGACGTGCTGGGTGCTGGCCAGGCTCTGGCCCGCCACCAGCCAGTCCCGCCCGTCGGCCACCGCCTCCACCCGGAAGTCCGCCGCGCCCAGCTTCACCGTGTCCGGCCGGCCCGCCCGCAGCCAGGCGGCGCCCGGGAACCGCAGCGTGAGCGCGCTGGCAGCCTGCGACCGGCCGGACGGGCTGACCCGCCAGATCAGGACCGGCGCCGAGCGGACATCCCGGTCGGCGCCGTCCGGTGTCACGGCACTGGCGAACGTCGCGCCCCTGATGACGTCGCCGAGAGAGTCGGTGAGCTGGGTGTCGATCTCCGCCAGGAGCCGGCTGTCCGCGATCACGTTGAAGATCGCCATCGCGGCCAGGTACACGACGGCGATGATCAGCGTGGCCACGGCGGCCACCCGCACGGCAGGGGCGCGGCGCGGCCGGCCGGCGCCGGGTACCCGGGTGGCCTGACGCGTAAGGGAAGAATCCCTCCGGCGCCGTGGCCTCACCCCGGCACCAGCCGGTATCCGATGCCGCGGACGGTCTGCAGCGTTACCAGTGCCGGGGCCAGCTTCGCCCGCAGCCGGGCGATGTGCACGTCGATCGTGTTGGAGCCGAGCGCGTCGGCCTCCTCCTCCCACACGTTCAGGGCGATGGTCCGGCGCGGCACGATGGCCGGCGAGCGGCGCATCAGGACCTCGAGGATGGCCAGCTCGGTGACGGTCAGCCGGGGCGTGTCCGCGCCCGCGCGCACCTCCCGGGTGGCCGGGTCGAACTCCAGGTCACCCACCGTGAGGCGGGGGCTTCGCACGGCGGGCGCCCGGCGCTGCAAAGCCCGCAGGCGGGCCAGCAGCTCACCGAAGTCGAACGGCTTGACCAGGTAGTCGTCGGCGCCCTCGTCCAGCCCGGTGATCCGGTCGCTGGGGCTGTCCCTGGCCGTGAGCATCAGCACGGGTAGCGATGAACCCCGCCGGCGTATGTCGCCCACCACGTCAAGGCCCGATTTGCCCGGCATCCGCCAGTCGAGCACGGCGACCTCGTAGTCATAGATGCGCAGGTAGTCAAGCGCCGACTGCCCGTCGGGCACCGCGTCGACCACGTACCCGTTCTCCCGCAGTCCGCGCTCCAGCACCGAACGCAGGCCGGAATCGTCCTCAGCCACCAGTACCCGCACGTCTTAGATTCTGTCAGGCCGTACCGAGTTGTCTCGCCGCCCGGAAAATGCTGACCGCGCGGGCAGGAACGCGGTTGAATGTGTCTGACTGTCGGGAATGAGCGGCGGCGCGGCCGTGCGTCCCGCGCCGCGGGCTTCCGGGGAGGTGGCTCGGATGGGCGGTAGCAGATCGCAGGCAAAGATCCGGTCCAGGGGACCCAAGGGCTCCAGGGGACGACTCACGGTCATCGCGGCGGGCGCGGCGCTCACGGCGATGGCCATGCTTCCCGGCGCGGCTCCGGCAGCGGCCCGCGCCGCGGGCGGGCCGGGGCGGCTGGGGGCCACGGGATCGCGGGCGCCGGCCGGCGCGGTCACGGTGGGGCACGGCACCTTCCAGGCCAGGATCGCCCGGGACTCGTTCGGCGTGCCCACCATCACCGCCCGCTCGACGGCGGGCATGTGGTTCGGCGCCGGGTGGGCCCAGGCCCAGGATCGCATGATCCAGCTCGAACTCACCCGGCGCGCGGTCGAGGGCACGCTGTCCGAGATCTTCGGCCCTTCCGAGCTCAGCCAGGACGAGACGGTCAGGACGATCTTCTACACCCCCGCCGAGGTGCAGGCGCAGTACGCCTCGCTCTCGCCGCCGATGCGCCAGGCGCTGGCCGCCTTCTCCAGCGGGATCAACGCCTACGAGGCCACGGCTTACGCCAGTCCAGCCAGCGAGCAGGGCAAGGTGCCGTACGAGTTCTTCGTGCTCGGCCAAGTGCTCGGGCTGAACGGTCCGTACCGGCCGGCGCCCTGGCAGCCGGCCGACAGCGTCGCGATCGGCAACTTCCTGGCCCGGCAGTTCGGCGGGGGCGGCGGCAGCGAGCTGACCAACCTGCAGTACCTCAACTATCTGTTCGCCGAGCTCATCGCCAAGGGTGACCGCCAGCCGGCGACCCACGCCGGCCAGATCTTCAACGACGCGCGCTGGTTCAACGACCCGACCGCGCCGACGACCGTCCCCGGCGCGTCCGCCGCTCCCCCCACGCGCGCCACCGCCGGCGCCGCGATCCGCGCGGTCAGGCACGCGCTCGGCTACCTCTCTGGGATCAGCCGCCGGGACCTGGCCGGCGCGGCGGCCGCGCTGAACACCGACCGCAACAACATCCTGCGCACCGGCATCAGCCTGCGGGTGCTAGCGCACGGCGGCTCGAACGCCATCGCGATCGCCCCCCGGCGATCCGCCGACCACCACGCGCTGCTCTGGGGCGCGCCGCAGGAGGGCTTCGGCACGCCCAGTATCGACGGTGAGGAGTACCTGCACGCCCCCGGCTACGACGCCGGCGGCATGGACATCACCGGTGAGCCGTTCATCCTCATCGGCCGCAACTCTCACATCGCCTGGACCACCACCAGCGAGGAACTGGTGGACCAGCGCATCTACGTGGAGAACGTCAACTTCCAGGCCAGCCCGCCGACCTACCAGTTCGACGGCAAGCAGGTCCCGATGACCGTGATCAACGAGAGGATCCCGGTGGCCGGGCAGTCCCCCGTCAGCTTCCCCGTGCTCCGCACGATCGACGGCCCGGTGATCTTCGCTGAGCCCTCCTCCGGCCTGGCCTTCTCGCTGCGGTTCGCGTCCTGGATGCGGGAGACCGGCACGCTCACCGGCTTCGCCCAGCTCGGCGGGGATCAGGACCTGAGCCAGTTCCGGCGCTCGATGAGCCTGATCACGACGCTGCATAACTTCCTTTACGCTGACCGGCTGGGCAACATCGCGTACTTCGGCGACGGGCTGGTACCCATCGAGCCATCGTTCACCACGGTCGATCCGAGGCTGCCGGCGCTCGGCAACGGAACCCAGCAGTGGAAGGGGTTCGTGCCGTTCTCCCAGATGCCACACAGCATCAACCCGGCCCAGGGCTACCTGGACAACTGGAACACCAAGCCGTCGCAGCAGCTCTACTACCAGCAGAACGGCGGCGACGAGTACTGGGGCACGATCTTCCGCTCCTCGCTGATCGCCGTGCTGGCCGCGTCCAGCACGCGGATCAGCGTGAAGTACCTGGAAGGCATCGAGCACGCCATCGGCACCATCGACAACAACGACAACACCCGGCCGGCCGCGCCGTACTTCATCCCGTTCCTGGTGCACGCGTATGACCGGCTGGTGGCCGCGCACGACCCGCTGACCGACCCGGCCACCCACCCGGACCTGGCCCGGGCAGTCGCCGTGCTGGCGCACTGGAACGACGTCACCACGCTGGGCAGCCCGGCCATGTCGATCTTCATGAACTTCCTGGAGGCGCTTGAGCGAAACGTCTTCGAGGGCGGCACCCTCCCCGGCGAGCAGTACACCGGCAAGGTCAACTTCAGCGACGCCTCGCTCCAGCTCGGCCTGTACGGCGGGCTCGGCAACATGGCGACCTACAACCTGCTGTACCACATCCTGGCCGGGACCAATGGCATCCAGCCCTGTAGCACGCTCTGCTACACCGGCGGCTACTTCGCCGGGCACCGCGACCAGATCCTGGTGGAGAGCCTGAACGACGCCATCGCGATCCTCTCAGGCACCGGCACCCAGCTCGGCCAGAACGTCCCCGGCTTCGGCACGCTGGACATCGCCGACTGGGGCTACCAGCCCTACATCGATCAGAACTGGGACAACCTGGACCCGCTGGCCGCTGGGGTGACCACGCACTGCGGCGCCAGCGCGACCCAGAACCGCAGCACGTTCATGATGGCCGTGGACGTGGGCCGGACCACGGTGACCGGGCAGGACGTGCTCCCGCCGGGTCAGAGCGGCTTCCTCTCAGCAGCCGGGCTCCCCAGCCCGCACTTCTGTGACCAGGTAGGGCTGTTCGACGCGTTCAGGTACAAGCGGATGCCGCCGGCCTGACGCGGCCCTGACACGGTGGGGCCCTGGCCTGTGCGGGACACGCTCGGACAGGCCAGGGCCTCTGTTAACCAAGATGAACTCGTAGAGACCGGCCCTACCTGATCGACGGCTGCCTGGCCGGGACCGGCCTGACTATCGAGCCCTGGTGACCACATGCACTACGAGTTCAACCTGGTTAATCCGTGGCCGTTTGATCCGCGGCCTCCGTCGCCGCGGATCAAACGGCTTTCTCCACGTCGAGCGGCGTGGCCGATCGCGCCGCGAGCGACTCCGTCAGGATGGGACCGGGAAGACGTAGCAGGTGTTGCCACCTGACGCCGAGACTCCGGGGCACACGGAGGAGTCGTTGATATGGAGCAGGATCACCTGCGAGCCGGGGACCCCGGAATTCCACGTGGCCGTACCCATCGTGATACCTGTCGTCCCGTTGAACGGAATGTTAGTTTTGTTGCCGTCCGGCCGCTTGAACGAGAAATAGGTCGTGTTGTTGCCGGAATTCGTCCAGAACGCACCGTTCGCACCCTTCAGATTCGGGTCGACGGCGCTACTGTCCGGCATCGGGCTGGTAAAGACGCAGTACTCGATGAGCCCCGGGACACCACCGCTCGGGTGCTCGTTCACGAGCGAGCTGAACGTGTACGTGACGGTCGGGCCGTTGACCGAGAAGGAAGCCCCGAGATTGTTGTCGACCGTGGTGCTTGGCGGCGGCCTCTTGGGGCAGTCGGTGACCCAGGCGGAGGCCACCCCCGTACCGACCACGGAAAGTATCGTTGTGGTCGCCATTACCGTCGCGGCGCTCACCGCCACCGCCGAAATCCGGCGCAAAACTCCAGATGTCATGTTTCCCCTCCTGAGGTGGACTAATACCCGGCAACACTGCCGTGACCGGAAGATTACAACGTGACACCACAGCGGGGGAGAAAACAGTCAACCTTCCTTCGCCAGTGACCGGACCGCACCACGTAGCCGCGGGAGACCGGTGCCACTGCGGCCTTTGCGGCGCCACGGGGGCGGATTAATCACGGCGCACACTATTCCCGTCTTGGCGGGCATGTCAAGGCAGGTCAAAGAACAAGTAAAAATCTGTCCAGATATCCGGCTGATCGATGAGAAATGTCCGGGACGACAGGAACGGGGCCGTGTCCCGGCCCGCTCGTGATCTTGATAGGGCTGGCTGAAGGCGCGGCTTTGTCGAACGTTCAGCGTCCGGACGTGCGCATTGGGTGCGGCGTTCCTCGCGGAACCCGTGGTCCCGGTCTACCGGGACAGGCGGCGCCAGAGCGGGCGGGGGATGACCCGCATCACGGCGGCGAGCAGGGCGAGCGAGCGCGGAACCCAGACCACGCCCGTTGTGTTCCGCCGGCCGGCCAGGGCTGCCGCCACGGCCGCTGCCACGGCGGCCGGCGTGGTGGCCAGCGGAGCCCGTGACATGCCCTCGGTCATCCGGCCGATCACGAAGCCGGGCCGGACCAGGAGCACCCGGACCCCGCTGCCGTGCAGCGAGTCGGCCAGCCCGCGGGCGAAGGCATCGAGGCCGGCCTTGGCCGCCCCGTAGACCACGTTGAACTTGCGCGGCCTGATCGCGGCCACCGAGGACAGGACCACGATCGTGCCGTGGCCCTGCGCTCGCAGCTGGGCCGCCACGGCCAGCAGCGTGGTGACGTGGCCGGTGAAGTTGGTCTCGACCAGCGTCCCGGCCCGCAACGGGTCACGCTCCAGGGTGTCCTGGTCGATCAGGATGCCGGCCGCCGAGATGACCAGGTCCACAGGGCCACCGGAGAACGCGTCGGTCACCACGGCCTGGTGGGTGCCGAGCGCGGTGGCGTCGTAGGGCAGGGTCTTGACCACACAGCCCAGCGTCTTGCCGGCGGCTGCCATCCGCTGCTCGTCCCGGCCGGCCAGCAGCACCTCGGCGTCGGGCGGCAGCCGCAGCGCGGCCAGGATCTCCAGGCCGATCTCGCTGCTGCCACCCAGCAGCAACACCCGGGACGGCGCCCGCATCTACAAACCCAGGGCGAACATGACCAGCCAGGCCATCTCGCAGCCGACCATCAGCCAGTCCCGGGCGATCAGATCCTCGACCGGCTTGTCGCCGCCCTGCCCGGTGAGGCGGTCGAACCGGACCAGCGCGGCGGCCAACGGAAGCGCGCTGGCCAGGTGCCAGACGCGCATCCAGCCGTCGCGCCCGCCGGCGGCCCACAGCAGGTAGGACACGATCACCCCGGCGGCGATCAGCCGCTCGCTCACCCGGAGCCGGGGCAACGTGTACCAGCGCATGACCGGCCGGTGCCTGGCCGCCTCGTCGCCCAGCAACGAGAGCTCGGTGTAGCGCTTGGCCACCGCCACCATGAGCGCGCCCAGGCTGCACACCAGCAGGAACCACCCGGACGCGGGCACGTGGGTGGCGACCGCGCCGCCCAGGGCACGGAACACGAACCCGGACGCCACGAACAGCACCTCGACCACGGGCACGTGTTTGAGCCACAGCGCGTAGAGCATCGACGTGGCGAGGTAGGCGACGATGATCCCGGACAGCCTCGGCTCGCCGGCCCAGAAGCCGAACGAGACCGCCGCGACCGCCGCCAGGCTGGCCAGGGCCAGCGCTTGCGCCGCCGGGAGACGGCCGGAGGCCACCGGGCGGAACCGCTTCACCGGGTGCTGGCGGTCCCGGCCGGCGTCGATCACGTCGTTGACGTAGTACACCGCGGCTGAGGCGGCGATGAACGCCGCGGCCGCTCCCAGCGCGTACCACAGGCCGCCGTCCCGGCCCAGCGACGCCCCGGCCAGCGGCGCGGCGAACACCAGCAGGTTTTTGGGCCACTGGCGGGGCCGGGCGGTCTGGGCGGCCGCGATGAGCCAGCGCAACGGCTCCCAGGCCCGGGCCGGAACCTCCTGCTGCGCGGGCTCTGCCTCAAGTGCTCGCATCCGCGGGGTCACCGCGCGTAGACGGCGGTGAAGTCGCGGCTGGCCGGCGAGTAATACCGGTTCGCCGGTTGCATCTGGTCCGGGAGCAGGGTCTCCGGCGTGGGGTTGTTCGGGTGACCCTTGGGCAGGTAGTACATGTACGACATCCAGTCCGGGTTGATATCGAGCTGCATGGCCGTTATGGCGCCGGCCCGCTGGAGGAGCGCGGCGAGTTCCTGCACGTTCAGCGCTGGACCATACACGAAGATGACCCGGCCGGTCTTGGTCATTCCGATTCCCGACCGCCAGACGTAGTAACCGCCGCCGAGGGTGGCACCCCACTGGGTCGTGACGTTGTGGTTGACCGACCCCGGGATGCGGCCGCCCTGCACGATCAGGTGCAGGTTCTGCCGGACACCCGCCACGTCCGGGCTCATCGTCAGGCCGCCCTCGCCCCAGTTCCCGATCGCGATGTGACCGTCCTTGTAGTACACGATCGTGGCGGTGCCCCTGGTCAGCGTGCCTCGGGTGACGCCGTTCAGGTAGAAGCCGCCGCCGGACACGTCGATCTTGAAGCCGCTGTTGAACGTGGCCACCAGGTCGCGCCTGCCCCCCGGCGGGATGTACGACGGGGAGTGCCACAAGCCCGGGCCCGGATCCTCGGAGCCCGGGTGCAGGTAGAACTTCACCAGAGCCGGGTTCATCTCGGCGATGCCGGACACGTAGGAGCTGTACACGCTGCTCGGACGCAGGTAGGTGCCGAATATGGCCGGCTCGTTGTGGGCCACGGCCAGCACCCGCCACTTGCCTTCGCCCGCCAGCGGATGCGCCACGAACGGCTTGAGCGAGGCGGGCGGTGCGTACAGCGCGGCCAGCCGCTTCTGCCTGGCCATGGCGGCGGCGCTGGCACTCGGGCCGCCGGTGAACGAGAAGGATGGCTTGCCGCCCTTCTTCGGCGGCGAGTAGGTCAGCCACTCGCCGAAGGTCACCAGCGGGCCGAGGTAGTGACCGCGCGCCCACTCCGCGAGCCGTTCCGAGATCGTGCCGCCGCCGGGAGCGGTCAGCGCGTGGCCTACCGACCAGCCCACGATCACCAGGAAGATCGACAGCGCCCCGGCCATAATCCGGACCCATAGCCGGTCGCGCAGCAGGGGCTTGCCGTTCTTGCGGGTCTTGGCCGGCCGCCGCGCGTGGTGTCCGCGCATGCCGGGGCGGTCGTCGTCGCCGGGGGCGTCCAGATCGTCCAGATCGCTGGGGTCATCCGGCCCGCCGAGGCCATCAGGCCCGCCGGGACCATATGGGCCGTCGGGTCCGTAAGGGCCACCGCCAGGTCCGTAAGGGTCGCCGGGTCCGTAAGGGTCGCCGGGTCCGTAAGGGCCACCGCGGCGGTCCGGGCGGTCGTACGGGCCAGTTGGGCCGGCGCCACCAGGACGGCCAGAGTCACGGTACGGATCGGCCACGCCGGACCGGCCAGGACCGCCGTAGGAGCCGTCCCCGGCCCGGTCATCCGCGCCACCAGGACGGCCAGAACCACGGTACGGATCGGCCACGCCGGACCGGCCAGGACCGCCGTAGGAGCCATCCCCGGCCCGGTCATCGGCCGCGCCGGGACGGCCCGGGCGGCCGTAGGGACCGGGACGATCCTGGCGGCCGTGACGGCCGGTGAGCCCGGCCGGACCGGGCTGCGCGCTGCGCCCGCGCTCACCGGGGCCGCCGTTGCGGCCTCCAGGGCTACCGGTGCGGCCGTTGGCGGCTACCGGCTCGCCGGCGCTCCGGGCGGAGCGGGCGGGCAGGGCGTAGCGCTGGGTGGGGTCGGTGACGGGGTCGCCCGGGCGGCCGGTACCGCGCGGGCCGCCGGCGCGGCCGGAGGGGCCCGAGGGGGCCGAGGGACCGGCGCTACCGTAACGGTCCCCGCCTGGGCCCTGGTATCCATCGTCCGCGTCCCGGGTGCGGCTCCGACGCCCGTAACCGGGGGAAGTGCCGCGGCCTGGGGACGGGTTAGCGGCCCGCCCGGCGCCGCCGTTGCCGGCCGGGCGATTGGGGCCATCGGTACGGCCCGGAGTCCTGCTGCCGTTGGAGCTGGCCCGGCCAGCAGGGCCACCGTAGGAGCCACGCGAGCCACCGGAGCCACCCTGGGCGCCGGAAGAGCCACGCGGGCCACCCTGGACGCCGGAAGAACCGGGATCATCCGGACGAGCATGCCGACGGCTCCGGGCAGGATCAGCGGACCGGCCCGGACGGTCGTGGGACTCGGGAGGGACCGGCTCGTCGCGGCCTGGGCTGCCGTGAGAGCCGACAGGGTCGGCAGGCTGGCCCCAGCCAGGGGGCTGGGGCCCCCGGCCGGATGTCGCCGGCTTGTGCACGCGTTCCTCCATCCACGGCGCGACATCGAGCAGGTCCTGACCGGAGTGGGACACAGATCGGAACCGCTCGCATCGCCAGATGCCTACCCGCTGAACATGAAGCTCGGATGACGCTCAGCCCATCCTGCCGCACGATCTCCGTCCACACGCCCGTCTCTCCGGACCGGGCGTCATCCCAGCCGGGATGCCCAGCCGGAATGCACCGGCGGCGGGCCCGTTCCGTCCGCCGGACGGCTCCACCGGGAACCGTCAGGCCATCGGAACCAGCTAGCCTACCGGCCATCCGGCCAGCCGGGCGAGCCCGCCAGCCAGCCCGCCGGGCGAGCCCGCCAGCGATCTACCCAATCTCAGCGCCGCCCACTATCCGGCGGCCTGAATCGCCCCCCTCCGGTGGCTAATTTTGCTTTACCGATACCGGCTTTTTGTTCGCCGCTGAACAAAATTGCCGGGGCACCGATAGCCAGCGCTACCAGGGAAGATGCCGCTAAAAATGACAGAGCCGTTAGACATAAACCATACCCGGAAACCACCGTGACCCGGAGCCGAACGCCTGTTCACCGTCTCGCGGGACGGCCGATGACCCGGTCCTGCGGCGGGACCCGGCGACATAATGAGGGCCGGAGGTCCGTCGTGCTTGATGGTCATGTTCTCGTCGATGTGCACATGCACATCAGCAGGCTGGAGACGGTCAGCGACGGATGGCGCGAGTGGGTGACCGACTTCGGCGGTCCCGGCGTCATCGAGCGCTTCTACGACTCCGCGGGAGCCGTGGACCCGGCGCGGTTCAGTCAGTACCTCGACGCCGAGGGGGTCGATACCGCGCTGGTGCTGTGTGAGTACAGCCCGAAGGTGGCCGGCCTGCAGCCGATCGAGGATCTGCTCCCGCTGACCAAGCACGACCCGGGCCGGATCCGGCCGATCGCCAACATCAATCCACACCTGCATTACCCCGTCACCGGCGAGCTGGAGCGCCAGCTCGGCCTGGGCGCGGTGGCGCTGAAGATCCACCCGGTGCACGGCGGTTTCCCGGCCAACGACCGCGCCCTGTACCCCGCCTTCGAGATCTGCCGGTCGCGCGGGATCCCGGTGGTGGTGCACTGCGGGACCAGCAGCTTCCCCGGCGCCACGAACTCCTACGCCGACCCCGTGCTCCTGGACGAGGTGTTGCGCGACTTCTCCGGCCTGAACATCGTGCTGGCGCACGGCGGCCGCGGCTGGTGGTACGACGCGGCGGCGTTTCTCGCGCTCTCGTTCAGCAACGTGTGGATCGAGTTGTCCGGGCTGCCGCCGCGGCGGCTGCCCGAGTACTACGCGCGGCACAACTTCGCGCGGCTGTGCCAGCGGTTCATCTTCGGCACCGACTGGCCCGGCGTGCCGGGGATCGCGCGTAACGCCCGGGCGGTGGCGGCTCTGTGCCCGGACGAGGAGACGGCAGCCCTGGTGCTGGGCGGCAACGCGAGACGCGTCTACCGGCTGGATGCCTGATCCGGGCACGATAGTGGGGTGACCACCGCTGACCCGCTGAGTGAGGCGGTCGACGAGCTCTACACGGCCGACCCTGACGCGTTCACCGAGCGCCGGACGGCCCTGGCCGCGCAGGCCCGCGCAGCCGGAGACGCCGCCGCGGCCAGGAGCATCGCCAAGCTGCGCAAGCCGACCCGCTCGGCCTGGGCCATCAACCAGGTGGTCCGCGCTGACCCCAGCGTCCCGGACCGGCTGGCCGGCCTTGGGGATCAGCTTCGTGCCGCCGAGCAGTCGCTGGACGGGGCGAAGATCCGTGAGCTGTCGCTGGCGCGGCGCCAGCTCATCGACGCGCTGGTCGCCGACACGCTGGCGGTCTCGGGCCAGCAGCCGCCGCCCGCGGCGCTACGCGAGGAGGTGACCGCCACCTTTGGCGCGGCACTGGCCGACCGGCAGTTCGCCGAGCAACTGGCGGCGGGAATCCTGCTGCGAGCCGAGCGCCGGGCCGGCTTCGGCTCTGGGGCAGGGGCCGATCTGCTGCTGGTGAAGCCTCCCGGCGACACCGCACCGGCAGCGAAAGCCAGGTCCGCAACCACCCAAAGGGAAGCGCAGCCGGCGGCACCCGGGAAAGCGCAGCCGGCGGCACCCGGGAAAGCACGGCCGGCGGCACCCGGGAAAGCACGGCCAGCGGCACCCGGGAGAGCGCGGCCGGCGGCGCCCGGGGAAGCGCGAACGGCGGCGCCCGGGGAAGCACGGCCGGCGGCGCCCGGTAGCGCCCGGGGAAGCGCGGTCGGCGGCACACCCGGGGAAGCGCGAACGGCGGCGCCCGGGGAAGCGCGAACGGCGGCGCCCGAGGGGCTGCGGGCGGCGGAGGCAAGGGCGCAAGCGGCGCCCCAGAGATTGCGAGCGGCGGAGGCAAGGGCGCAAGCGGCGGCCGAGAGGCTGCGGGCGGCGGAGGCAAGGGCGCAAGCGGCGGCCGAGCAAGCACAAGAACGCGCGGCCGCCAGGGCACGCGCAGAGCGCGAGCGCCAGCAGGTGATCGCCGACGCCGAACGGACGGTGACCGAGGCCGGTCAGACGCTGGCCGAGGCGACCGTGGCCGAGCGGGAGCAGGAGGCCGCCGTCCGGCAGATGGAGGAGCAACTGGCCGAAGCCCGACTACGGCTTAGCGAGCTCAGGCTCCAGGCCCGCCGGGCCAAGGCCGAGCAGCGCAAGGCCCAGGAGCGGCTCGACCGCTTCCGCGGTTAGGCGCAATGCCGGTCCCGGGCGACAGCGCCGGGCCGGACCATGATCGACGGCGAGTTCTATGTACCGGATCCATAGAAAGTCCCCATCGATCTTGGAGCACCACGCCCTGACACGGGGGCTTGACAGGGATCTCGCCGCTGTATACGGCGTTGCGGCCCCCGGGCGCCGGTCAGCTCCGCCGCCGGCCGGCGCCGGTTAGCTCAGGCCCAGGATGCGGGCCGCGTTCTCGTGCAGCACCCGGTCCAGCACGTCCTGTGGCAGGCCGAGGCCGGTCAGCTCGTCCAGGCAGCGCTCCGGCGGGAGGAACGGGAAGTCGCTGCCCCACACGAACTGCCCGGACAGCCGTCCCCGCAGCTCGTGGATCACCTCAGCGGGGATCCGCCGCGGTGACCAGCCCGAGATGTCGATGTATACGTTGGTCTTGTGCAGGGCCATGGCGATCAGGTCCAGGTGCCAGGGCCAGCCGAAATGCGCGGCCATCACGGTCAGCTCAGGATGCGCGGCGGCCACCGGGTCGAGCTTCAGCGGATGCGCGTAATCGATCCTGATGCCCTGCCCGCCGGGCTGGCGCGCGCCGATCCCGCTGGTCCCGGTGTGGAACAGGGCGAGCAGGCCGTGCTGCTCGCACGCGGCGAAGATCGGCCAGTACTTCGGGTCGTCGGGCGCGAATGCCTGCAGCGACGGGTGGAACTTCACCCCACGCAGCCCGAGTGCGGCGATGTTCGCCACCTCGGCCACTGCCGCCTCGCCCTTGTGCGGGTCCACCGAGCCGAGGCCGGTGAAGGCATCGGGGTGATCGCGGCAGGCGGCCGCCACGGTCTCATTCGGCACCCGGGGCCGTCCGGTGGCCGTCTCTGCGTCCCAGGCCAGCAGCACCGCCTGCAGGTCCAGCCGACGGTACCTGTCCGCTAGCTGGTCGAGCGGCTCGCGCTGTACCGGAGAGCGGAAGTACGCTTCGGCCGCTTCGACATACCCGGACATACTGCCCTCCAGCCAGTCCGGAGTCGGCAGATGAACGTGGAAGTCAACAGTTCGCGGCACCGGCTCATCGTAGTGCCCGGCTGTTCGTAGTGCCTGGCTGTTCGTAGTGCCTGGCTGTTCGTAGTGCCCGGCTGTTC
>DASZAD010000220.1:0-11544 GCA_035945415.1 Streptosporangiaceae bacterium
ACCTGCTCGTTCAGCAGGTCCCCGGCATTCTGCGAGACGAGGATCAGCGCGGTGTTGCGGGACCGCCCCATCCGCGACACCTCGGGAACCAGCTTGGCGCCCTGCGGTGTGGAGGTGATGGCCCAGGCCTCGTCCAGGAAGATCGCCTTCGGGATGCGCGGCTCCATGCTGTTGAGCAGCCGCCGGGCGAACTGGGAGACCAGGTACAGCAGGGCCACCGACAGCCGCTGCTCGTAGGAGAAGTCGTCGCGCGGCACGCCCGCGTCCGGCAGGCTCAGCCCGGCCAGGGTGAACACCGTGGTCCAGCCGGCCGCGTCGATCTGCTGCCCGCCCGACGGCGCGAAGCACAGCCGGGCCAGCCGCATCTCCGACATCGAGGCCAGCACCGCCCCCAGGTTCTTCGACGCCGGGCCGGCCGAGGACTCCAGGTGCGCCACCACCTTGCCCAGGCTTGGCCGCTCGCCCCCGGCCACCGCGCCCACGGCCTGGATCATCGCGCTTTCCCGCTCCTCGCTCATCCGCGGCAGCAGCAGCCGGAGCGTCTCGGTGGCCATGGTCCGCTTTTCGGCCAGGTCATCACCGAACGAGAACGGATCCAGCAGGCCAGGAGCAGCCGACCCCAGCGGCAGCACCCGGGCCTTGCGGCCGCGCGAGATGAGCAGCCGCACCAGCGACTCCGCGTCACCCTTGGGGTCGATCGCGGCCACCGTCACCCCCCGCAGCGCGAGCTGCAACAGCAGCAGCAACGCCAGCGTGGTCTTCCCGCCACCCGGCTCTCCGGTGATGGCGATGGCGGTCGGGCGGTTGCGGGCCGCGGCGATCAGCGGGTCGAAGTGCACCACCGACCGCGCCCGGCCCAGCGTCTCGCCGATGTAGGGCCCGATCCAGCCCGCGCCACCCGGTATCGAGTCGCCCAGGTCCACCGTGGCCGTGGGCACCCCGCCCGCGATCGTGTACAGCGGCTGGCGCTGGACGTACGAGCTGAGCCGCACCCGATCCCCCGGCAACGACTCGCGCAGCAGCGAGAACTGGTCACCGGTGGAGTTGACCAGGTCGATCCCGATGTCGCGGTAGTGCTCGATCAGCGCCTCGGTCCGGCGCAGGCACAGCTCCCGCGACGGCGCGGTCACGATCAGCCGGTGCCACCCGTAGACAAACGGCAGCCGCTCCTTCGTGATCCCGTGCTCCAGCATCCGCGCGGCCTCGATCTGCTCGGCCAGCGCCAGTGGCGCCTCGGCTCCCGCCTCCCGGATGTGCGCGTCCATGTCCCGGGCGTGCGCCAGCCGTCGGCCCACGTCCTTGCTGGCCTTGGCCGGAGGGATCAGCTTCATCCGCGAGCTGATCTCGACCGGGAACGGCAGCGAGTCGGCGAAGTGGAGCCAGGGCTCGCCCTCGGGGAACGACATCACGTCGGGGAACCGGGAGAACGACAAGAACGCCGCGTACGACGAGCCGGCCGGGTGCTCCAGGCACAGCATGTTGCGCCCGTTGTGCACCTGCCCTTCGATCAGCGCCTCGATCTCCCCCGCCCCCCACCGCCGGCGCCCGGCCGCCGACGGCGGCGGCTCGCCCAGCGTCCCGCGCAGCGTGTGCCGGAACAGCCAGGCGATCTCATCGCAGGTGGCGTGCCGGGCGGCCAGCGCGCTCGCGCCCAGCGCCCGGCCGAACCGCTCCGCCGCCTCGGTCCACTTGGTGATCTCCGCCGCGGGCACCGCCTCGTCCTCCAGGCCCAGCGCCCGCTCGCTGGCCTGATAAGCGCTGATGAACGAAGACAGCACCCCGCCGGACAGCTGCGCTCGCACCCCGCGCTGGCCCAGCCGCACTCCCAGGTAGATCTCCTTGGCCCAAAAGTCCTTGGCCCAGACGTGCTGGTACATCCCCTCCAGGTAGTCCAGCCAGCCGGGCCCGCCGTCGGAGGTGGCATCCAGCCGCGCCGCCCACTCGGCCGCCGGGTAAGACCGGTGCGCTATCCGCAGGTGGACCTCGGCCTCGGTCATCCGGATGGCCGCCAGCGCCACCGTGATGTTGGTGGCCAGCGCCTCCCGCTCCTCCGGGGTGATGAACTCATACGGCACCGTAGGCAGCCTGAAGTACGCCCACGCGTGGGTCTCCGTCAGCAGGATCCGGTCGTCGAAGTACCGGACGCTGATCCGGCTGCGCCCCCGGCTGCGGGTCCGCGCAGTCACCGCGCTCCCCCGCCACGGCTACGAGCGACGCCGCCCCCAGCCGCGCTACCCCCCGGTGCACTACCCCCAGCCGCACTACCCCCAGCCGCACTACCCCCCGGTGCACTAACCCCCGCCGCACGGCCGCCCGCCGCACGGCTTGCTGCCACCAGACCTGACACCAGCACCCCGGCCAGCGCGGTGACGGCCTGCCGCGTGGCCAGCCGCGGCGGCGCGCCGGCGCATGGCCCCCGACTGGCGTCGATCTCGTCTTCCCAGGGGATCCGGACGATGGCCCGGAATCGGCCGCTGGCGATGGCTTCGGCTCGCTCGACATCGGCCAGGCTCCGGCCGCTTACCCCGTTGACGACCAGCACCGCACGCGGGGCCAGCCCGCTATGGTCATGAGCCTGCAGCCACTCCTGTGTCATCGAGACCGCCTGCGGCGCCTCGCCGCTGGCCGGGGCGACCAGGACAAGCTGATCGGCGATATCGAGCGCCCTGGCCACGGCCGAAGCGCCCGGGTCCACCAGGCTGATGCCGTAGCAGGCGGCCAGCCGCTCGCCGATCTTCGCGTAGGCCCGCTCGTCCAGGCTCTTGCCCGACGCCAGGCCAGCATCGCCGCCGATGACGTCGAGCCGGGACCCGAGCGGGCTCTCCGCCTCGCCGTCGGTGTCCTTAATGGTCCCGGCGAGAAGGTCACGCACGAACCCCGCGGGCTTGATCCCGGCCCGCCGGGCCAGGGACCCGGTCCCCGGGTTCAGGTCGAGCGCACCCACCGGCTCACCGCGCAAGCTGGCCAGCAGGCGGGCGGTCAGCAGGGCGATCACGGTCTGGCCAGCCCCGCTCGTGCAGCCGAGCACCACGATCCGGCACGGACCGGGCAGCACCATCCTGGCGCGCGCCTTGTCCCGCTCCTCCTGGTCCACCGCACCGGGCCGGCCAGGTCCTCCGCCGCCGGGGACCAGGGAAACCCGGTCGTGCCAGCCACGCATCCGCTGCGCAGCGGGTCCGCTGAGCGCCCGCTCCACTGTGCGCGGTGGCCGCGTCCCGCCCGGCCCATACGCCACGATCAGCGTCGGCGTCGCCTGGCCAGTTGATCCTGCCTGGCCAGCTGGTCCTGCCTGGCCAGCTGGACCTTCAGCCCCGCCAGCCGGAGCCCCGCCGACCGCGGACGGCGCCTGCGGCCCGCTCACAGGCAAGCTGGCCACGGGCGCGCCGGCCGCCGGTCCCTGCTGCTTGCTCTCCGCCGCGGGCTCCGGTCCACCAGGGGCTTCCTGCGCCTTGGCTGGCCCCGTTTCCGGAGCAGCGGCGGACATCGGCTGGCTGGTCTGCGAGGGCCCGGGCACTGGACGGACCAGAGGCGCCACTGGGCTTCCCGCCGCCGGTGCGGCCGGGCCGGCACCATGCACCGGGGGCGCCACGGGGCTTCCCGCCGCCGGTGCGGCCGGGCCGGCGCCATGCACCGGGGGCGCCACTGGGCTTCCCGCCGCCGGTGCGGCCGGGCGGGCATGGTTTCCTGCCTGCGGCGCAGTGGGCAGTGCCTCGGGGGTGGCGGGCGGTCGTTCCTTCAACGGCGGCGGGAGCACCAGGGCAGCGCCCTGCCTGGTGTCCTCGTCGATGTGTGCGACCTCGATCGGACGGAGCCTGGGCGCGTCTGCGGGCCCGTGCGCCGGCCTGCCCGGCCAGGGCGCTCCCGGTCCCGGCGGGCCGCCAGCGGGCGGTGATGGCCGCCGGGCCGGAGGGTGGGGCGCGGTCGCGCCGGTGCCCGGCGGGTCCCCGTGAGCCGCCGCCTGCCGGCGTGCGGGCGGTGCGGGATCCACGCCCCGGACCCGCTCGCGAACCGGCGCGTGACCCTCGGCCGCCCTGGCTGAACTCGCGGGCGACACCGGCGAGTGGCCGGGGATGGCCACTGGTCCCTGATACGTCGCCGCGGCCCACTCGGGCGGCGCGGCTCGCTCTCGTCGTGGGGGGTCCCCGGGCCGTCCGGTGGAGCCCGGCCGCCCAGCCCGCTGAGCCCATTCGGGCGGCGGAACCCGCTCGGGCCGTCCGCCCGGCGCTGCCGGTGCCGCCCGCCGGGCCCACTCCGGCGGCGGGACGCGCTCAGCCAGCCGCCGCTGTCCCGGCGGCTCAGGCTGGTGAACCACCGGATCAGCCCGCTGGGCCCATTCGGGCGGCGTAACCAGCTTCCTGGGACCATGCTCCGGCGGCCGCTGCGGGCCGGGAGCCGGGCGGCGGTGCCGGGGCTCGCTCCGCCGGACGGGAGGCGCGGCCGGCTCTGGCCAGGGCATCTGGCTGGAGCCGACGGTGATCTGGTCCGGGGCGCGCTCGATCACCGGACTGGCCACTGCTTCGCGGGCCGGGGTCACGGCGGCATGCCACACCCGGCCGGCGATCGTGATGTCGTCCTTCTCGCTGTCGGGCGCCATTCTGGACCAGAGGCTCGGCTCGCCCAGATAGCGCACCTGGGAAACCAGCAGCTCGGGTAGCCGTTTGTTTTCCAGCACCGGCCTGGTGACCAGCCAGGTAAGCACCCCGGGAGGCAGGACGTAAAGCCAGAACAGGTTGTGATTGAAGGGAATGCCGATCAGGGTCAACAAGAGCAGGTACGGCACCGTGATGCCCGCGAACGCGACGATCTGGCCCAGCGGCAACGGCATCGGAAGCCGGAGGTCGTACAGTTTGTACAGCCGCTTCTCGATGCGCCAGATATTCGTGTAGGTGGGCAGATCCACGCTCCGGTGCTCCTTCCGCTGGACTAGGCCGGTGAACCTGGACTTGGGAACCTGGACTTGGGAACCTGGACCAGGTCAGTGCACCCCGAGCGCGTTCGTGATGCCCTGGGCCAGCGCGTGGATGATGCCAGGGGTGTAGAAGATGACGGCTATGGCGATCGCCAGCACGACGAACTGAACGAACCTGGTGATCTCCCTGGTGAACAGAAAGAAAATCGCCACGATGCCGACGATGCCCAGGAACAACGGCCCGAACAGGCCTTGCAGATAGCTCACCAGGCTCTGAGTGCTTAGCGCGGCAGTGAAACCTGCGGCGACCGGATGAAACAGCATCGCTCTACCCTTCCGGGGGTACGGTAAATCCTGCGTCTGGCAGCAGGTCAAACGGTCTGCGGGTGGTCATGATTGGGGCACCGGATCGGTCGAGGCCCGGATGCTTTTCACGTACCAGCTCGAGTTCTGGCTGACCACCGTCATCTGATAGGTCATCTGCAGCTGTGCGGCCGCGGTCCCAGCCTGCCCTGGAATCTGCCAGGTGACGCTCACGATGATCGGACGAGCATCGCCTCCCGTCGGGACATACAGGCCGGAGATGGACGAGAAGGTGACGGCGCCGCCGAGCGGAGTCACCGAGGCGCCGGGGGCCAGGAACCGCGCCAGGGTCGTCGCGCTACCGCTGGCGTAAGCGGTAAAGAACGCGGGCAGCTGAGCCTGCAGCGCCGCCGTGGCCGCGGGATCGGACTGCCCCGCCGCCGGGACGGCCGGTGCCGCCTTCGCCGGCGCGGGCAGCCAGGCCGGCTGGCCAGTCACCACCAGGCCGCCGCCGGCCGCGTAGACCGGGACGCCCAGCTCCATGAGCTTCCCGTTCACCTCGGCCAGCACCAGCACCACGGCGTGCTGGGAGTCGCGCACCTGCACCCCGGCCGCCTGAGCCGAATCCAGGGTCATCGAGCCGGCCCGGTTCCAGCCGAGCTGGGAGTCCGCACCCGGCGGCAGGAAGGCGGCCAGCCGCTGGGCGCGGACCGTCGCGGTGGCCTGGCTGAAGTTCAGGTACACCGAGGCGAACTGAAGCGCGTACGCCTGCGCCAGGGCGGAGGGGAACCGGGTGGATGGCCCGGCCGAGCTGGCAGGCGCACCCGGCGACGTCGCCGGCGTCTTCTGGTTGAGGGCGATGGCGATGATGCCGCGGGCACCGATGATGATCAGCACCGCCCACAGGATGATCCGGAAGGTCCACACCGCCCAGCGGCCGCCCGCACCCCGGCGCGGCGCGGGCAGAGCGTCCAGCGTCTCCGACCCTCGCCCAGGCTGGCTCGCATAGGCGGCCGGACCAGCCCCGTGCACGTCCGGTTGCGGACCGCGATCGAGGGTCGACCTGCGGACCATGCCACCTCCGCCCGCCTCATGTACCCACGCGAGGGAGCGCGGGCACCGCCATCACTATGTACCCACGCGAGGGAGCGCGGGCACCGCCATCACTATGCACCCACGCGAGGGACGCGGGCACCGCCGTCACCGGCCTTGTGGGACCCATTGTGCGGCATAACGCCGCAGCGCAACAGCCGCATCAGACTAGCTGACCGTATCCATCCCGAGCCGGGCTGTGCCGGCGGCAGGGATACCGGATGCTCCGGCCCTCTGCCCACAGCGCTCCGGGCTGGGCTGCGGGCCCGGCTCCGGGCCGGCGAATGTCGCGGTGTCAGTGCACCGTAGCCGCTTCTCGGAGGCTTGCGAGCCACTGCGGCCGAGCACCCTCCCGGATCCTGGCTGTCTACCCAAACGGCGGCGTGTCGCATCGATATCGAATATTATATCGAATAGCATCCAGTAACAAGACTCTCGTTGCGCCGGCCAGCCGGGCATCCTCGGCCCAGCGCGCCCGCGGCAAACGATCACCATGCTCCTGGCGCCGAACGGATGTAATCCACCCCCCGGGGTGGCTCGCATCGTGATACGAGGGATCCTGGCGCTGAAGGGGAACCCCCGGACGGCCAGGCTTCAGAAAGGAAGGTCCGTGAACGCCAGATCTTTGCTCGTCGCCGTGATAGCGGGGGCCGCCACGCTCAGCGCCGCCACCGGCGCGTCCGGCAGCACCACCACCAGCCCGCACCGCACTGCCAGCCCGCACGGCACCACATCCGGGCGGGCCGCCGTGAGCGTCCGCGGCTTCCGGGTCGCCGCCGGCCTCCACGTGCCTGGCGGCCGCCTGCCCCGGGTGATCTCACCGGGGGCCCAGAGTGTCAGCAACAGCCCGAACTGGGCCGGCTACGTGGCGGCCGGCCAGCCGAACGTGGCGCTGCGGTTCGTCAGCGGCGACTGGACCATGCCCAGCCTCAACGCCTCCCGGTGCGTGCCGGGCACGTCCACCTACGCCTACGCCGACGACTGGGTCGGCCTCGACGGGTGGGGCAGCACCTCGAAGACCGTCGAGGAGATCGGGACGGGCTCCTACTGCCAGAGCGGCGGCACCGTCAGCTACTACGCGTATTACGACATGGTCCCCAGCCCGCCGCAGGTCTTCACCGGGGACAACCCGGGTGACGCGATCACCGCGAGCGTCTACTACGACAGCACCCACCACGACTACAGCCTGGTGCTCACCGATGTCACGAACGGGAACCAGATCAACGTCACCGCTGCCTGCCCGTCCGGATCGACGTGCAAGAACAGCTCGGCCGAAGCCATCACCGAAGCCACCGGCGGCGGCCCGCCAGCGGTCAACCTGGCCGACTTCGGCATGATCAACCGCACCGGGGCCACCGTGACCAGCCGGTCTGGCCTGCGCGGCAGCCTCGGTTCCACGAATCTCTGGTCGTCCGTCGACGTGAACATGACGGACCCGAGCACGGGCGTCCGCATGGCGACCCCGTCGCCGCTCTACGGCGGCCAGGCGTTCAACGTGGCCTGGAACGCGGCCTCCTGAGAAAGCCATCCAACCGGGAAAGACTCAACCGAGAAAAGCCAACCGAGAAAAGACGTCAATGCCCCCGCGCCTTACCGGCGCGGGGGGAACTACGGGTCAGTCAGGTTCGCAGGCCCCATGCACGACGCCCTGCGCGAGCTGGCTGCGGGGGGAGCCCGGCCGCGCTTCTATCTGCGGGGACCATGCGAACGGGGAGCAACTGACCATAAAACTCATCACCGCGACGGCCGTCGTCGCCCTCGCCGCCGTGCTGGCCGCCTGCGGCCACTCGCCCGGGACATCGACCACGTCAGCCAGCTCGTCGGCGTCGTGCCGCACCCGGCCGATGCCTTGATCACACGTTGAACCTGAACTCCACGACGTCTCCGTCGCGCATCACGTAGTCGCGGCCCTCGAGCCTGACCTTGCCCGCGGCGCGGGCCGCGGCCATCGAGCCCGCGGCCATCAGGTCATCGAAGGACACCACCTCGGCTTTGATGAAGCCGCGCTGGAAGTCGCTGTGGATCACGCCGGCCGCTTCCGGCGCCGTGGCGCCGGCCCGGATCGTCCAGGCCCGCGCCTCCTTCGGTCCGGCGGTGAGGAACGTGGACAGCCCCAGCGCGGCGAATCCGGCCCGCGCCAGCTTGGCCAGGCCGGGCTCGCCCAGGCCCAGCTCGGTCAGCAGCTCGGCGGCTTCGTCCTCGGGTAGCTCGGCCAGCTCGGCCTCGGTCTTGGCGTCCAGGAAGATCGCCTCGGCGGGCGCTACGAGGCCGGTCAGGCGCTTGCGCAGCGCCTCGTCGCTGAGCTCGGCCTCGTCGCAGTTGAACGCGTACAGGAACGGCTTGGCCGTCAGCAGCTGCAGCTCCCGCAGGTCGCCCAAGTCCAGGCCGGCCGGCCCGGCCGCGGCGTACAGCGGTTTCGCTTCATCCAGCAGTTGCTTGGCCTCGGAGGCGGCGACAGCAACCCGGCGTCGTTCAGGATTCTTTTCGAATTTAGTTTCTTTACTAAGCCTGGGAATGGCTTTCTCGAGCGTCTGGGCATCGGCTAGGATCAACTCGATCACGACCGTCTCGATGTCGCGCTGCGGGTCCACGTTGCCTTCCACGTGGCTCACGTCGGGATCGGTGAAGACCCGGACGACCTGGCAGATCGCATCAGTCTCCCGGATGTGCGCCAGGAACTGGTTGCCCAGCCCCGCACCGGTGGATGCGCCGCGGACGAGCCCGGCTATGTCAGTGAAAGTGACCGTGGCCGGGACGATACGGGCTGAGTCGTACAACCCGGCCAGCGCGTTCAGCCGTGGATCCGGCAGGGCGACCACGCCGATGTTCGGCTCGATCGTGGCGAATGAGTAGTTGGGGGTCAGCGCACCGGACCTGGTCAGCGCGTTGAACAGCGTCGACTTGCCGACGTTGGGCAATCCCGCGATCGCGATGGACAAGCTCACGAAACGAGTTTAGTGAGGCCGTGTGCGGTAAATCTGCAGCGGCGCGGGTCGCCGCCCGTCGCGCCGGAGGCGCGCTAGCAAGCACTGGCACCCAAAATCCGCGGAACACGGCCAAGCCGTGTCCCGCAGGGTCTGGCCGGCGAATCCACCGCGCCCGCGTGTCGGCCCGGAAACCGTCCCAGAAGGCTGCGAGCATGACGACATGAATGCGGTGATGTTGTTCGCAGGTCTCCTGTTCGGTTTCGCGGCCGGGGCGGCCATCGGGTTCTTGCTCGCTCGCGGCAAGCAGGCCGCCGTCGCCGCCGACCTGACCGTCCGGGCGGCCGCCGCGGAGGAGCGGGCCCGGGCGGCCGAGGAGAAGGGCGCGATGGCTGAGCGTGCCGCCAGGGAGCGAGCCACTCTGGTCGAGGAGCAGCTGGCCGAGCGCTTCCAGGCTCTGTCGGTCCAGGCGCTGGACGCGAGCACCGCACGATTCCTGGAGGTCGCGGAGGGCCGGCTGCAGGCGGTGAACGCCAGCGCGGCCGGCGAGCTGGAGAAGCGCCGTTCCGCGGTCGAGGGCATGGTCGGCCCGCTGAAGGAGACGCTCAGCCGGGTGGAGGCGCAGCTCCGCGAGTCGGACGCGGCCCGCCGGTCCTCACACGCGGCCCTGGCCGAGCAGGTGAGCATCGCCCGGCAGAGCTCGGAGCAGCTCAGGACCCAGACCCAGGCGCTGGTCACGGCGCTGCGGCGGCCCGAGGCGCGGGGCCGGTGGGGCGAGCTGCAGCTACGCCGGGTGGTCGAGCTGGCCGGGATGAGCGCCCGGTGCGACTTCGACGAGCAGGTCAGCGTGGCCACCGACGACGGGCTGCAGCGTCCCGACCTCGTGGTCCGGCTGGCCGGCGGCAAGAACATCGCGGTCGATGCCAAGGTCTCGCTGGCCGCGTATCTGGAGGCCGCCGAGGCCAGCGACGACAGCGCCCGGGAGGCCCGGCTCGGCGCACACGCCAGGCACCTGCGCGAGCAGGTGGACCGGCTGGCGGTCAAGGCGTACTGGGCGGCGCTCAGCCCGGCCCCGGAGTTCGTGGTCCTGTTCATCCCGGGCGAGGCGTTCCTCGCGCCCGCGCTGGAGCGCGACCCGGGCCTGCTGGAGCACGCGCTGGTCCGCCGGGTGCACATCGCCACGCCCACCACCCTGGTCACCATGCTGCGGACCGCGCAGTACGCCTGGCAGCAGGAGGCGCTGTCGGAGAACGCGCGCGCGGTCTTCGACCTGGGGCGCGAGCTGTACGACCGGATCGCCGGGATGGGCAAGCACGTGGACCGCCTGGGCCGCGCCCTCACGACCGCGGTGTCCACCTACAACCAGGCGGTCGGGTCGCTGGAGAGCCGGGTCCTGGTCAGCGCGCGGCGGCTGAACCAGCTGGGCGTGGTCGACACCGAGATCGAGCCGCCGGCGCCGGTGGAGGCGACGACCCGCGCGCTGTCCGCGCCCGAGCTCGTGGCCGAGCCGCTGCCGGACGGCCCCGAGCTGGTTGTCTCCCCGCCGCCGCCCAGGCTGGCGGCGGCGGGGATGCCAAAGGCCGAGGTCAACGGCCGGGCGTAACGGCCGTGATCTAGCCGTGCGGTGACACCGGCATCGTGATCAGGCCGCGCAGCAGTGCGCTCTGCTCCCAGCGCAGGTCCTTCGGCTCGCGCAGCAGCCGCATCTTGGGGTACCTGGTGAGGAGCTGGCTGAACGTGACCTCGGACTGGATCTTGGCCAGCGGCTGGCCGATGCAGAAGTGGATGCCGTGGCCGAAGCCCAGGACGCCGAGCGCGCCCTTGCGGGTCACGTCCAGCTTGTTCGGGTTGGGGTAGCGCTTGGGGTCGCGGTGCGCCCCGAGGATGGACAGCGCCAGGATCTGGTTGGCCGGGATGGTCACGTCGCCGACCTCGATCGGCTCCTTGGTGAACCGGAAGGTCGCCACGCCGACGCCGCCGTCGAAGCGCATGAGCTCGTCCGTGGCCTGCGGCATGAGGGACAGGTCGTTGCGCAGGATCTCCGCCTGGTCGGGGTTCCTCAGCAGGCTGTAGATGCCGTTGGTGAGCGTGTGCATGGAGGTCACGTGCCCGGCCACCGCGAACAGGAAGATCATGCTGACCAGCTCGGTGTCGGTCAGCTTGTCGTCTTCCCGGCCCTTGACCAGCGCGCTGATCAGGTCTTCGCCCGGGTGGCGGCGCTTCTCCTCGATGCTGTTCAGCGCGTAGGCCCGGACGTTCTTCGAGGCGGTTTCGACCACCTCGGGGTCCTGGCCCGCGCCGACCAGCTCCACCGCC
>DASZAD010000221.1:0-3906 GCA_035945415.1 Streptosporangiaceae bacterium
GGCCGTCGGGCGTGCGGGTGCCCTCGGGGTAGATGCCCAGCAGGTTGCCCTCGGCCAGCACGCGCAGCCCGGTGCGCAGCGCGCGCTCGCTGGCCTCGCCACCGGTCCGGTCCACCGGGATCTGGCCCACGCCGGCGAAGAACGCTTTGCTGATCAGGCCCCTGAGGCCGCGGCCGGTGAAGTACTCCGCCTTGGCCAGGTAGACCACCTTGCGCGGCAGCGGCAGCGGACCGAAGAAGTGGTCGGAGAACGACAGGTGGTTGCTCGCGATGATGGCCGGGCCCTCTCTGGGCACGTTCTCGATGCCCTCCGCCCAGGGCCGGAACATGCGCAAGAAGGGGCCAAGTACCAGCTTGGCCAGCCAGTAGAACACGCACATATATTCCCACGTGCCCCGGAATAGGGCACTGCCTGGAGGCTGTTGTATGCGGACATGGCGCGGGCGGTCGTGCGACGATGCCAGGGACCGGCAGGCGGTCACGCCCGAAGGGATCTCATGCCATGTCAGTGAAGTCAGGCCCGGAGCGTCCGGAGCAGGGCAGCGCGGTGCGGCCGGGTGCGGAAGCGTTCACGCACGACGGCGGCCCGGTCGGGGTGCTGTTGTGCCACGGCTTCACCGGATCACCGCAGACGCTGCGAGACTGGGCGGACTACCTCGCCGGAGCGGGCCTGACCGTATCCCTGCCACGGCTCCCCGGGCACGGCACGACCTGGCAGGACATGGCCAGGACCGGCGTCGAGGACTGGCTGGCCGAGACCGGACGGGCCTTCGAGGAGCTACGCGGCAAGACCAGTGAGACGTTCGTGATGGGCCTGTCCATGGGCGCCTGCCTGGCCCTGCGGCTGGCCGAGTTGCACGGCGACGCGATCCGCGGGCTGGTCCTGGTCAACCCGTCCATCGTCGCCGACTCCAAGATTTTCCTGTTCGCGCGGGTGCTGCGGCTGCTGGTGCCCTCGGTGAAGGGGATCGCCAGCGACATCAAGAGGGAAGGCTCCCGCGAGCTGGGCTACGATCGGGTGCCGGTCAAGGCCGCGGCCTCACTGCCGCGGCTGTGGAACGCCACCCAGGCCGATCTGGACCGGGTGAGCCAGCCCGTGCTCGTCTACCACAGCACCGAGGACCACGTGGTCGGCCCCAAGAGCCTCCAGCTGCTGCTGGAGACACTTCCGGCCAGCCAGCTTACGATCAGGGATTGCGATAACAGCTATCACGTCGCCACCCTGGATAACGACGCAGAAGCCATCTTCGCCGGCAGCCTGGAGTTCGTCAGGACTCACAGCGCCATGGCGAAGAGTTGAGACCTCCGGGCCGGGAGGTGACCCCAAGACCGTGACCGACGGTGACAGCGCCGAGGTGGCCGACGGCAACAACGCCGAGGACGCCGCGTGGCGCGATCTGATTGACCGGTTCGACTCGCCCGCGTTCAGTGCGGACGCTCCGGCTCCGTGGCCTGCCATCGAGGACCTCGGCCGCCGGGCGCCCGGCGAGGACGGCCGCGCGCCCGGCGAGGACGAACGGGCCACGGACGACCGGGCCGAGGACACCGGGGCGGCGGAGGCCACGACCGCCGGGGACCGCCCGGTAGCTGCGGCGGACGACCGGACCGTGCCGGGCGACAGAGCCACCGTGGCGCGAGCTTACCCGCCGCTCAGCCTGCCCGGGGCGACCGACGCGGACCCCTTGGAGGACGAGCACTTCATCCCGCCGACGCCGCCCCCGCTCAACCTGGATCCGATGACCAAGGCCGCCTGGGCGGGCCTGTTCGGCGGGCCGGGCTACCTGATCGTGGCCACGATCGCTGGGTGGTCGGTGCCCGGCTGGGCGGCATTCTGCGCGGTGGCCGCGTTCATCGCCGGCTTCACCGTCCTGGTCCTGCGGATGGGTGACGACCCGCCGAAGGACTCAGACTCAGACTCAGACAACGGCGCCGTGGTCTGACCCCTCGGCGCCGGCGGCATCAATGCCCTTCGTCCGGCTCATCGGCTCCCATTGCGGGTCCTTGCCTCGCGGCTCTGTCTCCCGCTGAGCCCGCTGAGTCTGCCGGTGGGTCCCCCTCGTGCCGCTCGGGGCTCGCGGGCGTGTCCGGGTCCTCGGTCCGTCCGGGCTCGGGGGGACGGCTCCTGGGCTGTGGTGGCTTGGCCGAAGAGGCGAGCGTCGCATCGAATGCGGCCAGCGCATCCTGCGCCACCGAGAACAGCGCGTCACCCGCCCCGGCTACCTGCGAGGCGAGCCCCGGCCCCGAGTCCCGCAGCCGGCGGGCAGCGCGGCAGATCGGGCACCAGGCGCACTCGGGAGCCTCGGTCCCGGCCGGCGGCTCAGTGGTCGCGGCCTCCCAGACGTCGACGCGCGGCTTGTTCCCGCTGAATGTCCGTCGGGCCTGACCCTTGATCTGGTCGCCGAGCCCCTGCGCGCTCTTGCGCATCAGCCAGCGCTGGAAATCACCGATCGGGTCGCTACCCGAGGATCCGCCCCGTTCGCTCACCTGGCGCCTCCCGTGCCTCCGGCGCTAGTGCGGGATTCGGCTTGTGCCTTGAGCCCCTTCAGCGCGGTATCGATGATCATTTTCTCCGCTTTACGTTTGAGCAGGCCAGGCATTGGCATCCGCACGTCCACCGTCAGCTCGTAGCTGACCTCGCAGCGCGCGCCAGACTTGGCCGCGCCAGACTCGACCGCGCCAGACTCGGCCGCGCCAGACTCGACCGCGCCAGTCCCGGCCACGCCGGTCTCGGCCAGCCGGTACCCGCCGCTCATCTCCGCGACGACCGATCCGGGCTCGGCCAGCTCCCAGCTCACCTCGCTGTCGCCGTCCCAGCGGTAGGCCAGGACGTAGGTGTCCCGCACCAGCCCGGCGTCGAGCTGGAACCGCACCTTGTCCGCCCGGCCGTCCGCACCGGTCTCGAGGACTTCGGCGGACCGCATCGCGGTCACCCACTGCGGGTAGCGGTCGAAATCCGCGATCACCGCCATGACGTCGGCCTTTGCCGCCGCCATGGTGACGCTTGACGCGGTCCTGCTCCCCATGCTCGGAGCGTACCGTCCCTGCGGCACTGCACCAGCCAAGCTCCGAGTCCTTACCACTCCAGCCGGTACGGCGTCCGGCTGGAGGCGAAATGGCCGACGTTGACGCATTCGGTCCGGCCCACCCGCACCCGCTGCGCCAGCGGCTGGTGGACGTGGCCGAACAGTGCCAGCCGCGGCTGTGTCTTCCTGATCGCCTCCAGCAGCACCTCGCTGCCGCGCTCCAGCCGGCGGGCCACCGTGTCGTAGAGCAGTTCGGGAACGGCAGGCGGGATATGCGTACATAGCACGTCAACCTCGCCCACGGCCGCGACCTTGGCCGCGTAGACCTCGTCGTCAAGCTCGTGTGGGGTGTGGTAGCGCGAGCGCAGCCCGCCACCGACGAAGCCGAAGGTCCAGCCGTCGAGCTCGGCCTGCTCGCCGTCGAGCACGCGGTGCCCGGGCTTGAGGTGGGCCGCCCACATCGCCGGCAGATCCACGTTGCCGTAGGTCAGGTAGGCGGGCTCGGGGAGCGCGCCGAACAGCGCCGCGTACTGCCTGCGGGCCGCCGCCCGGAAATGCTCGGCCGGGTCCCCGCCCAGCCCGGCCAGCAGCCGCCTGGAGAAGGCGCGGGCCTCGTCGAACCGCTGCGCCGTCCGCAGCTCGATCAGCTTGCCAGCGTACTCGGCGCCGAACAGCTCAGCGAAGATCCCGCCGCTGTCGTCCGCGTAATCCAGGAACAACAGCAGGTCACCCAAGCAGATGACCGCGTCCGCGCCGTCCCCCGCCCGGGCCAGGGCGTCCGCCTGCCCGTGCACGTCGCTCACCACGTGGACCCGCACTCCTCCAGCGTAGGAGGTTCGCGGTCAGGTGGCGCCGGTGAAGATCCATGGGGAACCACCCGCTAC
>DASZAD010000222.1:0-8244 GCA_035945415.1 Streptosporangiaceae bacterium
ACCCCGGCCTGACCCTGCTGCTGCGCGAGACGCAGCGCGGCGAGGGACTACGGCCGGTACGGTCGGGACAGGCCGACGTAGCGATCGTGGACGACTGGTCGGGCCGGCGCTCCGAGCAGTACGACGACCGGGGCCTGCGACACTACCCCTTGCTGCGCGACCCGCTCGTCCTCGTCGTCCCCCGCACTCACCCGGTGGCTGAACAGGAGCGTGTCCAGCTTCGTCACCTGCGTGACGAGGCGTGGATGGTCACCCCGGCCAGCGAGCCCTCGCGGCGCGCGGTAGACCGTCTGTTCGCCGATGCGGGCGGGGCGCCGCCGGTATCGTGGGAGTTCGAGGGGATCAGCACGATCCTCAGCCTGGTGGCCAGGGGGATCGGCATCGCCGCCGTCCCGCGTCTGGCCCTGGCCGCGGGAACGGGCCGCGTCGCCGTTCGCGAGCTACCTGGCCCGGTCCCCTTCCGGGACGTCTACGCCGTGGCCCGCGTCTCCAGCGTCCGCCGGCCGGCGATCGCCGTGATCCTGCTGGCTCTCCAAGCCGCCGTCAGGAACCTGCCCGGACAAAAGGCCCACTGAACGGGTTCAGGAGGCGCTGGGGAACAGCCGCGGGGGGCCGCGCCGGGAACAGCTGCGGGGGGCCGTGCCGGGAACAGCCGCGGGGGGCCGTGCCGGGAACAGCCGCGCGGGGCCGCGCCGGGAACAGCATTTGCTCCGCCGGCCATCGGCTATGCCGAACACCGGCTGCTCAAACGCCTGCCCCAGCGCTCCACTGCGGGGCGAGCTGATACCACCTACCCAGCCAGCCGTGGCAGAGTCTGAACGTGACCTCCGTCCGAGGCGTGAGCACGGGTAGCCGGGTCCAGGACGTGACCACGGAGGCGCACGGCCTGCGCTTCGGAGCCTGGAGCCCGGTGCTGATCAGCGTCGTGGTTACGGCGGTTGGCGCGGTCCTGTGGGTCACGGTGTTTCCGCGGGTGGGTACCGACCTGTCGGCCCAGATCGCGCGGGCGGGGTGGGCCAGCCGCTATCCCGGCTCGGCTTACCTGTTCAACTGGTACGGCGGCGTGTACCCGGCCAGCTATGCGCTGCTGACCCCGTACCTGCTCGCTGTGGTGGGTGTGCGGCTCGGCACGGCAGTTGCCGCCATCATCGCCGCTGGGCTGCTAGGACTGCTTCTGAGCAGGCATCAGGTGCCGCATTCCAGGGCGGCTGCGGTGTGGGCGGGCGTGGTCTTGTGCACCCAGTTCACGGCGGGACGCTCTGCCTTCACCCTGGGTGTGGCCGCCGGCCTGGGCTGCCTCGCAGCGCTCGCCCTCCGGCAAGCCTGGGTCCGGCTGCTGGCGGTGGGGCTGCTGGCCCCGCTGACTTCCGCATTCAGCCCGGTGGCCGGGCTCTTCCTGGGGATAGCGGCAGCCGTGCTCCTGCTCACTGGGCGGAGGATCGATGGCCTGGTCATCGGGGTGGGTGCGGCACTGCCGATTGCGTTGATGACGGCCTTGTTCCGCGATGGCGGCGTCCAGCCGATCGGCTACCAGAACGCGGTGCCAGCCGTGCTCTCGGCCGCCGGAGTCCTGGTCTTCGTGCCCCGTCGCTGGCGCCTGGTCCGCCTGGGCGCGCTCATCTACGCTCTGGTCGTGATCACCGTCTGGACGGTGCCCACTCCGATCGGCTCGAACGTCGAGCGTTTGGGCGAACTCCTGATCGGTCCGCTCCTGGCCGGCATGGCCGGTCTGACCCCGCCGTGGAGTGCCGGGGGGAGCCGGTTGGGGAGCCGGCGTTCGGCAACGCCGACGGCCGGCGGAGCGGCCGGCTTCCCCTGGCGCATCCCCGTGGCCCTAGCCCTAACCGCCGCGGCCACCTGGCAGTTGATCCAGCCCATCACCGACCTGTCGCACGGCAACGGCCCCATGTACGTCCCGCAGACGGCGGCTCTCATCAGCGAGCTAAGGACCCTGCATGCGGGTACCGCCCGTGTCGAGGCGGTCCCGCAGTACGGCCACTGGGAGTCACAGCAGCTCGCCAGCGTGGTCTGGCTGGCCCGTGGCTGGGAGCGGCAGGTCGACGTCACGCGCAACCCGCTCTTCTACGGTGGCACGCTGAGCCCGGCCGCGTATTACAGCTGGCTGAGGTCAAACGCGGTCAGATACGTCGCTATCTCGGCCGCCATCCCGGACTTCGCGGCCACGGCCGAGGCCGACGTCATTCGCTTCGGGGGGCCCTGGCTGGTGCCGGTCTGGCGCGACTCGTTCTGGACGCTGTACCGGGTGGCTGGGACGCTGCCGCTGGCCAGCCCGCCCGCGACCGTGACCGCGACCACCCCGGCCCAGATCACGGTCCGGCTCAGCCGCGCTGGCACCACGATCGTGCGGGTGCGCTGGTCGCCCTGGCTGCGGGTCAGCGGGAACGCCACGGTGGCCCAGCATGGCGAGTGGACGAGCCTCACCGTGCCCCGGGCCGGCAGCTATACGATGTCGGCGCCCTACTGATCGTCGCTACTCTGGCGGGATGACTGAAACGATCTCGGCGTGGCTGCGGCGCGGCGCCACCGCTGTCGCCGCGGGGCGGGTGGCGATCGGGGTGGTAGCCCTGACCGAACCATCGCTCATCGCCCGGCCCTGGATCGGCCCTGCGGCCGACAGCGTCCAGGCGCGCGTGCTGGCCCGGGCCCTCGGCGGCCGGGATCTCGCGCTCGGCCTCGGCGCGCTCACCGCGCTGTGGGTTCCGGTGCCGGGAGCCGGATCGGCGGGCGCCTGGGTGGGTACGGCGGCGATGGCCGACGCCTTGGACCTGGCCGCCACCGTGGCCGGCTGGCGCAGCCTCCCGGCGAGCCGCTGGCTGGTCGCCCTGTCGGCAGGCGGGGCCGCCGCCCTGGGGGCCGCGGCCTCGTGGTCGCTGGTGGCCGCGGAAGCCACCACTGGCCGCCAGATGAGCCCGCCAGACGAGCCCGCCAGATGAGTCCGCCAGATGAGTCCGCCAGATGAGCCCGTCAGATGAGCCCGTCAGATGAGTCCGCCAGATGAAGCCGGAGGTGGCGATGGCCCTTGACCTGGCCGCCGACGGCGCGGCCCTGACCGCCGCCCTGGTCGACATCGAGTCGGTCAGCGGGGCCGAGAAGCCGCTGGCCGACGCTATCGAGGCGGCCTTGCGCCCGCTGGCGCACCTGACCGTGTACCGGGACGGTCAGGCGGTGGTCGCGCGCACCACGCTGGGGCGGCCGGAGCGGGTCATCCTGGCCGGACACATCGACACGGTGCCCATCGCCGGCAATCTGCCTTCGCGTCGCGAGCAAGGACGGCTGTTCGGCTGCGGAACCTGCGACATGAAGTCGGGAGTTGCCATCCAGCTCCGCCTGGCCGCCGCGCTGGCCAGCCCGGTCCGGGATGTCAGCTACGTGTTCTACGACTGCGAGGAGGTCGAGGCGGAGCGCAACGGGCTGGGCCGGCTCGCTCGTGACCAGCCCGAGCTGCTGGCCGGCGACTTCGCCGTGCTGCTGGAGCCGACCGGCGCGGCGATCGAGGGCGGCTGCCAGGGCACCCTGCGGGCCGAGGTCGTGGCGACCGGGGAGCGGGCGCACAGCGCCCGGGCCTGGATGGGCCGCAACGCCATCCACGAGGCGGGCGACATCCTGCGGGTGCTGCGCGACTACCAGCCGCGCCACCCCGAGGTGGACGGTCTGACCTACCGGGAGGGGCTGAACGCGGTCGGCATCAGTGGCGGGATCGCCGGCAACGTGATCCCCGACCGGTGCGGCGTCACCGTGAACTACCGGTTCGCGCCGGATCTGAGCCCGGCCCAGGCGGAAGAACACGTCCGCCAGGTGTTCGCGGGCTGGCCGGTCACCGTGGTGGACGTGGCCCCGGGCGCCAGGCCGGGGCTGGACCAGCCAGCAGCGGCGTCGTTCGCCGCGGCCGTGGGCGGCCAGCCCCGGGCCAAGCTCGGCTGGACCGACGTGGCCAGGTTCGCGTCGTTCGGTATCCCAGCCGTCAACTACGGCCCCGGAGATCCCCAGGTAGCGCATTCCCGCGGCGAGTACGTCGAGGTCCGCCAGATCACCGACTGCGAAGAACGAATGCGCGCCTGGCTGACCAGCTAGCTATGTCCGGCACCGCCAGCCCGGTTCCATAGCAGCCTGACCAGCCCGTGAGCCAGCCATCGGGAAGATCGCTACGGTCTTTGCCTGGGTCCTTACTTCGCTGGTCCGGCGGCGAGCTTGATCGTCGAGGTGTGCTGCTGGCCGCTGGGGGCCACCCAGGTGATGGAGACGGGGTTACCCGGGTGATAGTGGCTCATGATCTTCGTCAGCGAGGCAGGCGAGGTGACCGTCTGGCCGTTGATTCTGGTGAGCACCGAGCCGGAGGTCATCCCGGCTGAATTGACCGGCGTGTTGCAGATGACCCCGGTGATCAGCGCGCCGCTACTGACCTGCGCGATGTGAGTGGGAACCTGCTGCTGCTGGCCGTTGGCGCAGCTCGTGCCGCCGTTACCCGGCCCGAAGCCGCCGAACCCGCTGAACCCGCCGTTCTGCTGCTGGAGTATCTGCTTGAGCTGCTGAAGCTGCACCTGCGGGCTGGTCGCCGTGCTCGGACCTGAGCCGGGTGAACGACCCGGGACGACCATCACGCCCAGGAAGGCGGGCAAGCCGATCTGGATCTGGGCCGTGCCCTGCCCGGCGGTGATCTGACTGGCGATCGACAGTGCCCGCTTGATGGGAATCGCGAACCCCATGGTCGCGCCGCCGCCGATGCTGTTGCTGTTCGCGGCGGTGTTCATCCCGATCACCTGTCCGCGCATGTTGGCCAGCGCACCGCCGGAGTCGCCCGACACGATCGGCGCGTTGGTCTCCAGCATCCCGTGCAGGTTCTCCAGAGTCCCCGCGCCCTGGTCGGATGCCTGGATCGACTGGTTCAGGTTGGTAATACGGCCGCTCGCGACCTGCGGCGGGCCATCCTGGCCCCCGGCGTTCCCGAGCGCGACGACCTGGTCGCCAAGCCGGACCGCGTCGGAGTCGCCGCGCGCGACCGTCTTCAGCCCGGAAGCGCCGTTGAGCTTGAGCAGCGCGACGTCCTGGGACGCGTCGGTGCCGAGCACCGTCACCGTGAAGGTCTGGCCGGTGTCAGCGACCTTCGCCACGACCTTCGAGGTGCCCTGGATGACATGGTTGTTGGTCAGCACCAGGCCGTTCGAGCTGATGACCATCCCGGTCCCCTCAAGCTGCCCGCTCTGGTAGCTGGGAGTCGAGATCACGTCGACGATTCCCGGGCTGACCTTGGCCTTCACGGCTTCGACGGAGGCATTGTTCGCGTTGATGCCGCCCGATCCGCCCGAGGTCGGGCCGGAGCTCGAGCCCGGCAGCGCGCCGGTGTTGCCGGATGGGTTGCTGGGATTCTTGAGGGCCAGGACCAGTCCGGCTCCGATCCCCGCGGCCAGCGCCGCGACGACAACGTAGGTGAGCACCCGGGCACCGCGCCGCGGCGGGCGCGGCTCCTGCGGGCCGTAGCCGATGATGTCGCCGGGAAGGTAGCCGCCGTGCTGGCCGTACTCGGGCTGGCCGTAGCCGGGCTGGTCGTACCCGGGCTGGCCGTAGCCGGGCTGGCCGTAGCCGGGCTGGCCGTAGCCAGGGGAGGCCTGGTCGTAGCCAGGCGAGGCGTAGCCGCTCGATCCGTAGCCGCGCCCGCCCGGCTGGTAGCCGCCCGGTCTGGTGTCGTAACCGTAGTGGTATCCACTCTGGCCGTGACCGGGCTGGCCGTGACCGGGCTGGCCGTAGCCGGGCTGGCCGTAGCCGGGCTGGCCGTATCCTTGCTGCCCGTATCCTTGCTGTCCGTAGCCGTGCTGCTGGCCGTAGCCGGGCTGGCCGTAGCCCGTCGGCGGAGGATAGCCGCCTGGAGGCGGTGGCGGCGTGCCGCCGTAGACCATCGGCCGCTCGTAACCGGGGGCGGGCGGCGGTGGTGGCGCGGCGACGCCTGGTGCCGAAGGCGAGCCCGGATCCTGGGCCTGAGGCGCGCCTGCGGTCTGGAAGGGGCCAGTATCTTCGGCTGGAGAGTCCAGGTGTGGGGGCGGCGGCGCGGCCGGCGTGGTGCCGGCGTCCTGCGCCGGAGGCGCGTCAGAGCCCTGCGAGACGACAGCGTCCGGAGCTGGGGGTGCCCCGGAGCCTTGCGGCGCGCCGGAATCGTACGGCTCGCCGGAATCGCGCAGCGCGCCGGAATCCTGCGACGCACCCGGGTCGTCGGCCGGCGTGGTGCCGGGCTCCTGGGCGTTGCCGTAGTCCAGCGGCTGGTCGCTGTCGTTGTGCTCTTCGTGCATCCTCATCACCTTTGCCGGAACTAGCGTAATTCGCGTTCTGGCCCTGACGGCGCGCCGCAGCTGGTTGCCACGGCCGGTTCGCGCTCTCCCCTAGTTAGCCCAACCTGGCTGGACATACGCTGAATGCCCCCTGAGGATTGCCCAACGTGACAGAAATCACGGGAGCCTATGCCTCTCTCTAGCTGGTGACCTGGGCGGACTAACCGTTTGCGTTAGAGCACATTCACGATATAACGTGAACGGGTCAAGGGGGAAGCTCGGGCGATTCTGACAGCAGGGAGTGGCCATGTCCGCACCAACCAGGACGGAAGATCTGTCCAGGCGCGAGGAAGCCACCGTCTCCGGTGCGGCGCTGTCCAGCGCTCCGTGGACCGCAGCCGCGACGACCGGCGCCGTCGTCGGGCTGGGCGACCTGGGACTGCACCTCATCGGGGGCAGCATCGGGCTCAGCGCGGTCAGCGGCTCCGTTTCGCTGGGGGTTCTGGCCTTCTTGACCGTCGCCGCGGCGGGTGCGCTGCTGAGCTCGCGGTCCGGGCGAGCCCTCCGGTGGGCGCGCAGCAACCCTTGGCGGTTCGCGGTGCTTCCGGCCGCCGTCTGTGCCGCGATCGTCTTCGTCCTCTCCGTGGCGCTCGGCGGCGGCGTGTTCGGCGGGATCTTCAGCGGGGTGTGGCACGGAGCCGCCGTCTACGGCCTGACCGGCCTGGCCGGTTCGGTCGGCGGCACGCGCCACAGGCGGGACACCTGATCGCGGGACCCGCTCACACGGTCGTGGCGATGCCGCCGTCGACCGGGATGACGGCGCCAGTGACGTAAGCCCCGGCCCGGGAGGCCAGGTAGATGGACACCCCGGCCATGTCGTCGGGGCGGCCGATTCGTCGCAGCGGTGCCGCGGCGATGATCGCGTCGCCAAACGTCTCCAGGGTCTGCGCCATCATCTTCGACTCGAACGGCCCCGGAGCCACGGCGTTGACCGTGATCCGCCGGGGGCCGAGCTCACGGGCCAGGACCCGGGTCATGTGGTGCAGCCCCGCCTTGGTGGCGGAGTAGGCGTAGGTCGGGAAGAGCGGCACCCGCAGCCCGTCAATGCTGCCGATGTTGATCACCCGGGCCGGGTCGTCCTCCGTCCCGGTCGCCTCCAGCAGCGGCAGGAACGCCCGGATCAGGAAGAACGGCGCCTTCAGGTTGAGGTTGACGACCTTGTCCCAGGCCGCGGCGGGGTATTCCTCGATCGGCGCTCCCCAGGTAGCGCCGACGTTGTTGACCAGCACGTTCAGAGCTTGCTCGCGGACGCCGACCTCGTCGGCCAGGCGCTGGCACTCCGCCTCGATGGACAGGTCGGCCGGGATCGCGAACACGGTCCCGTACTGGCTGAGCTCGCGTTCCGCCACAGCGCAGGCGTCCGCCTTGCGAGAGCTGATGTAGACCCGGGCCCCGGCCTCCAGCAGGCCGCGCGCGATCATCAGCCCGATCCCGCGGCTGCCTCCGGTCACCACGGCGACCTTTCCGGACAGATCGAACAGATCCATGCTCACTCCTAGGTCATGTCTCGTAGATCTTCAGCGGCGCGGATCGGCGCCCAGACGACGACCGGCCCCGGTTGAAGCCAGCACAGGGACGCCCCCCGGGGAAAACGCTGGCGCGTCTTCGCCGGGGGCCCCGGGGTCGTCGCCAATAGTTCCACTGTTGACTCCTCCTCCGCCTGGCCGGACGCCGCCTGGACACCGCCCGTCGCGCCGGAGGCGCGCTGGCCAGCACTGGCACCAAGATCCACGAGACACGGCCTGGTGCCGTGACTGGCTACGCCGGCCCGGCCGATAGGGCGGCGGACCGGCGATCCCAGTCAAGATCGATGCGGACTTTTATGGCCGGGACTGGTAGAAACTCCCCATCGATCATGAACGGGACCGGGCCGGCGGCCGGGCCGGGCCGGGCGAACCTTACCTGC
>DASZAD010000223.1:0-5075 GCA_035945415.1 Streptosporangiaceae bacterium
CATTCGTCGGCGTCGGCCGGGTTCTGCTTGCCGGTGTAGAAGCTCGCCTTGGGGTTCCCGGGCGGGTTGACCAGGGCGGCGATGTGCCCGCTGGTCGACAGCACGAACCGGGAAGTGCCGCCGAGCAGCTGCGTGCTGCGGTAACAGGACTGCCAGGGGCACAGGTGATCGGCCACGCCCGCCACCACGTAGCCGTTCACGTCCACCTTGGACAGGTCCACCGCCGAGCCGAGCATGGTGGCCTTGCCCGGCTGGGTCAGCGCGTTGGCCAGGCCGAGGTCGATGAAGCCGGCGTGCAGGGCGGCGGGCAGCCGGGTGGTGTCGGCGTTCCAGTACAGGATGTCGAACGGCGGCGGCTTCTTGCCCCGCAGGTAGTTGTTGACCCAGTAGTTCCAGATCAGGTCGTCGGGTCGCAGCCAGGCGAAGATCTCAGCGAGCGCCCGGCCGTCCAGGTAGCCGCGGGCGCGTGAGGCCGCCTTCGCCGCCCGGGCGGCGCCTTCGTCCAGCAGCGCGGAGGCGGTGCCCGCCCGGGACTGGTCGAGCACGGTCACCCCGAGGCACAGGCTGGCCAGCCGGTCCATCCGGCCCGTCTCGTTCAGGTGCGCGGCGACCATGGACGAGACGATGCCGCCCGAGCACAGCGCGCACAGGCTGGCCCGGGCAGCGCGGGTGATGCTGCACGCCGTCTCCAGGGCCTCCAGCACGGCGCCGCCGTAGGTGTCGAGGTTCCAGTCCCGGTGTCTGCGATCCGGATTGCGCCAGGAGGCGACGAACACCTGGTGGCCTTGGCTGACCAGGTACTCGATCATGCTGCGGCCGGGGGCCAGGTCGGTGATGTAGAACTTGTTGACCATGGGGGGCACGATGACCAGCGGGTACCGGTAGACGGTCTCGGTCACCGGCCGGTACTGGATCAGCTCGAAGACCTCGGTGCGGTGCACCACGGCCCCGGGCGTGGCGGCCAGGTCCTTGCCGACCTCGAACGCGCCAGGCTCCACCATGGCCGGCACCCGGGGCGGCGACGCCAGGTCCGAGACCAGCGCCCGGATCCCGCGCACGGCCGACAGTCCGCCGCTGTCGATGGCGGCCTTCCACGCGACCGGGCTGATCAGCGGGTTGTTGCTCGGTGCCGCCGCGGCGATGAGGTTGGCCAGCAGGAACTTCATCCGCTCGCCGTCCCGCCAGCCCAGCCCGGCGGCGGCGAGCAGTCCTTCTGCCGCCTGGCCGGCGGCCAGGTAGGCCTGGACAGCGCGCCGCAGGAACGGGTTGGAGGTCCAGGCCGGATCGGCGAACCGCCGGTCGCGCCGGTTCGGGGCGACCGTGGAGCCGCCTGAGATGATCTTCCCGAGCTCGGCGGCCAGCAACGCCGCCGTGCCGCCGGCGACGTGCGGCTTGCCGGCCAGCGCCGCGGCCAGCCGGAGCATGGCGGCGTCCGGGCGGAACAGGCGCAGTACGCCCAGCGCGGCGTCGGTGAGCAGCAGGTCGAGCGCGCCAGCCGCCTCCGCCGCCTGGGCGGCCATGGTCTCCTCGCCCGCCTCCCGGACAGGCTCGGCTTTGTCAGCGGGCGGCGCGGTCACCGGAGGTCCTGTGGTGGCTGGGATGCTCCGCGGCGGTCTTCTCCAGGATGGAGCTGAGACTGGTCATGGCGTACCTCCCCACGCGTCTTCCAGCATCATCCTCCAGGTTCCGGCGGATCGATATGCCCGGCAGGCGACCGGAAGACCGGTTGCACAACCGGGCCGCCCGGACACTGTTCCGGCGCACAACCGAGGGCTACGGGGGAGCTACGGCATCGGCTCGCCGCTGGCCGGGTCGGTGAGCAGCGGGGGTCAGGTGCGGGTGGAGCCGGCGCGGCCTTGTGGTCATACCAGCCGTCGGAGTCGTCGTAGGTGACCACGATGGCGGTGGAGGGCCGGAAGTCGAGCGTTCCCCCAGAACATGACAAAAAGGGAAATACGCGGCTAAGGACGGGCGTCTGCGGCCACATCGCCGGCGAGGGGATCCGGCCGGCGCGGCATAATGCCAGCGGAAGGGCGGGTGATGCCGATGACCGGCCGGCTGCGGTGGGGGATCCTCGGCACCGCCGGGATCGCCCGCAAGGCCTTCCTGCCGGCGCTGGCCGAGGCGGGCGGGATCGCGGCCGCCGTGGCCAGCCGCGACGGCGACCACGCCGCCGGGTGGGCGGCCGAGCACGGCGTGGAGCGGGGAGTGTCCGGCTACCAGCGGCTCATCGACGATCCCGGCGTCGAGGCGGTCTACGTCGCGCTGCCCAACCGGCTGCATGCGGAGTGGACGATCCGCGCGCTGCGGGCGGGCAAGCCGGTGCTGTGCGAGAAACCGCTGGCCGGCTCGCTGGCCGAGACCGAACAGGTCCTCGCCGCGGCCAGCCAGACCGGCACCTTGCTGTGGGAGGCGTTCGTCTTCCCGTTTCACGACCAGATGGCCAGGATCCGCCTCCTGCTGGCCGAGGGGGAAATCGGTGAGCTGCAGGAGATCCAGTCCGGCTTTCATTTCATGATTAACGAAGCGGTGCCGAACATCAGGCTGTCCGCTGAGCTGGCCGGGGGTGCGCTGAACGACGTGGGGTGCTATCCGGTCGCGCTGGCCCGCCACCTCTTCGGCACCGAGCCCGAGGCGGCGCGAGCCAGCGCGATCTGGAACCCGGTCGGGGTGGACGTGGCCACCTGGGGCTACCTGGACTTCCCTGGCGGGCGCAGGCTGCTGCTGTCCTGCGGCTTCCGGCGGGCGCTCGACACGTTCAGCCGGCTGCTCGGCACGGCCGGCCAGATCGACATCACCAACCCCTTCCACCCGGCGGCCGGGGACCGGTTCGTCGTCCACCTGCCCGGCCAGGATGCGGTCACCCGCCCGGGCGCTGGGGACGACCGGTATTCGTTCACCGCCGCCATCAGGCACATCCAGGCCGCCGTGGCCGGCCAGGAGGAGCCCCGGTGGCTGGCGGTGGACACCTCGCTGGGCTCCGCCCGCGCCTTGGACGACTTGATCTCCAGCGCCAGGGCGCGTCCGGCGGCCTCCGGCGGGAGGCGTCCGGGGGGACAGACCCTAGTCTGAGTGAGGGCCGAAGGAGGCGTGCGGTGGCGGAGAAACGGGTCCTCGGCATCGTGCTGGCCGGCGGCGCGGGCAGGCGGCTGGCACCGCTCACCGACGACCGCGCCAAGCCCGCCGTCCCGTTCGGCGGCTTCTACCGGCTGATCGACTTCGCGCTGTCCAGTCTGGTCAACGGGCGCTGCCTGCGGATCTGCGTGCTGACCCAGTACAAGAGCCACAGCCTGGACCGGCACATCAGCCTGACCTGGCGGATGAGCACCCTGCTCGGCAACTACGTGACGCCGGTCCCCGCGCAGCAGCGGCTCGGCCCGCACTGGTACACCGGCTCGGCGGACGCGATCCACCAGTCACTCAACCTCATCTACGACGACCAGCCGGACCTGGTCATCGTCTTCGGCGCGGACCACGTCTTCCGGATGGAGCCGCAGCAGATGATCGACCAGCACGTCGCCTCCGGGGCGGGCGTGACCGTGGCCGCCATCCCGGTGCCGCGGACCGAGGCGACGGCGTTCGGGGTCATCAGGACCGGCGCGGACGGCCGCTCGATCGAAGGGTTCCTGGAGAAGCCGGCCGACCCGCCGGCCATGCCGGGCCGGCCCGACCAGGCCTACGCCTCCATGGGCAACTACCTGTTCGATGCCGACGTCCTGGTGGACGCGCTGCGCAAGGACGCGGTGGACGGCGCCAGCCGGCACGACATGGGCGGCGACATCATCCCCATGCTTGTCGGACAGCGCGCCGCGCAGGTGTACAACTTCCTCGACAACGAGGTGCCGGGCGCCACCGAGCGCGACGCCGGATACTGGCGCGACGTGGGCACCCTGGACTCCTACTACGAGGCGCAGATGGATCTGTGCGCCGTCCACCCGATCTTCAACCTGTACAACGACCGGTGGCCGATCCTCACCCAGGTACCCACGCAGCCGCCCGCGAAGTTCGTCCACGAGGACGGGGACCGGGTCGGGCGGGCGGTCAACAGCGTGGTCAGCAACGGCGTGATCATCTCCGGCGCCCTGGTCCGCGAGTCGGTCCTGTCGCCGGGCGTGCGGGTGGACGACTGGGCCACGGTGGAGCGCTCGGTCGTCATGCACAACACCCGGATCGAACAGCGCGCGGTGGTCAGGGACGCCATCCTGGACAAGAGCGTCGTGGTGCCCGCGGGCGCGGCGGTCGGCGTGGACAAGGAGCACGACCGGGCGCGTGGTTTCGTGGTCTCCGTCGGCGGGGTGACCGTGGTCGGCAAGGGCCAGCAGGTGACGCCGTGACCGCCAGGCTCCGAGTGGCCCTGCTGACCCGCGAGTACCCGCCCGAGGTTTACGGCGGGGCCGGCGTGCACGTGGAGTATCTGGCCCGGGAGCTCGCCTCGCTGGTGGACGTCACCGTGCACTGCCAGGGCGCGGACCGGCCCGGAGCGGTGGCCCACCGGCCCTGGGAACTGCTGGCGGGCGCGAACCCTGCGCTGGCCACGATCTCGACCGACCTGTCGATGACGGCGGCCGCCGGGGGCGCGGACCTGGTCCACTCGCACACCTGGTACGCCAACCTGGCCGGCCACCTGGCGGCCCTGCTGTACGGGGTGCCGCACGTGATGACCATGCACTCACTCGAACCGCTGCGGCCGTGGAAGGCGGAGCAGCTCGGCGGCGGGTACGCGCTCTCCTCGTGGTGCGAGCGCACGGCCGTGGAAGCCGCCGCCGCCGTGGTGGCGGTGTCCGACGGAATGCGCGAGGACGTGCTCTCCGCTTATCCGGCCGTCGTCCCCGAACGGGTGCGGGTGATCCGCAACGGGATCGACACCCGGGAGTACGCTCCCGATCCCGGCGCCGACGCGCTGGCCAAGTGCGGCGTCGATCCCGGCAGGCCCTACGTCCTGTACGTCGGCCGGGTCACCCGGCAGAAGGGCGTGCCCGTCCTGCTGCGCGCGGCCACCGGCCTCGACCCGGCCGCCCAGCTGGTCCTGTGCGCCGGTCAGCCCGACACCCCCGAGCTGGCGGCCGAGGTGGACG
>DASZAD010000224.1:0-8897 GCA_035945415.1 Streptosporangiaceae bacterium
AGCCGGTGAGCGCGGCAGCTGCGGCGAGCGTCACGGTCGCCACCAGCGTGCCCGGCCGGCCGCGCACGGGGCGGCGGCCGCGCCTTGGAGGACTTTGCCGCGCTGTCATAGCAGTCCCGCCACCCTCAGCGAGACGCCGAACAGGACGACCGCCGCCACGAGAGCCGCGAGCAACGCCGCCGTGATCCCCACCCGATGGATATCCCAGAGCTGGACGGGCACGGGACGTCGCGCGGGGGCGAGCTGGCGGAAGCGGCCGGTGAGGTGGCGCCCGTCCGCGCGCATCAGGGACCGGAGCTGGCTGGGGATGGTGATGCTCCGGCATGCGGCGAAGGCTTCGGCCATGTCATCCGCGGCGAAGACGCTCAGCGCCCGTTCGTAGACGTGGTCGGGGCTGCTGGCCAGGGCCAGGGTGAGCATCATGTTGGCCAGGTCCACCGCCTGGCGCCAGGGTGTCGGCCGTACCGCGGCGAACGCGACGTCGATGAGCAGGACCTTGCCGTCCCGCACCAGGATGTTCGAGGGTTTGATGTCGCGGTGCGCCACCCCCGTGTCCCACATGCGCCGCACCACGCGAAGCGCGTCGTCGATGACCCGGTCATCCACCGGCGCGTTACGTATCTCCTGGCTGCCCGCGAAGAACTCCATCACGATCAGATACTCGCGTTCCGGCGTGATCTCCACGAGACCGTAGGGCCTGGGCGTGGGCAGCCCGGAATCGCGCATCAGGCGCAGCAGGTGATCCTCGTACTCGACCAGCCTGCGCACGGTGGAGAACGGCTTCTCGTCTTCGAGCCGCCCGTAGATAACGGTCCTGGCCAGCTTGTACCAGCGGTCGGATCTGAGGTGGTTGAGCGCATATAGCTTGCCGAACAGCGTGGTGTTCCCGCCGTCGGGGCCGCGGATCTGGATGCGCAGCGGGGTCGAGCCGGCCGACGCCTCCAGGCCGAACGGTTCCACGCTGGTGACGGTGAGGCCAAGCTGATGATCCAGCGCCGTGACGATCGCCGCTCCGCGGCGGCCCTCGATGTCGAGGTGCGCCCTGCGCCCGCCCCGGTAGGAGACGGGAAAGACGTCGGTTGGGACCGCAAACCGGAACGCCACCACGGCCAGCGGCCAGCCGATGATCAACGCGGCCAGCTGGTCGGTTGGATGATCCACGGCCAGGTACAGCCGGGCGGCGCAGAAAGCGGCGACGATGACCGCGGCCGCCCACTTCCCCCGGTTCCGCCACCGCCCGGCTGGCACCAGCGTGTAAAGCACTCCCACCAGGGCCAGGGCCAGCACCGCCACCGGCCGCGACGGCTGTGAGTAGCCCTGCCAGGGCCCGAGGATCTGGATCCCGGCAGGCCGCATCCGGCCGATCTCCAGCGTCATGGCCGAGATCAGCAGCGTGGCGGCGAGAACTATGAACAGATAGGCGGCAAGGTGCCGGAACCGGCGCGACGCAACGAGCACCGCGATGGTGCCGAACGCGAGCACTCGTACCGTCCACGGCGACGCCAGCGCGTTGATGTCGAGCATCAGGCGGGTCTGCCAGGCGCCGCGTACCGTGCCGGCCGCCCGGAGCACCGCGAGGTCGGCCCTGGTGATGACGCCGAGGGCCACGGGGACCGACATGCCAGCCCACAGGGCCCCGGCTACCCCAGCCAGCAGCAGGTACCAGCGGGTGCTGTGGTTGATGTGGCGGGGCAGCGGCGGCGGCTCGCCGGACGGCCTGCGCCGCCGCCCGCGAAGCGACCCGGATATGAGAGGAGTGACTTCGGACCCTACGGGATCCGGGCTGGGCGCCGGTAGCGTCGTCATCGCCACGCCGCCGTCAAAGGCCCCGCGCCGCAACGGCAGGCTGGTATGGCGGAGAAGGTGAGACCATGTCCGTCCGGACGACAGCCAGCCGGCTGGGAACCGCGCACCGGCGTGTGGCCGCCTTCGTCGCCTGCTCGCTGGGGCTCATGCTTATCGCTTCGTGTCAGCCGGGCAGAGCGCCGTCGCACGGCGGCGGCGTGGATCGTGGCACCGTGGTAGTCGCCTCGTTCAACTTCACGGAAAGCGAGCTTCTGGCGGCGATCTTCGGGCTGGCCATCCAGCACGCCGGCATCCCCGTCCAGCTCCGGCTCGACCTCGGTCCGCGGGAGCTTGTCCAGCCCGCACTCGAGCAGGGTCTGGTGGACGTGGTTCCCGAGTACCTCGGGACCGCGCTGACCAGCCTCGTGCCCGATCCGGGAGTCCCAATGTCGGATCCGGCAGCGGTCCGGGCCGCGCTGGCCGGCGCGCTTGCCCCGTGGCATGTCCAGGTCACGACTCCGGCCCGGGCTCAGGACCAGAACGGCGTGGTGGTCACCGCGGCAACCGCTCATCGCCTTGGCCTGCGCACGGTGAGCGACCTGCGGCGGGTCGCGAGCGGGCTCACCCTCGGCGGTGCCCCGGAATGCCCGGAGAGGCTGTACTGCCTGCCCGGGCTGCGCGAGGCATACGGGCTTCGTTTCGCGAGGTTCGTGCCATTCGACACCGAGACACAGCGGGTCATCGCGCTGCGGGACGGCGTGGTCAACGTCGCGGTTCTGGACACCACCGACGGGAACCTGGCCACTGGCGATCTGGCCTTGCTCACCGATGATCGCCACCTGCAGCCCGTGGAGAGCGTCGTGCCGGTGATCACCGACCACGCGATGACGCAGTACGGCAAGCGGCTGGCCGGCGCCGTGAACGCCGTCTCCGCCCAGCTGACCTCCAACGCGCTGCTGTTCATGGATTGGCGCATCGAGGTGGCCGGCGCCGGCGTGCTGGCGGAGGCGCGCGCCTGGCTGGAACGCCACGGCATCCTTCCGCGGCCGGGCTGAACACGGCATGCCGGTCATGGCCCGTACGCCTTCTGCGCCGCATGCTCCAGTTGCGCGGCGGTTGCGTTGACGTCACGGCCGAGCAGGAACTGCTGGAGGATCTTCCGCATCCCCTGCCTCTCCGTTCCGCCGAAGCCGGCCGGGGTCAGGTCGGACAGGCTGAACCGGAAGTTGTCGCCCGCTTCCAGCAGGCTGGCAGCGATGGACCTGCTGATCTCGTCGGGATAGGCGGACAGGCCCAGGTTGATGTTCGGCGAGACGAATCCGCCCAGCCTCGCCCAGATGGCCGCGGCCTGCGGGCTGGCCAGGTACCGGATGAGCGCATCCCCGGCGGCGGAGCGGCGCATCAGCACCGCGGCGTCGCCTCCGGCCACCACCGCCGGGCCCGGCCGCGCGACCGTCGGGAACTGGAAGACTCCGGCGTCGACGCCGAGATTGGCGCGGGTCTCGCCGCTGATAATCCCGGCGACGAAGTCGCCCTCGAATACCATCGCCGCGGCGGGAGGAGTCGCGAAGGCCTGCCGGACCGATCCGGAGTAGCTGGTCGCCAGCGCTCCTCGCGGCCCGCCGGCGACAACCCGCGGGTCCAGCACCCTGGCCAGCAGCGGGAGCGCGGCCTTGACCGAGGGGTCGGTCCACGGGATCTTGTGCGCCGCCAGGAGATCGTACCGCCGCGGCCCGGCCTGGCGGAGGTAGAGGTTCGAGAACCAGTCCGCCAGCGTCCAGCCGTCCCCGCCGCCGACCGCGAACGCCGGCATCCCCGACCTGGCTAGCCGGTGCGCCAGCGATACCAGCCCGTCGATGCTAGCCGGTGGGGCCAGGCCCTCCCGCTCGAAGACGTCCTCGTTGTACCAGATCAGGGACTTGTTGGCGGCCTTGAACCAGACTCCGTAGAGCGTGCCGCCGACCGACCCGAGTTCGCGCCAGGCCGGGCCGTAGTTGCTGGCCACGTCGCTGCCGGCGATGCCGTTGAGCGGAACGAGCCGATGCTCCGTGGCATACCTGTCGAGCAGGCCAGGCTGCGGGAGGAACGCCACGTCCGGCGGCCGGCCTTCCGCCAGCCGGGCCGCGAGGAAGGCCGGGACGCTGTACCCGGCCGATGTATAGGTAACGGACACCCCGGTCTGGCGGGTGAACGCACGCAGCACGAGCTCGAAATGCTGCTGTTCAACGCCCGACCAGACCGCGGCGACCGCCAGCTTCTGCCCCCGCAGGCTCTGACCGGGCGATGCGGCGGGTCCGGCCGAACACGCCGCCGCGCTGCACGCAACGACCAGCACGGCACCGGTCACCGCCGTTATCCGTGCTGCCTTCGGCCGGCTTCGTCCGTTCACGTCTGCCTTCGTTCCGCGTCTCGCCCGCCGCTCGTCCGCCCGGCATCGGCCCAGAGCGCGAGCCGGTATCTCAGAATCGGGGGTACACAGTCCCCCCCGTAGGGGCCTTCGCCACCACGGTTGAGGCCGTTCGCCCCCTTCGCTCCCACCGGTAGCTGGTCACGATGGCCGTAATGAGATCGGCGCCCGCTGTAAGGCCGGCACGGGCCACGGCCGACGTGGCCGGGAGTTCCAAGCGTGTCCGGCTCCTGCTCCGGGCCGGAGGGAGTCTGTGATGGCCACTATCTTCACGCCTGTGCCGTCCGGGGTGGTGCAGAAAACCGCCGCACGGACCGTGGACGCGGTCAAGGTCTACGGCAGGGGCCAGGTTGAGGTGCGCGCCCTCGACGGCGTCACGGTCGAGTTCGCGGCCGGGCGCTATTCCGCGATCATGGGCCCGTCGGGCTCTGGCAAGTCGACGCTGCTGCACTGCGTGGCCGGCCTGGACAACCTCACCTCCGGGAAGGCCTTCATCGGCGACGCCGATTTGAGCACGCTCAACGATCACCAGCTCACCATCCTGCGTCGCGACCACGTGGGATTCGTGTTCCAGTCGTTCAACCTGGTGCCGACGCTCACCGCGGCGGAGAACATCACGCTCCCGCTGCTGCTCGCGGGGCGGGAGGGTGATCAGGCCTGGATCTCCAAGATCATTGAGACGATGGACATCGGCGCCCGGCTGCAGCACCGCCCGGACGAGATGTCCGGCGGCCAGCAGCAGCGGGTCGCGGTGGCCAGAGCGCTCGCCAGCCGTCCCGAGATCATCTTCGCTGACGAGCCGACGGGGAACCTGGATTCCCACGCGGGCGCCGAGGTGCTCGGGTTCATGCGCCGGGCCGTGGACGAGATGGGCCAGACGATCGTCATGGTCACGCACGACCCGACCGCGGCCAGCTACGCCGACCGCATCGTGTTCCTCGGCGACGGGCGGATCGTGGACGAGATGCACCAGCCTACGGCCGACCGGGTGCTGGAGCGGATGAAGCGGTTCGGGGAGTGAACCACCATGATCAAGGTAATCGTGCGCGGACTGCTGGCCAGGAAGTTCCGCCTCTTCGCCACCGCGCTGGCGGTCGTGCTTGGCGTCGCGTTCATGGCGGGCACGCTGGTGCTCACCGACACGCTCGGCCAAACCTTCAACGACCTGTCCGCGGGCGTTTACAAGGGCACCGACGCCGTGGTCCGGGCCACCGCGGCGTTCAACGGCGTGCAGAACACCGGCGAGCAGCGCCCCTTCGTCGCTGCTTCGCTTGTTCGCAGGCTCAGCCGGATTCCCGGAGTCGCAGCGGATGAGGGAAGCGTCTTCGGATACACCAGGCTAATCGGGAAGAATGGCCAGGCCTTGGGCAATCCGGCCGCTGGCGCGCCGACGCTGGGCGGCAACTGGAACCAGGTGGCCGCTCTCAACCCGTGGCACCTCGTGGCCGGGCACGCCCCGCAGGCCGCCGGCCAGGTGGTGATCGACAAGAAGAGCGCGACCGACGGCCATCTCCGGGTCGGTGACACGACCACTGTCCTGGTCAAGGGGCCGCCGCAGCGAGTCAAGATCGTGGGGATCATCGGGTTCGGCACTGCTGACAGCCCGGGCGGTGCGTCCGTGGTGTTGTTCACCACCCCGGTCGCGCAGCGGCTCGTCGCGGCACCAGGGAAGTTCACCAGCATCCTGTTCGTCGCCAAGCCGGGCATGTCACAACAGCAACTCGTCAGCAATCTGCGGCAGGCGCTCCCGCACGGCCTGGAAGCGATCACCGGAGCGGCGCTGACCAAGGAACTGCAGGATGCCTTCGCCAGGGCAATGTCGTTCTTCAACACGTTCATGCTGATTTTCGCCGTCGTCGCGCTCCTGGTCGGCGCCTTCATGATTTTCAACACGTTCTCGATCACGATCGCGCAGCGCACCAGGGAGAACGGCCTGCTGCGAGCGCTGGGCGCGAGCAGGCGACAGGTGCTCGGGTCGGTGCTGCTCGAGGCCGTGGCGGTCGGTATCATCGCGTCGCTGATCGGGCTGGCCGCCGGGGTCGCCGTGGCCGCGGGCCTGAAGGCCATGCTCAGCGGCCTCGGCTTCGGCCTGCCCGGCGGCGGGATCGTCTTCACTGCGGGCACGGCCATAGTTTCGGGCCTGGCGGGCCTGACCGTGACGCTCGTCGCCGCCGTTTCGCCGGCCCGCAAGGCGGCCAAGGTGCCCCCGGTCGCGGCCATGCAGGAGGTGACCGCCGGCAGCACCGGTTACGGCTCCAAGGAACGCGTCATGGTCGGGACGGCGATCCTGGCCCTGGGGGTGGCCGCGCTGTTCACCGGCCTGTTCACCAGCGTCGCCAGCAAGGTCCTGGTGGTCGGCGCCGGCGCGTTGCTGGTGTTCTTCGGGGTGTCCGTGCTCGGCCGTACCGTGTCGCTGCCACTGAGCCGGGCGATAGGCGCGCCGCTGCCCTGGTTGCGTGGAGTCACCGGGAAGCTAGCGCGCCTGAACGCGATGCGCAACCCCAAGCGCACCGCGGCCAGCGCGTCCGCGCTGATGATCGGCGTCGGCCTGGTCGGGTTCATCACGATCCTCGCCTCCTCGACAACCGCGTCGGTCAACCGGACCATCGACAGCACGTTCGCGGGGGATATCGTGATCGACTCCGGCGGCGGCCTGATGGGCGGCGTGGACCCGAACCTGGCCCGGCAGCTCGGCAAGCTACCTCAGGTATCGGTGGCCACCGGGGTCGCCGTCGGCTCCATGCAGATCCTCGGCAAGGTCGAGCAGGTGTCCGCTGTCGACCCGGCCGCTGCCAGCAAGATCTTCGATGTTAGCCCCGTCCAGGGGTCGATCGCAGGCCTCGGCCGCGACGGCATCGCCGTTTACAAGGACGTGGCCGCCGCCGGCCACCTGACGCTCGGCAGCATCGTGCCGGTGCTGTTCCGGGACACCGGGCGGCAGACGCTGAGGGTGGCGCTGATCTACGGGGACGCCACTGCTGCGCCCGCGCCGCGCTTCTTCATGGGCAATCAGGCGTTCGATGCCAACTTCTCGGTCCGCTACGACAGCCAGGTATTCGTGGAGAAGGCGCCAGGCGTCAGCACAGCGGCCACGCTGACGGCGGTCCGCGCCGTCGCCACCAGGTACTCCGGCACCACCGTCATGGACCAGGCCGCGTACAAGGCTGAGCGGGCCAAGCCGATCCAGCAGTTGCTGATGCTCGTCTACGCCATGCTCGCGCTCGCGATCCTGATCGCCCTGCTCGGCATCGGCAACACGCTGGCGCTGTCGATCGTCGAACGGACCCGTGAGCTTGGCGTGATGCGCGCGGTGGGCATGACCAGGCATCAGCTACGGGCCATGATCCGCTGGGAGTCGGTGATCATCGCCTTGCAGGGGACACTGCTCGGCCTGATCGTCGGCGTCTTCTTCGGCTGGGCGCTGGTGCTGGCCATGAAGGACCAGGGGGTCAACGTGTTCAGCCTGCCGGTGCTGACTCTGGTGATCGTCGTGGTGCTCGCAGGCCTGGCCGGCGCCGCGGCTGCGATCTGGCCAAGCCGCCGCGCGGCGAAGCTGAACATCCTGCACGCCATCGTCAGCGAGTAGACGGCCCCGGCTGTCTTTTCCGTCATTGGCCGCGGTTGCATCGGAGCCAGAGGAACGTGAGTTCGTATTCACGGCGACCGATGGCGTATCTCAGCACCAGACGCAGGATTCTCAAGCATTGGAAACGGGGTCTGAGGTTAGGCTGCTGTCGTTTGACGAAATCTATCGGCAGAGTGGACCCAAGGGCATATTCCCGATCGCCAAGAGATCTACGGAGTCGGGGCACGAGGATACCCCCTTAATCTCTGACCCCCCGTCCGGCTCAGGTCAGGTCGTGCCGTCCGGCCTTCACCTGAGCGGTGAACGCCTGCCAGCCGGCAGGCGTGAAGGCGAGCACCGGGCCGTCAGGATTCTTGCTGTCACGGACAGCCACGGCACCACGCAGGTTGCGGGCAACCTCCACGCAGTTCCCGCCGTTACTGCTGCTCCTGCTGGCCTTGCGCCATACGGCGCGGCTCAGGTCCATGTCTTTGCTACTTCCTCAATCAACTCCAAGGATGCGGCCACGGGCAGGGCCACAGACCTGAGCGTATCCCACAGGACCATGAGAGAAGCCACGTCATCGCCATCGTCAACGATCATTCCCCGGACCGCAGTGTCCTGGTAGGCCACGGACGGATGGTCCGCGAAGTCCGCGATGACGAATGCCCCGCCGCGCAGGCCCTCATGAGCGCCTGTGCCCGCTGGGATGACCTGGATGACGACATTCGGGAGCCTCGCTGCCTCGGCCAGCCGGTTAAGTTGCTCGCGCATAACATGCGGGCCGCCTACCGGACGGCGCAGCACGCCCTCATCCAGCGCGGCCCACAGGGTCGGCGGCTTGTCCTGGCGGAGGACGGCCTGCCGTGCCATGCGCGCTTCCACCATCGCGTCAATTTCCTCGTCCGTGTCGCCAATGCGGGTCCGCAGCACGGCGCGGGCGTACTGATCGGTCTGCAACAGGCCGGGGATCACCACCACCTCAAACGTCCGCAGCGCTGTGGCCGCCTTCTCGTAATCCGGCCAGCGGTCGAACCACCCCGGATAGGCGCGGTGCCGGGCGCTGTCGGCCAGCCATCCCCACAGCCGGGCCAGGTCCCCGTGCGTGCCGAGTTGCGGGATGGTGTCCATCCGCTCGGG
>DASZAD010000225.1:0-12358 GCA_035945415.1 Streptosporangiaceae bacterium
ATGACTGCGTACTAGTGGACGAGTACCAGGACACCGACCCGGCACAGGAGGCGATGCTGCGGGCGCTGGCCGGCGACGGCCGCGAGCTGATCGTGGTGGGGGATCCCGACCAGTCCATCTACGCGTTCCGCGGCGCCGACACCAGGGCGATCGGCCGCTTCCCCGACCGGTTCCGCACCGCGGACGGCCGGCCCGCGGACGTGGTCGCGCTGGGCGTGTGCCGGCGCAGCGGCCCGGTGCTCCTGGAGGCCTCCCGGCGGATCGCCTGGCGGCTGCCCGCCGGCTCAGGAAGCGTCCCGGCCGCCGTGCCGCGGCTGGCTCCGCCGGCCGGCTCAGGAAGCGTCCCGGCCGCCGCGCCGCGGCTGGCTCCGCCGGCCGGCTCAGGAAGCGTCCCGGCCGCGCACCGGCGGCTCACCCCGCTGCCTGACGCGCCGCCCGGCGAGGTGCGCATCCTGGTGGCGGAGAGCGCGAGCCAGGAGGCCGGGCTGGTGGCCGACCTGCTGCGACGCGCTCACCTGGTGGACGGCATCGCCTGGTCCTCGATGGCGGTGCTGGTCCGTTCGGCCGTCCGCCAGGTGCCCATGCTGCGCCGGGCGATGGAGGTGGCGGGGGTGCCCGTCGCCGTGGCCGGCGACGACGTCCCGCTGGCCGCCGAGCCGGGCGTCCGCCCGCTGATCACCCTGGTGCGCTGCGCGCTGATCCCCGTCGCGCTTGACGAGGAAGCCGCGCTCGAGCTGCTCACCGGGCCGCTCGGCGCCACCGACGCGCTCGGCTTGCGCCGGTTGCGGCGCTCGCTGCACGCGGTCGCGCAGGCGGCGGGCACCCGGCCGGACGCCCATCCGCTGTCTGCCGTGCTGGCCGACCCGCGCGGGCTGACCCTGGTCGCCAGGCACATCGCGGCGCCTGCCGAGCGGGTGGCCCGGCTGCTGGCCGTCGCGCGCGAGGCGGCTGTCAGCGGCAGCGCGGAAGATGTGCTGTGGGCCGTGTGGGAGGCGTCCGGGCTGGCCGAGTCCATGCGGGCGGCCAGTGCGGCCGGCGGGACCAGGGGAGCGGCCGCCGACCGGGATCTGGACGCGATCGTGGCCTTGTTCCACGCGGCGGCCACCTTCACCGACCGCATGCCGCCCGGCGTGCCGCGGCTGTTCCTCGACAGCTTGTCCGGGCAGGAGATTCCGGGCGACACGCTGGCCGAGCGCGCCCCGCGCCAGGACACCGTGCGCATCCTCACCGCACATCGGTCCAAGGGCCTGGAGTGGGATCTGGTGGTGGTGGCCGGCGTCCAGGAGGGAAGCTGGCCGGACCTGCGCCTGCGCGGCTCGCTGCTTGCCGTCGGCGACCTGACGGAGCCAGATCCCGGGGCACCGGACGACGGCAGCCGGGCGGCCGCGATCACGGCCGGGCTGCTGGCCGAGGAGCGCCGGCTGTTTTACGTGGCCTGCACCAGGGCGCGCAAGCGGCTCATCGTGACCGCGTCCGGCGAGGAGAGCGACGAGCGGCCGTCACGGTTCCTGGCCGAGCTGGCTGGCGGCGACGTCGAGATCGAGCGGGCGGGCGGCCAGGAGCATCGCTGGCTGTCCCTGCCCGCGCTCGTCGCCGACCTGCGCCGGACGGCCACCGATCCGGCCCGGCCGTTCCCGCTGCGTCAGGCGGCCGCCGCCGAGCTGGCCCGGCTGGCCGAAGCCGGCGTGCGCGGCGCCCACCCGGATCAGTGGTACGCGCTGACCGCGCTGTCCAGTCCCGGCCCGGTCGCCGGTGAGAGCGAGACGCTGCGCCTGTCACCGTCCCAGGTTGAGTCGTTCACGCGCTGCGGGCTGCGCTGGCTGATCGAGTCCGCGGCCGGTGGCGCCTCCCCCAGCGTTCTGACCCACCTGGGCATGGTCATCCACGCGGCCGCCGTGCTGGCCGCCGCCGGGGCCACCGACGCCGAGATCTCCGGCCGGGTGGACGAGATCTGGCACCACCTGGACTTCGGCAGTGCGTGGTACGGGACCAAGCAACGGGCCGTGGCGGGCCGGATGATCCGGAAGTTCCTCGACTGGCAGGCGGGAAACCCGCGCGAGCTCGTCGAGGTGGAGCAGGAGCTGCGGATCCGGGTGGGCCGGGTGCAGATCAGCGGCCGGGTGGACCGGCTGGAGCGGGACGATGAGGGCCGCGCCGTGGTGGTCGACCTCAAGACCGGGGCCAGCGCCGCGGCCGAGCAGGAGCTGGACCGCAGTCCTCAGCTCGGCGTGTACCAGCTGGCCGTGCTGATGGGTGCGTTCGAGCGTTTCGGGCTGACCCAGCCGGGCGGAGCCGAGCTGGTCCAGGTGGGCAAAGCCGGGCTCACCGGCCGGGCCCGGGTGCAGCGCCAGCGGCCGCTGGGCACCGACAAGGACCCCCGGTGGGCCGAGCATCTGGTGGAGACGGTGGCGGCCGGCATGGCCGGACCGGTCTTTCAGGCCCGGGTCAATCCCGGCTGCCGCACCTGCCCGGTAGCGAGCTGCTGCCCGGTCCACCCGCACGGCGGCGGGGTCACGCCGTGAGCGGCGCACGCGCAGCGGGCGGAGAAGCGAACCGGCAGACACCGCGCGGCGCACGCGTAGCGGGCGGAGAAGCACGCGAGGAGACACCGCGCGGCGCGCGCGCAGCGGACAGCACGAACCGGGACGCGCCGACCGGCGATGCCGCCGGGGGCGGGATCAGATACAACCCGGCGCAGCTTGCCCGGCTGCTCGGCCTGCCGCCGCCGACCCCTGAGCAGGCCGCCGTCATTTCGGCGCCGCTGCGCCCCGTCGCCGTGGTGGCCGGCGCGGGCTCGGGCAAGAGCGAGACGATGGCCGCCCGGCTGGTGTGGCTGGTCGCGAACGGCCTGGCCCGCCCGGAGCGGATGCTCGGGCTCACCTTCACCAGGAAGGCGGCGGCCGAACTCGCCGACCGGGTCCGCGCCCGGCTGGACGGCCTGCGGCGCGCGGGTCTTTCCAGCCCCGGTGACGTCGAGGGCGAGCCCGTGGTCAGCACCTACCATGCTTACGCCGGCCGGCTGGTGGCCGACCACGCGCTGCGCGAGGCGCTGGAGCCGTCCATGCGGCTGATCACCCCGGCCGTCGCCTGGCAGATCGCGGCCGGGGTGGTGGCGGCCTACGACGGCCCGATGGACGCCATCGACTGGGTGCCGCGAAGCGTGACCGCCGCCGTGCTGCAGCTCGCCGGGGATCTGGCGGAGCACCTGTGCGACCAGCGGGACGTCAGCGAAGTGGGAGAGTGGCTGTTCCGCCGGGCGCAGGCAGCACCAGACGGCGGGTCCGCCGCGATCAGGAAGGTCCTGGCCTGCCAGCGGACCAGAGAGCAGCTCCTGCCGCTGGTCGAGCGCTACACCGAGGCCAAGCGGGCACGCGAAGTGCTGGACTATGGGGATCAGGTCGCGCTCGCGGCCAGGATCGCCCAGCGTCATCCCGAGGTCGGCGCGGCCGAGCGGGTCCGCTACCAGGCGGTCCTGCTCGATGAGTACCAGGACACCTCGCACGCCCAGCTCGTGCTGCTGCGGTCGCTGTTCGGCCGCGGTCATCCGGTCACCGCGGTCGGCGACCCCTGCCAGTCGATCTACGGCTGGCGCGGCGCGAGCGCGGGCAACCTGCAGCGGTTCGCCGCCGACTTCCCGGGCGCGAGCACCCGCACGCTGTCAGTGAGCTTCCGCAACTCCGGCCGCATCCTGGACGCGGCCGCCGTCGTCGGCGGCAGCCTGCGGGCCGAGGCGCCCCAGGTACCCCGTCTGGTGCCCGCCCCCGAGCGGGACCGCCGCGGAACGGTGACCTGCGCGCTGCTGGAGACCGCCGAGCAGGAGGCGGACTGGGTGGCCCAGCAGGTGGCCGCGCTGCTGCGGCTGCCACCAGGGACGGCGCCCGACGGTCAGCCCTGGCCGGACGGCCGCAAGGAGGGGGTGCGCCCCAGCGACGTGGCCATCCTGTGCCGCAAGCGCACCCAGTTCCCGTTGCTGCGCAAGGCGCTGGAGGCGCTGGGCATACCGGTCGAGGTGGTCGGGCTCGGCGGCCTGCTGACCGTGCCCGAGGTGCAGGACGTGGTGGCCACGCTGCGGGTGCTGCACGACCCGGCGGCCTCCGACGCGCTGGCCCGGCTGCTCACCGGGCCACGCTGGCGGATCGGCCCCCGGGACCTGATCGCCCTGGGCCGCCGGGCCCGTGAGCTGGCCCGCACCGGCCGGGAGCATGCGCCCGCGGAAGAAGAGGAGGCGGCGGATGGCGACGCGCTGGCCCAGGCGGTCGCGGACCTGACCGCTGACGCCGGGAGCCTGATCGAGGCGCTGGACGATCTGGGCGATCCCGATGTCTACTCACCGTCTGGGTCCACCCGGCTGAGCGCGCTCGGTGCCGAGCTGCGCGCCATGCGGCTGCACACCAGCCGTCCGCTGGCCGACCTGGTGGGTGAAGTCGAACGCACGCTGAGCCTGGATATCGAGGTGGCGGCCAGGCCCGGCGCCAGCCCGGCGGCTGCCCGGGCGGATCTGGACGCGTTCGCCAGCACGGCCGCCGCGTTCGCGGCAGATCAGGAGGAGCCGACGCTGGCCGCCTTCCTCGCCTATCTGGCCGCCGCGCAGGAGGAGGAGTTCGGGCTGGAGGCCGGCCGGGTGGGCCAGACCGACACGGTCAAGCTGGTGACCGTGCATGCCGCCAAGGGTCTGCAGTGGCCGGCGGTGGTCGTTCCGGGGCTGTCGGCGGGGGAGCGCAGCCAGGTCTTCCCGGCCCGGCCCCGGCAGACCACCCGGTGGACGGAGAACCCGCGGCTGCTCCCGTTCAGCCTGCGTGGCGACGCCGGCTACCTGCCGGTGCTGGCCGGGCTCGACCCGCGTGCCCTGCGGTCGTTCACCGCCGACTGTGCGGCCCGGGAGCTGGCCGAGGAGCGGCGGCTGATGTACGTGGCGGTGACCAGGACGGCGTACTGGCTGGCCTGCACCGGTTACTGGTGGGGGGAGGGCGTGCTGGTCCTGGGCCCGTCGGCGTTCCTGTCCGAGATCCGGGACGCGTGCCAGGAGGGTGCGGGCCTGGTGGCGAGCTGGGCGCCGCCGCCCGCGCCGGAGGCCGAGAACCCGGCGCTCGCCGAACCTCCGTCGGCCGCCTGGCCGGTGGGACCGTCCGGGGCACGTTACGAGGCGGCGCGCGCGGGTGCCGGCCTGGTGCGCACCGCCATGGCGGCCTACCACCGGCCGGACAGCCAGGCCGGCGCGCGGCGCGACAGCGGCGAGAGCGGCGAGAGGCCCGGCACCGCGGAAGGCCCTGGCGCTCAGCCAGGCGGGATGCTGCCACACGGGATGTTGGGAGTGGCGGATGATCAGCTGGTGGAGATGCTGGACGAGGCTGATCAGAGGCTGGCGGCGGCTTGGAGCAGAGATACCACCCTGCTGCTGGCCGAGCGGGCGCGGCGGCGCGGTGAGGCCGCCGAAGAAGTGGCGCTGCCCGGGCAGATCTCCGTCTCCGCGCTGGTCACCTTGGCTCGCGACGCCGGCGAGCTGGCCCGCCAGGTCCGCCGTCCGCTGCCGCAGCCGCCGGCTCCGCAGGCCCGTCGCGGCACGGCGTTCCACCGCTGGCTGGAGCAGCGCTTCGGAGCGCAGCATCTGATCGATCCCACCGACCTGATCGGCATGGCCGACGAAGACCCCGAAGCCGATGCGGACCTCGCTGAGCTTCGCGCCCGGTTCGAGGCCGGAGCCTGGGCGGATCGCTGGCCGCGGGAGGTGGAGGTGCCGTTCGAGACCAGGATCGGCGACCGCGTGGTGCGGGGGCGGATCGATGCGGTCTTCGCCGACGCGCCGGCCGACGGCTACGACGTGGTGGACTGGAAGACCGGCCGGCCGCCGGGCTCGGCGGAGGAGCGCCACGCCATCGCCGTGCAACTCGCCGCCTACCGGCTGGCCTGGGCCGCGCTCGCCGGTGTCCCGCTCGACCAGGTGCGGGCCGCGTTCTACTACGTCCGGCACGACCTGACCGTCAGCCCGGCCGACCTGCTGGACGCCGAAGGACTGACTGCCCTGATCGAGGGCATCCCGGCCGCCGGCTGATTCGCCGGCCAGACCTGCCCGGAGAGGCTGAGAACGTCAGATCGCGGCCAGCGCCTCCGATCTGGTGACGACCCGGCCCAGGGCGCCGTACTCGTGCAGGTCGCCGAACATCTCGATGCGGATGGATTGATCCAGGCCGCCCACCCGCACCGGTTCGTAGCCGTCGGCCCGGATCAGGTCCGCGACCAGATCGCCGGCGGCGTCGTCGTCCGCGGCGTAGAACTGCACCACCCGCTCGGGTTCCCGCCGGGCGGCCGCGGCCAGCGTGCCGGCCGACAGCGTGCCGAACGCCTTGACCAGCTGTGCCCCGGTCGGCAGCAGCCCTGCCAGGAGCTGCCCCGAGGACTCCTGCTCGCCGATGACCTTGTGGTAGCCGCCGGCGCCATCCGGGCCGACCGGGTTGCTCGGGTCAACGATCACCTTGCCGGCCAGTTGCCCACGGTAGCGGGCGATGAGCTGCTCGAAGGCATCCAGCCAGAGGGCGAAGATGAGGACGTCGGCCCGGTCGACCGCCTCGTCGATGCTCACCGCTTCGGCGTGGCCGTCCAGGCCGGCCGCGATCTTCCTGGCGACCTCCTGATCGCGGTCGGCCAGCAGGAAGTCCTGACCACCGGCCGCGAAGTTCGCCGCGAGCGTGCTGCCGATGTTGCCAGTGCCGATGATGGCAACCGTGCTGTCAGAAATAGTCACCTTGGTTCACCTTTCATGACGTGGTTCCTATGCGGAGCCGGCCTGAGCCGGCTCGAATGCGGTGGAGAACAGGTAGCTGGTCGCCAGGCTGCGGTAGGGCCGCCATTTGCCGGCGATGTCGAGGACCTCCTGCTGGGTGGGAAGGTGGTCGAGCTGGTAGGCGGCCTGGACAGCCTTGCGGAAGGCAAGGTCGCCGGGCAGGACGACGTCTTCTCGGCCGAGCGCGATGAGCATGGCGCCCTGAACCGTCCACGGACCGATTCCCGAGATGGAGGTGAGCTCTGCGATGAGCTCATCGTCCGGCAAGCTGCTCAGGGCGTCCTGGTTCAGGCGCCCGTCGGTAAGCCGCCCGGCGAGGTCGCGGAGTGTGCTGATCTTCCGCCATGACAGCCCCGCCGTGCGGAGCGCGCCGGGGTCGACGGCCAGCAGTTCGGTGGGGGAGGGGAGATGGCCGCCGAACAGGGCCTCGATGCGGGCCAGGGTCCGACGGGTCGCGGCGACCGAGAGCTGCTGGCCGGTGACCTGGAACAACAGCGCACCGTACAGATCCATCGGCGGCAACTCGGCCATCCACGCCCGCGGGTCGAAGTCCGGCCGCTCGTCGATGAGCCGGGCCAGCACCGGATCGGCGTTGCGCAGGTAGGAACGCGCTTGCTGCAGCCACACCGCGCGGCTGGAATCCCCGGTCACTGGGCCGGCTCCGGGCTCGCCCCGGCTGGTGCCGCTGTGACCCAGTCGCCGGCGGTGGACGGCGCGCGCTGCCGGTCCAGCGGCCCGGGGCGGAGCAGGACGCCGCCGGCGACGGCGCCGACGGCGAAGATGCCGGCGATCCACCAGAACGCGGTGTCGTAGCCGTGTGACAGGGCCAGCCCGGTGAGGGCCTGGCGACCGATGATCCGGGCGGTGGTGAGGTGCACGGCCAGGTAGGAGGTGACGGCGCTGGCGAAGATGGTGTTCAGCAGCGAGGTGCCAATCGAGGCGCCGAGTTGCTGGCCGACGGTGACGGTCGCGGAGGCCACCCCGGCGTCCTGCGGGGCCACGCCGAAGGTGCCGGTGTTGATCACCGGCGCGATCACCAGGCCCATGCCGATAGCGATCAGGATCAGCGGGCCGAGCACGCCGGTGGCGTAGCTGGTGTGCGAGCCTAGCTGGGCAAGCCAGGCCGCCCCGCCGGCGGCGGCCAGCATCCCGGACGCGACCAGCGGTTTGGGCCCGACCCTGGGCATCAACACGATCGTGGACAGATTGGCCGTGAGAATGAGGCTGCCGCTGAGCGGCAGGAACGCCACCCCGGTCACCAGCGGCGAGTAGCCCAGCGTCTGCTGCAGGTAGTAGGTCATGAACAAGAAGATCCCGAACAGCCCGGCCGAGACGATCAGCATCGACAGGTAGGCACCGCCGCGGTTGCGGTCCAGCACCACCCGGGGCGGCAGCAGCGGGCTGGGCGCCCGGCCCTGCCAGGCCGCGAACGCGACGCCAAGCGCCACACCGGTGGCCAGGAACCCGTAGGTGGACGGCGTGGCCCAATGGTGCGCGGCCGCGTTGGAGAACCCGTAGACCAGGCAGAACACCGCGCCGGACACCAGCACCACCCCCGGGATGTCCAGCCGGGGCTTGACCCGGGACGGCTGCCGGGCCAGCAGCAGGACGCCGCCGATGAAAGCCACCCCGGCGAAGATCAGGTTCACGTACAACGTCCACCGCCAGGACAGGTACTCGGTCAGCGCGCCGCCGAGCAGCAGCCCGATCGCCCCGCCGGCCCCGGCGATCGCCCCGTAGACGCCGAACGCCTTGCCGCGGTCCTTCGGCCCGGTGAACGTGGTGGTCAGCAGCGACAGCGCCGACGGCACCAGCAGCGCCGCGAACGCGCCCTGGCAGGCCCGAGCGGTCACCAGCATGGCAAAATTGACCGACGCGCCGCCGATGGCCGATACACCCGCGAAGCCGGCCAGGCCGGCCAGGAACGTGACTTTGCGGCCCAGCAGGTCGGCCAGCCGGCCGGCCAGCAGTAGCAAGCTGCCGAACGCCAGGGTGTAGGCGGTGACCACCCACTGCCGGTCCACCGTGGAAAAGTGCAGCGCCCGCTGCGCCGACGGCAACGCGATGTTCATCACCGTCAGATCCAAGATCACCATCAGCTGCGCCAAGCCGATCACGCCCAGGATGAGCCACCGCCGCCGGTCCCATGCACTGTCAGGGGACGTGGCATCAGACATCAGACTCACACTTCTTTCTCTGCGGTTACTGTGTTGAGGCCCTCTGGGCGACCTGGTGAGGAATTGGGGTGCGCCCGAATGTAGTCACCATCACGATGAGCGGCTGTCATCTGATTCTGGTGATTTGCGTTGTGGTGCGAGCTGGCGGACCTCCAGGAGGTCGAGACCGAGCGCCTCGATCTCCGCCAGTACGCCGTAGAGTGCCGACCGGTCCAGGAGACCCGTGAGCACGGTGTCGGCGCCGCGGTGTTGCGGTGCCAGCGCCGGGAACGCCAAGAGCACCGTGGCGCCGAGGTGGCCGTGGATCCGGATCGTGTACCGGACGGGTGCTGGGTCCATGAGGCCATCGTCGAGGACGGGCAGGTGAACCCGCATCACCGGGATCAGGTGACCGCTGTGCGAGCGTGGTGTCAACGGCGCGAAATCACCAGGATCCGGTGACGACCTTTCGCCTGCCTGGTGGTCAGCCTGGAGCCGTCGCGAAGGCTCGCACGGCCGTGTGGGGACGTGCCCGAGATTCAGGGGAGATGCCGTGACCGCAAGAGTGGCGATCGTGGCCGGCGCAGGCGGCGCGCTTGGTCACGCGACGACGGTGACCCTTGCCGCTGGTGGCTTCACGGTGGTGGGGGTGGACCGGAACGAACGCGGGTTGCGTGACCTCCCCGACGGCGTCCGCCGCGAGGTGGCCGACACCACCGACCCCGCCCTGACGGCGCGGCTCATCGATCGGATCGCCAGCGAGGACGGCCCCCCCGGCGTGCTGGTGAACACCATCGGCGCGTTCCGGCCGGGGGACGCGCTCACCGCGACTCCCGACTTGTTGCGGCTCATGATCGACGTCAACCTGGGACCCGCGCTGTGGCTGAGTCAGGCGGTAGCGCCGCACATGCGGCAGCAGGGCTCAGGCGCCATCGTGCACGTGGCGGCCCGGCAGGGGATCGAGCCAGCCGGCGGCATGGCCGCGTACAGCACGAGCAAGGCTGCTCTGGTTCATCTGACCCGCATCCTCGACATAGAGCTCCGGCCGCAGGGGATCCGGGTGAACGCGGTCGCGCCGCAACTGCTCGACACCCCCGCGAACCGGGCCATCTTCCCGGCCGGGGTTCTGGCGCGCGCGGTCGCGCCGGAGGCGATCGCCGCGGTGATCGCGTTCCTGGTCAGCGACGCCGCAGCACCAGTGAGCGGAGCGATCCTGCCGGCCTACGGCGGATAGGGAGGACTCCGGGATCGAATCACCGGGATCTGGTGACGCCCTCTCACCTTCCCGGCGGCGAGCCTGGGTCCGTCGTATAGGCTCGCACGCCCCGTCAGGGGGTGCGCCGAGAATTCCAGGAGCTACCGTGACTTCACCAGCCACCGGCGCGGCCAGCGCCCCCGACCTGCCTGACTACGCGCCGATTCCCCGGTCCGCGCTCGGCCCGGCGCTGAACGAGCAGCGGTATTACGTCGGGCGGGTGGAGCGGAACCTGTACTGGGTCACCGACGGCGTCTACAACTCGGCGTTCTTGACCACCCGCGACGGCGTGGTGGTCTTCGACGCGCCGCCGTCCATCGGTCCCAACCTGCGCGCGGCGGTGGATGAGATCACCGCCGCCAACGGCCTGCCCAATACGGTGACCCACTTCGTCTATTCGCACCACCACGCCGACCACGCTGGCGCCGCCGCGCTGTTCGACGGGGACGTGACCCGGATCGGGCACGAAGAAACCCGGCGGCTGCTGCTGCGCGATGACGACCCGGCCCGGCCGGCGCCGGAGATCACCTTCGCCGACACCTACACCTTCGAGGTCGGCGGCGAGCGCGTCGAACTGGCCTGGCACGGCCCCAACCACTCCCCGGACAACATCTACATCCACTTCCCCGGCCACGACACCCTGATGTTCATCGACATCGTCAACGCCGGCTGGGTGCCCATCTACAACGTCAACCTCTCCGACGACGTGCCCGGCTACATCGCCGCCCCGGCCATCGCGCTGTCCTACCCGTGGGCACACCTCATTAGCGGGCACCTCGGCCGGCTCGCCACCCGCGACGACGTCGCCGTGCACCAGCAGTACATCGCCGACATCGAAGCCAGCGCCGCCGAAGCCCTCGCCGCGGTCGACCCGATCCCCTTCTACATCGCGGCCGGGGAGAACGCCTGGGCCGGGGTCAAAGCCAACCTGGACACCGTCACCGGCCGCGCCGCCGCCCCGATCGTCGCCAAATACACCGGCGTCCTGGCCGCCGCCGACATCGAGGAGTTCACTTACACCACCACCTTCCAGATCATGCAATCGCTGCGCCTGGACCGCGGCCTCGGCGTCAGCCGGCCCGTCAACCCCTAACCACCACACACCGGGGCGAGCGCGCTGTTCGCCATCCGGCGGAGGGGCTTAGGTTGCCTGGCATGGCGGCTGGAGACAGTGGCGTGCCCCACCATGCTGCCCAGCGGTAACGGATCCGGCTAGTGGGGCTCACGGAGCCGCGGATGCGGGTAATCCGGGGCGCGGTGCTGGAAAGACAGGATGGCGGGGTTCTGGATGATGCCATCGCGGATCTCGACGGCCCGCCGGATGGTCTGATCCGAGTCCCATGCGGCGGGTCCGCCCAGCACGGTCTTCAGGTACGGCAGCAGCGCTTCGCTGATTTCCCAGGTAGCGGAGTTCCACAGCAGCGATGGGCTGTGGTCCACGGCGTAGTAGCCGACGTTGTTGCCCACGGTGAACATCGGGTCGGCAAAGGATGTGGGCTGGGCCCAGCTGAAGCCCATTCCCGTGTCGCACGACACGTCCACGATCAGGCTGCCGGGTGAGAACCCAGCCAGGTCATGCTCGGTGACGAACATCAGTGGCGCGCTGGTGTCCTGGAGCACGCAGTTGACCACGACGTCAAATCCGGCCAGGTAAGCCGCGAGGGGGACCCGGCCGGTGCCGGTCAGCGCGTGGCAACGGGCGGGGTCGCCGGGGTCCCGTTCGAACTGCACCATGTGGGCCGGGTGGATCGGTGCGGTAACGGCGGCCACCGGCCGGAGGGTCAGGACGTGGACCTCGCCGACGCCGAGCGCCTCCAGTGCGGTCACCGCGCCTCGGCCCGCCGCGCCGAAGCTGATGACGGCAGCCCGCAGCGGACGGCCGTATTCCCCGGTGGTCCCGATCAGCTGCATGGCGTGCAGCACTGAGCAATAGCCGGCCAGTTCGTTGTTCTTATGGAACACGTGGAGGTTGAACGAGCCGTCGCCGGACCAATGCTGCATGGCCTCGAACGCGATCAGGGTGAGCCGCTCGTCGATGGCCAGCTGGGTGTGGTTGTCTCCCAGCAGCCGCCCATCCGAAGGGACAACATGGCTGTCATGAACTCGGGCACACCCTCGTGCACGCCCTCGGGTATCGCGTATGACCGCGCTGGTGCCGCGCGCGGGACT
>DASZAD010000226.1:0-3879 GCA_035945415.1 Streptosporangiaceae bacterium
AGTCACCCTCCAGCCAGCCGCCTGACCGGCCACCACCAAGAACCCGGCTCCGCTCACGCTCCACCGGGTGCTGCCGCGCGCCCAGCCGGGGACCATTCACGTATCAGGCGTCGATCTTGGAGCGTCCGGCCTGGCACGACATCCCGCCGCTCAGGTGCACGGCGTTGGGCTCAGCCGTCGGGGGTGTCGCTGGACAGCAGGCGGTCGAGCAGGCTGATCTCGTCGCCGTCGAGCTGTTCGGTGACCGGCGGGCGGGCGCGTGACTGCCGGGCGAGCGCGAGGCGCCCGCGCGCCTCCCGCAACTGCTCTCTGAGCCTGGTGTTCTCGGCTATGAGCGTGTCCTGCATCGTCCTGACGCTGGCCAGCTCCTGCTCCAGGCCGGCCACCGTCTCCTCCTGGCCGGGCGCAGCGGTCAGCCGGCGGACCAGCAGGACCAGCAGCCGCCGGGCCAGCTCGTCGTAGTCGAAACCGGCCAGATCCCCGGTGGCCGTGGGCGGGCCGGATCCGGTCCCGTTCGACACCCTCTGCCCGGTCGCCGCCGGCCCGGCGGCCGCCGGCGGCGCGGCGCGTGGTTTGCCTGGACTCGGCGGCTGACCGGTCACCAGCCTGATCCGGTAGGTGCGCTTCCCGCGTACCTCCCGCCGGATCAGGCCGGCCCGCTCCATGCCCGACAGCAGCTGCGCGAACGCAATGCTCGATCCCGGGTAACCGATTTGCCGGGCCAGCACCGCGCTGGCCATGCCGGACTCATCGCGGATCTCGCCGGTTTGCGCGAGATGGGACAGGACGCGGTCCCGCGTGCCGACCGCCCTGGTCCTCCTGGTCGTGAGCTTGGAATCCCCCACGGCAGCACCTCATTCTCACGCCGTCGCTCATCGGTGCCCGCCGTTTGGGGTTACGCCGGTCAGCACCGAACGCATGACAATCACGCCCGGCCGCTGACTGACCCAATTATGGTAATCGTCCAATTCTCATTGCGCGAGAACGGCCGCCCGGCCGAGCAGTTGCTCGCCCTGGGTGATGAGCACGCGGGCCTGCCGTTCGCTGAGGACGCGGCCGTCGAACGCCGCTCCGAGCAGGTCCGCCCGCATCCGGCCGGCCAGTGCGTCCCGGGCCTGCCCGAGCCGCTGTAGCTCGCTTTCGATCTTCGCGTAGCTCCGGTCCCCGGCCGAGGTGCTGGCCAGGGCGCGGGTGGAAGCCCGCAAGGTGTCCAGCCCGAACACGCCGACAGCCGCTTCGAGCTGCGTGTAGACCTGGCCCAGCCGCAGCAGCGTGGCCGCGTGCGCACGCATCCCGGCGGGCAGGGCCGCGGGGTCGAGCACCTCGGCCAGCACCCGCCCGTCAGGGGCGTAGTCGTCGTGCAGCCCGAGCAGCTCCAGCATCGTGGGCCGGATGTCGGTGTGGTCGGACCAGACGGAGTTGTCCACGCCCAGCTGCCGCACACCCGGTCCCACCAGGCCCAGCCAGGTGGTGTTGATCTGCTCGGCGACCGTGCCGTGGTTCCACGCGTCACTCCCGGAGGGCTCGGTGACGCAGGAGGCGCCGCAGTGGGCCGCGCCGCTGCTGAGCCAGAAGTCCGGGTTGGCGAACAGCGTGAACGTCGGAGTGCGCTTCGGGTCGGCGGTGATCATGTGCAGCAGCCGCATCTCCACCGGGTCGGCCAGGTAATCGGTGAGCCGGACGGTCCGGCCGGTGGCCAGGTCCAGGGCCGACAGGCGCGCCGTGGCCTGCTCCAGCTTCCGCACCTGGATCGTGGTGCGGCCGGGCTGGCCATGCACGTAGATCGAGGGGGCGGAGTCGGCCTGCACGTCGAACGGGGCCGTGACACCCTTGGCGGCGAGCATCCCGGTCAGGTTCCCGTCCACCTCGCCGGCCTTGGAGTAGCGGCAGAGGATCGTCACGCCGTTGCAGTTGGCTGGGGAGGCCGGGCTTCCGACGAAGTGGTCGCCCTCGTCCGAGGTGATGACGAACAGCGTGTTGGCCTTGGTGATCCCGTGCGCGGTCAGGTCGCGGAAGAACGTTCCGAACGCCGCGTTCTCCGTCTTGAGCTGCTGTTCGTAGCTGGCCGTGCCGGAGCCCATCCCGGCGCCGGTCTTCTGTGAGTCGTGCAGGTCGGTGAGGTAGGTGAAGGTCACAGGGACGCCGTGCGTCTGCATGTCCAGCGTGTAGGCCAGGGCGTTCGCGCCGACCATGCCGTCATAGCCGGGGAAGCCGACGTCGCCGTTGGAGTCCTTGATGACCTGGCCGTACAGGTTGCGCACCGGCCCGCCGGGGCTGATCGCCGGCTGCACGAACTTGTTGCCGTAGAGCGCCTGGTAGCCGTGGTAGCCGCCCGGCTCGCTGGGCAGCACGTCCGGCCGGCCGCCATGGGCGGCCGAGCACACCGCCGACCCGAGCGCGCAGTGCACGGCCAGACCCATGAAGTCGGCTGCGGCCTTGGCCTGCCCGCTGGAGCTCGGGTTGGACGCCTCTCTGGCCTCCGGTGAGTGCGCGCCGAAGACCACTGGCACGTCGGGCAGCGTGTTCTCCAGCTCAGTGTTGGCCGCGGCCACCGTGCCGAAGTCGCAGCCCGCGCGGGTGTAGGGCACCCAGGGCGCTGGGGCGTTCCGGCCGTTCGCGCCGATCATGGTGGGGGTGTGGTCGCCGACGGGCCGGCCGGCCAGCCCGGTGTAATAGTCCACGATCGGGTCGGTCCAGTAGCTGAACGACCCGGCCTCGTCCGTGACGCCGTCCGGCTTGTAGTAGTGGTATTCGTTGGCGATCGGGACGCCGTGCCCGCTGCCGTACAGGCCGGTTTCCGAGGTCACGATGTCATCGGCGGTGTGCGCGATGAGCGGCGTGTGCTCGTGGCTGATCAGCGTGCCCTGGCCGGTGATGAAGTGCAGCAGGTCCGGCATCTGCTGCAGGTCGCTCGGTACGTTCGGGTTGTCGCGGGTGTAGTGGGTGTTGTCGAACTGGAGATAGATCACGTGCCGGATGGCCCTGCCGGCGTGTCCCGTCAGGACGCACCCCGCCGCGGAGCCACCGTGCGCGGCTGGAGCGGCCCCGGTGGCTCCTGTGGGCCGCGCGGACGCCGACCCGGCGGCGATGCCGCCGAGGACGAGAGCGCCCGCCGTGAGAATCCCCGCCTGCCTGCTCAGCCGCCAGCCGCGCATATCGGTACCTCCGTCACAGTCCGCCTGTCCGCGACCAGTATGGGACCAAAGCCGCCCGGTGGGCAGCTAAGCCAGTGCGGTCGAGCGGCGCCTGAACGGCCGGTGGCCGTGCGGCGAAAGATCGGCGACAGGCGGGCGCGCGGCCCGGCCGGGGCTCGCCGCGCTGGGAGGCTCCGGGGAAAGGCGGCGGCACCTCGACTCCCCGGCCCCGGACAGGCCGGTCACCGCGCGGTAAACAGCCGCGAATGGCGGCTCCGGGAAATCGCGGAAAGGCGCAATTCATCACACCGTCCTACTCGCGGGATGACGGTTACCATTTCGGCGGCGCTAACAGCGGGTGATTCCCCGGTCTCTGGATCCGGCCGGCGTGATCGGAAGAGCCTGCCCGGCTCGCCCGGCTCCACCGGCTCCACCGGCTCCACCGGATTGCCGGCTCCCAGCGCCGCCGCTACGGCGCGCGCAGTATAGCGCACGAGTAAATAGGCTCTGACCAGCCCTTACCTTGACGCTTATTCACGGTAATGATCATCAAGCCTCCGGCGTCGCGCTGAAGCCGGTCAAAGCTTGATCAACTCATGGTAGATGATCTTGTGAATAACCCTCCCTGTTGCCGGGAGGTTCGCGCCAAGCAATTTACGGTGGCGGGCGACTTCCGCAGACCAGGGCCAATGGGAGCGCCAGCGGGAGGGCGCGAAACGACGCCGGTGTCATGTGACGCTCATGT
>DASZAD010000227.1:0-1676 GCA_035945415.1 Streptosporangiaceae bacterium
GCCCCCTCCGCTGAGGTGCCGGTACTGGCCGGAACGGCGGCAGCGTGATGAGCGCCCCGAACCCCTACGAGGAAGCCTGCGAGCGGTTCAACCGCGCCAGCGCGAACTACCCGAAGGCCAAGGCCGAGTCTGAGCGCATCCTGCGCGAGGCCAACGACGAGTACGACGCGGCGCAGGACAACCTGCGCCAGTACGAATCCCGGCCCGGCATTCCCCTGCCCCAGTACAGAGAGCAGGTGACGGCATGAGCGACCCGATCCGCGAGGCATACGTCAACGCGCTGAGCAGCGGCGAGGATGCCGTGATCCCGCTCGGCAGCAGTGTCCTGTGCGACGCCTGCGACACCGACCTGACCGACGACCCGCGCAGCGGCGGCTACCTGTTCGGCTCCTATGCCTACGGTCCCTGCTGCGCCGAGAAGCGGCTGGTCACCATCCGGGGCTACGGCGAGGAATGGAACATCCGCGCCCGGTGCCCCGAGGGCATCTCCTTCGCTGACTGGGTGCGCGACCTGCGCGGCCCGGAAGCAGCCATCACCATCACCCACGGCATCGGGCCGGGATGGAGGCAGTCATGAGCCACCCCGAGCACGACACCCCGGCGGACACGGAAGCCCTCCCGGTCACCGAGGACACGGCAGTCATGCCTGTTGTTCCCGAGCCTGCGGACACGATCCCTTTCCTCGGAGCGAACAACATCGGCCTCGCCGAGCCCCGCCCGTTCCCGTACATCGCGATCGGCGACCACCTCATCTCCTCGATGCCGGGTTTCGACACCCTGCCGTGCGGCCACTGCGGAGCGGTGTTCGACGGTGCCCCGCCGGATGTCCTGACCCGCGTCCGCCCGCTCGGCGTGCTGCGTCACCTGGCCTACGAGGCGGGCTGGCAGTACGACCTGTGGCTTGCCTGGTGCTGCCCGCGGTGCCAGGAGAGTGCGGACGAGCGGGCGGCTGAGGCCGACCGCAAGTGGGCTGAGGCGGCGCGCATCGTCGGAGTGTCGGATGTCCTCGGCGAGTTCGACCGCAAGGCCAAGGCCACCCTCGCCAAGGTGGACGGCGAGTTCAACCCGTCCCGCTGGCGCTACGTCGCGGACGCCCCGCCGGCGGAATGGAGGGCGGCATGATGACCGGCTCAGAGCACACCCGCGAAGCCGAGCGGCTCGCCGCGTCCGCCGAGACGTGGATGGACGCAGATCACGGATGGAGGGCCGAGATGAGCACCCAGGAGCGGATCCTGCGCCGTTCCGTTGACCTCCAGGCCGCCCAGGTCCACGCCACGCTCGCGCAGACCGCCGCAGCCAACGAGTACATCCCCCTCATGCGGCAGGCGCTGGCCGAACTCGCGCCGCACGCTGAGGCGACCGCTGAGGCGACCGCTGAGGAGGGGGCATCGTGACCACCGTCACCTCCCCCTCCGCAGTCTCCCCAGCCACCGAGACTCCCGCAGCCGTCTACCACCGGGTCATGAACACCGAGTGGCCCCCGTCCCGTGAGGCCCGCTGGGCTATCGGGTGGGCTGCCGCCACCCTGCGGGACGCGATGAGCGAGGGAGCAGATGACGAGGAACTGGCCGACCTCGCCGCAGCACTTGAGAAGCGCTTGGCCGAGTACCGGCGTCGCGGGACCGCCGGGCTGGCGGGGACGGAAAGGCGGGCATCGTGACGTACCTCACCGACGA
>DASZAD010000228.1:0-18862 GCA_035945415.1 Streptosporangiaceae bacterium
CTGGCTGGCGGCGAGGACCACCGCCGTCAGCGCGATCAGCTCCGCCCGCCAGTGGGCACGAAGACGTCTGGTCATAGCCCTGCTCCCTTCGGTGGAACCTCGTGGCTGATACCAGGTCGGAAAGGCCCATACAGACTCAGAATCGAAGCACCCCAGCCCCCGCGGCGCAAGGATGCGTGCCCGCCCAGCGGCTACTCCCACTCGATCGTGGCCGGCGGCTTGCTGGTCACGTCGAGCACGACCCGGTTGACCTCGCGCACCTCGTTGGTGATCCGGGTGGAGATCCGGGCCAGCAGTTCGCCGGACAGCCGGGCCCAGTCCGCCGTCATCGCGTCCTCGCTGGCCACGGGGCGCAGCACCACCGGGTGACCATAGCTGCGCCCGTCGCCCTGCACGCCGACCGAGCGCACGTCGGCCAGCAGCACCACGGGGCACTGCCAGACGTCGCGGTCCAGCCCGGCCGCTGACAGCTCGGCGCGCACGATCGCGTCGGCGGCGCGCAGGATGCGCAGCCGTCCGGCGGTCACCTCGCCGATGATCCTGATGGCGAGCCCCGGGCCGGGGAATGGCTGCCGCCACACGATCTGCGCCGGCAGCCCCAACTCGGTGCCGATCTGCCGTACTTCGTCCTTGAACAGCCGGCGCAGCGGCTCCACCAGCCGGAACTTGAGGTCTTCCGGCAGGCCGCCCACGTTGTGGTGCGACTTGATGCTGGCGGCGCCGGTGCCGCCGCCCGACTCCACCACATCCGGGTACAGCGTGCCCTGCACCAGGAACTCGACCGGCTCGCCGTGGCAGCCGGCCTCGGCGGCGATCTCGCGGGCCGCGCCCTCGAACGCGCGGATGAACTCGCGGCCGATCACCTTGCGCTTGGCTTCGGGATCGGTCACGCCGGCCAGCGCCCGCAAGAAGATGGCCGACGCGTCCACGGCGCGCAGCTCGACGCCGGTTGCGGCCACGAAGTCTCGCCGCACCTGCTCCGCCTCGCCCTCGCGCAGCAGCCCGTGATCGACGAAGACGCAGGTCAGCCTCGATCCGATAGCCCGCTGCACGAGCGCGGCAGCAACCGCGGAGTCCACTCCGCCGGACAGCCCGCAGATGGCCCGGCCGCCACCCACCTGCTCGCGGATGCGCTGCGTCTGCTCCTCGATGACGCCGCGCGTCGTCCAGGACGGACGGCAGCCCGCGGCCTGAAGGAACTGGCGGAGAATCTGGGTGCCGTGCCGGGTGTGCGCCACCTCGGGGTGGAACTGCACGCCGTAGTGCTGCTGGCCGGCGTCCTCGATCGCGGCCACCGGACCGCTCGCGGTGCGCGCCGTGACCGCGAAACCAGGCGGCGGCGTCACCGCCGTGTCGCCGTGGGACATCCAGACCCGCTGCCTTCCTGGCAGCCCGGACAGCAGCCGCCCTCCACCGGACAGCACGTCCAGGTCGGTTGCGCCGTACTCCCCCGCGGCCGTGCGTGCCACCTCTCCACCCAGCCCGGCCACCATGAGCTGGAAGCCGTAGCAGATGCCGAGCAGCGGCACGCCGGCACGGAGCAGGCCGGGCGGCGCGGGCGGCGCCTCCGGGGCGTAGACGGACGCGGGCCCGCCGGACAGGATGATCGCCTTGGGCTTCCTGGCCAGCATCTCGGCCACCGGCATCGTGGACGGGACGATCTCCGAGTAGACCTGGCACTCGCGCACCCGGCGGGCAATCAACTGCGCGTACTGTGCCCCGAAGTCCACCACGAGCACCGTGTCGAATCCGGGCACGGCGCCGGCATCCCCGTCAGCGTTCACCGTGTCACCCTATGACCTCGGATCGCCCCGCTGGCCGGTGACGGTCTCCGCCGCCTGTCCCGGTGCCGCCGCCTGGCTCGGGGCCGTTGTCTGGCCCAGGGCCGTTGTCTGTCCCGGGGCCGCTGTCTGTCCCGGTGCCGCTGCCTGGCCCGGTGCCGTTGTCTGGCCCGGGGCCGCCGCCTGGTCCGGCATCGTCGCGACCCGGATCCTGGCGATGCGGCGCCCGTCCATCTCGGTCGCGGTGAGCCGGTGGCCCGGCACATCCACCTGGTCACCCCCGGCCGGCAGCCGGCCCAGGTGCGCGACCATGTAGCCGGCGACGGTCTCGTACGGGCCTTCGGGCAGCAGGATCCCGGTCTGGCCGGCGAACTCGTCCAGGTTGAGCAAGCCGTCCACTTCGAGCTCGCCGCCGAGCAAACGCAGCGACTGCCGCTCGCTGTCGGTGTCGTACTCGTCCCAGATGTCGCCGATCAGCTCCTCGACCAGGTCCTCCAGCGTGACGATGCCGGCCGTCCCGCCGTACTCGTCCACCACGATGGCCAGATGCGCCCGGTCCCGGCGCATCTCGGACAGGGCGGGCAGCACCAGCTTGCTGATCGGAAGCTGCTTCACCGGCCGGGACACCTGGCCGACGACCGCGGGCCCGGCGGGAGCCGGGGTGTCGTCCGCTGTCGCGGGTCCCGGGCCGAGCAAGTCGCGGACATGCACAAAACCGATCACGTCGTCGTAAGAGCCCTGGTAAACGGGAAAGCGCGAATACGGGGCGGCCGCCACGATCTTCGCGGCCTCGGCCAGCGGCATGTCCGCGGCCAGGAACTCGACCTCGGTCCTCGGCACCAGCACCTCGCGAAGCTGGCGCTTGCCCGCGTCGAACACCTCGCCCATGATGTACCGCTCGTCCGCGCTGAGCGCCTGGTGTCCCGCCACCAGATCCCGCAGCTCCTCCTCGGTCATCACGCCGCGGCTGACCGTCGGGTCGCCGCCGAGCACCCGCACGACCAGGTTCGTGGACTTGGACAGCAGCCAGACCAGCGGCCGGGCCAGGACCGAGATGCGGTCGAGCAGCGGTGCGGCGAGCAGGGACACTCGCTCAGAACGCTGCAGGGCCAGGCGCTTGGGGGCCAGCTCACCCAGCACCAGGCTGAAGAACGAGGTCCCCACCGTCACCGCGGCCAGGGACAGCGTGGAAGCCAGGCCGTCGGACATGCCGTCGCGGATCAGCGCCGTTCGCAGCATGGTGGCCAGCGTGGCCGCGCCGAAGGCGCCGGACAGCAGCGTCGCCAGCGTCACACCGATCTGCACCGAGGACAGGAAGCGGTTGGGGTCCTGCGCCAGCCTGGCGGCCCGCTGGCCGCGCCTGCCCCGCTGGCTGAGCGCGCGGATCTGCCCCTCACGCAGCGAGACCAGGGCCATCTCCGCGGCCGCGAAGAACCCGCCAGCCATCACGATGAGAAGGACGATAAGGATGTCCCCCAGGACACGGCCCACGCTTGCAAAGTCTATGCAGAGGCTGGCGCAATGATCTGGAAGAGCACAGGCAAGCTCGCCGACGGGCGCGAGATCGTCTATTTCGACGAGTCGCCGGGGACCGGCCGGGCGAATATACGCGACTCGCGCGACCTCCCCCCGACGAGCCGTGATGCCGGGGGACCTGACTCGGGCCTGCGCTGGGATCCGCTGCTGGGTGAGTGGGTGGTGATCGCCGCCGAGCGCCAGGAGCGGACCTTTCTGCCATCGGCGCAGGCGTGCCCGCTGTGCCCCTCGGCCCCTGGCCGGCTCACCGAGGTCCCGGCCAGCGACTACGACGTGGTGGTGTTCGAGAACCGCTTCCCCGCGCTCCGCGGTGCGGGTGACGGCGGTCCCAGTGTGGATCCCAGCGCGGATCCCGGTGCCGATCCCGGTGGCGCCGAGCCGGCGCTGGCCGCCACCCGTCCGGCCCTCGGGCGGTGCGAGGTGGTCTGCTTCACCGCGGACCACGACGCCTCGTTCGCCCGGCTCACCCCAGCCCGGGCGCGGACCGTGGTCGAGGCGTGGGCGGACCGCACCGCGGTGCTGGGCGGGCTGGCCGGCGTGCGGCAGGTCTACTGCTTCGAGAACCGGGGCGAGGAGATCGGGGTGACGCTGCACCACCCGCACGGCCAGATCTACGCGCTCCCGTTCGTCACCCCGCGGATGCGGCGGATGCTGGCCCAGGCCCGGGAGTACGCGGCCCGCACCGGCGGCAACCTGTTCGACGACCTGGTGGCCGCCGAGGTGGCCGCCGGCGCACGGATCGTGGCCCGGAACGAGGACTGGACGGCGTTCGTCCCGGCGTCAGCCCGCTGGCCGTACGAGGTCTGGCTGTTCCCGGCCCGGCGGGTGCCCGACCTGACCGCGCTGGACGAGGCGGCCAGGCAGGCGTTCTGCCCGCTGTACCTGGATGTGCTGCGACGCCTCGACGCGCTGTTCGCCGCCCCGCTGCCCTACATCGCGGCCTGGCACCAGGCGCCCCGCGACAGCGGGGCGGCCGGAGGGACAGCCGGGGAGACGGGGCGGGCCGGGTTCGGGGCGCACCTTCAGGTACTGTCGGTCCGGCGTGCCCCAGGGAAGCTGAAGTACCTGGCCGGAACCGAATCGGGCACCGGAGTGTGGAGCAACGACATCGTGCCGGAGACGGCGGCACGCAGGCTGCGGGAGGCCGGATGAAGCTGCTGGTCACGGGGGGCGCGGGGTACGTGGGCAGTGTAGTGGCCGCCCAGCTCGTCGAAGCCGGCCACGAGGTGGTCGTCCTCGATGACCTGTCCACCTCCCGCCCCGAGGGGGTGCCGGAGGGTGCGGCGTTCGTCCCCGGCACGGTGCGGGACGCCGCCGCCGCTGTGCTCGCCGACGGGGTCGACGCGGTCCTGCACTTCGCGGCCAAGTCTCTGGTGGGCGAGTCGATGAGGCACCCCGGCCTGTACTGGTCGCACAACCTGGGCGGCGCGCTGGCCCTGCTCGACGCCATGCGCGTGGCCGGGGTGCGGTCCATCGTGTTCTCCTCGACCGCGGCGGTCTACGGCGAGCCGGAGCGGGTCCCGGTCGAGGAGACCGACCCGGCCCGGCCGGCCAACCCGTACGGCGCGTCCAAGCTCGCGGTGGACGAGACCCTGCACGAGTACGCCCGGCTGCACGGCTTTGGCGCGGTGAGCCTGCGGTACTTCAACGTGGCCGGCGCTTATCAGGCGGCCGGCCAGCCGCTCGGCCGGTGGCTGGCCGAGCGGCACTCCCCGGAGACGCACCTGATCCCGAACATCCTCAAGATCGCGTCCCAGCCGGCCGGCCCGGCCGAGTTCCGGATGTTCGGTGACGACTACCCGACGCCGGACGGCACCTGCATCAGGGACTACATTCACGTGGCCGACCTGGCTCACGCGCACCTCCTCGCGCTCGGCGCCTGCGCCCCGGGCCAGCACCGGATCTACAACCTCGGCAACGGCGAGGGGTTCTCCAACCGCGAGGTGCTGACCGTGTGCCGCGAGGTGACCGGCGTGGACATCCAGGCCGTCAAGGCGCCCCGCCGTCCCGGCGATCCGGCCGTGCTCGTCGCCTCGGCCGACCGGATCCACCGCGAGCTCGGCTGGAAGGCCGGCCTGGACCTGCGGTCGATGGTGGCCGACGCCTGGGCGGCCATGCTCGCCGGCCCGCAGCTGTCGACCGGAACTTGACAGGTCCGGGTTCACCGCGGACCCGGGGAGAAGCCGCGGCCGGCTGGTTCCGCGACTGCTACGGGCATGATCCGGACGGGGTCTGGCACGCGCCGGGCCGGGTGAACCTGATCGGCGAGCACACCGACTACAACGACGGCTGGGTGCTGCCCTTCGCTCTGGGCCAGGGCGTGCGGGCGGCGGCGGCGCGGCGCGATGGCGGCATGCTGGAGCTGCACTCGCGGCAGGCGCCGGACCAGGGCGTGCGAGTGGCCGTCGGGTCCCTCGTTCCCGGCGCGGTCCGGGGATGGGCTGCCTTCGCCGCGGGCGTGGCCTGGTCGCTGCGTGAGGCCGGGCACGACGTGGCCGGGGCGCGGATCGCCTTCGACTCCGACCTGCCGCCGGGCGCGGGCCTGTCCTCGTCGGCCGCGCTGGCGTGCGCCGCCGCGATGGCCCTGGCCGGGCTCTATGGCCTGGACATACCCCGGCCGGACCTGGCCAGCGCCGCCCGCCGCGCGGAGAACGAATTCGCCGGCATCCCGTGCGGGGTCATGGACCAGTCCGCCTCGCTGCGGTGCCTGCGCGGCCACGCCCTGCTGCTCGACTGCCGGTCACTCGAGGCCAGCCAGATCCCGTTCGATCCGGCTGCGTCCGGCCTGGAACTGCTCGTCCTCGACACGAAAGCCAGGCACGAGCACGCCGAGAGCGGCTACGCCGGCCGGCGCCGCGCCTGTGAGCGGGCCGCTGCCCTGCTCGGCGTACCCGCGCTCCGGGACGTGGCCGCCCCCGCCGCGGCCGAGCGCGGGCTGGCGGACCCGCTGCTGCGCCGCCGGGCCCGGCACGTGATCACGGAGAACCAGCGGGTGCATGCCACCGTCGCCCTGCTGCGGGCCGGCTCTCCCGCCGCCATCGGCCCGCTGCTGACCGCTTCCCACCGTTCGCTGCGCGACGACTTCGAGGTGTCCTGGCCACAGGCCGACGCCGCCGTCGAGGCGGCTCTGGCCGCGGGTGCGCTGGGCGCCCGGATGATGGGCGGCGGCTTCGGCGGATCCGTGATCGCGCTGGTGCCCTCCAGCCGGGCGGCGGGACTCGTCGCGGCGGTACGCGACGAGTTCCGCCGCCGGGGCTGGCCGGAACCCGGCGTGGTCCCGGCCTCCCCGCAGGCCGGTGCCTGCCTGATGCCCTGACGCGGCAAGGACCGCACCACCCCGAGGCCACTGTGGCGAGCCTGCCGGAGCTATGACGCGGCGCACGCGACTGGCAGGATGTTCGCATGGCCCTGGATGACGAGGCACGGGCTCTGGCCCGGGAACTGTCCGAGCTGCGCCACGCGCTGCACCGTGAGCCCGAGATCGGCCTGCACCTGCCCGCCACCCAGGAAAAGGTGCTGGCCGCGCTGGATGGGCTGCCGCTCGACATCACTCAGGGCCGCAAGTTGAGCTCGGTGACCGCCGTGCTGCGAGGTGACAGGCCCGGCCCGGCCGTGCTGCTGCGCGGCGACATGGACGCGCTCCCCGTCACCGAGCGCACCGGCCTGCCCTACGCGTCACGCAACCACGGCGTGATGCACGCCTGCGGGCACGACCTGCACACGGCCATGCTGGCCGGAGCCGCCCGGCTGCTGTGCGCCCGGCAGGCAGACCTGGCCGGCGACGTCGTGTTCATGTTCCAGCCGGGCGAGGAAGGCTACGCCGGCGCCCGGCTGATGATCGAGGAGGGCGCCCTGGAGGCGGCGGGCGAGCGCCCGGTAGCCGCATACGCCCTGCACGTGGCCTCGTCCGTGCTGGCCTGCGGGATATTCGAGACCCGGCCGGGCCCGGTGCTGGCGGCGGCCGACAGGGTTCAGGTCACGGTGCGGGGCCGGGGCGGCCACGCGTCGCGGCCGCACACCGCCGCCGACCCGATCCCGGCCGCCTGCGAGATGGTGACCGCGCTGCAGACGATGGTCACCCGGCGTTTCGACGTGTTCGACCCGATCGTGATCACGGTGGGCAGCTTCCACGCCGGAACCGCCGACAACATCATCCCGGACGAGGCCACCTTCCTCGCCACCATCCGCTCGTTCACCCCCGGCTCCCGCGCCCGGGTGCAGGAGGCCACGGTCAACCTGGTGCGCGACATCGCCGCCGCCTACGGCCTCACCGCCACCGCCGAGCTGGACGAGGGCTATCCGGTGACGGTCAACGACAACGCGCACGCGGAGTTCGCCGAGCAGACCGCGATCGGGCTGTTCGGCCACGAGCGCTTCGCCCCGCAGGTGAATCCGATGACCGGGGCCGAGGACTTCTCGTTCGTGCTGGAGGAGGTGCCGGGCGCGTTCGTGTTCCTCGGCGCCTGCCCGCCGGGCCGCGACCCGGAGACGGCCCCCTACAACCACTCCGCCGAGGCGGTGTTCGACGACTCGGTGCTCAGCGACGGGAGCGCGCTCTACGCCGAGCTAGCCCTGCGCCGCCTGGCCGCCAGCTGACCCGCAACTTCGCCGGCGCTGGGCACGGATGATCGCGCGTACCCACTGGCTCAGGGCCGGGTGCCGGCGGCAGCGCGGGCGGCTGGCTGGGCGGATGGCGGTGGCGCCGGGACGCGGAGCAGCCGCCGGACTGGGCGGGGTAGCCACCAGTTCCACCGCCCGAACAGGGCGACCAGGGCGGGCACGAGCAACGCGCGGACGATGGTGGCGTCGAGCAGGATTCCGGCTCCCAGGGCGGTGGCCATGACTTTCACGTCGGTTTCTGGTGCGGTGGACAGCGCGGCGAAGGCGAAGAACAAGATGAGCGCGGCGCCGGTGACCAGCCGTCCGGTGTGGCCGATGCCTTCGGCGACGGCAGCGGCGGTGGAGCCGGTGCGGTCGCGTTCTTCGCGGATGCGGCTGAGGATGAACACTTCGTAGTCCATGGACAGGCCGTAGAGGAAGGCGAAGGCGATCAGCGGGACCCAGTTGGTGATCGCCCCGGTCGCGGGCAGGCCCCAGATGGCCTGCGAGCCGTGGCCGTGCTGCCAGATCAGCACGATCACGCCGTAGGTGGCGGCGACCGAGGCGAGGTTGAGCAGCACCGCCTTGAGGGGGAGGAGCAGGGATCCGAACGCCTTGGCCAGCAGGATCACCGTGAGCACGCCGAGCACCGCGACCAGCAGCGGGAACCGGCCGTAGAGCGCGTGGTTTTCATCCAGCAGCAGGGCGCCCGGGCCGCCGGTCAGGGCTCCGCGGATCGGGGCTACCGCATGCCGGACGCTGGCCAGGGTGGCCGCGCCCGCCAGGGTGGATGGTTCGGCGTCGGGCTGGACGCTGATCAGGGCGGTGCCGTCGCGGCGCCACGCCCGCCCGGTGGGGGCGACGGCGGTCCGGACTCCGGGCAGGGCGGCCAGCCGCAGCGCCAGCTGGCCGGGATGGGCGCCCGTGGGCAGGAGTATCTCGACGGGGTCGAGCACTCCGGCGGGGATGCCCGCGTGTTCGAGGGTGCGCAGGGTCTGCGCCGCTGGGCTGGTGGTTCCTAGCGAGCGGGCCGCGGGCTCGCCGATCTTGATGCCCAACGCGGCGGCGCCGAGCACGCCGAGCACCGCCAGCGCGGCCACGGCGGCGGCCCAGCGGTTGCGGACGACCAGCCACGCCCACCTGGTCCAGGCTCGGCTGGCCGCCGCGCGGCGGCGGTGCGGCCAGTCCATCCGCCCGGCCACGGTGGCCAGCAGTACCGGCAGCAGGGTCAGGGTGGCGGCGACGCTGACGGCGGGCACGATCATCCCGCCGATCCCGATGGACCGCACCGCGGGAACGGGCAGCACGATCAGCGACAGCAGGCCGACCGCGACGGTGATCCCGCTGAAGGCGACCGACCGGCCCGCGGTGGCCATGGCCCGGCTGACCGCCTCCGGACCGGGGTGCCCGGCGGCCAGCTCTTCCCGCCAGCGGGTGACCAGCAGCAGCGAGTAGTCGATGGCCACGCCGAGCCCGATCAGCGCGGCGAGGTATTGCACGATGACGCTCACCGTGGTGATCTCGGTCAGCCCGTAGATCGCCAGGAAGCACGCGGGGATCGCCACGGCGGCCATGAGCATTGGCACCAGGGCCAGCGCGGAGCCGAACACGAACACCAGCACGGCCAGCGCCGCCGTCCCGGCCAGCAGCGTCTCGGCCAGCACACCGAAGCCCTCCTTGGCCTGGCCGCCGCTTTGCAGCTCGTTCATCCCGGTCACCGCCACCGTGCTGCCCGGCGGCAGGTGCGGGGTCATCGCCGCGGTGATCTGCGGGCCCAGGCTCGGCGGGGACAGCTCCCCGGTGTCGGGAGTGAACACCAGGCCGTAGGTGGTCCGGCCGTCACGGCCGATGAACGCGCGGTTGCCGGTGCTGGCGTAATCGGCGACCCGCAGCCCGCTGACCCGGGCGGGCACCGCGGCGAAGGCCCGGCCCAGAGCCCGCCGTATGGCCGGGCTGGCAGCGTTCTGCCCGGGCGGCAGCCGCACCACGGCCACCTCCGGATTACCGTTCCCGCCGTTGCCGTACAGCCGCTGGATCTGCTGGTTGGCCCGGTAGCTCGCCGCGCTGGGGAGCGCGAACTGCGGGGAGAGCCGGTTGCCCAGCTTCGCCGACGCGGCCGCGCCCGCCACCAGCACGGCCAGCCAGAACACCACGACCGCGCCCTTGTGGCGCAGCACGAACCGCGAGATCGCGAGCATGGGTCTCGTCCTCCAGCCTGATCGAGAAGGCTAGCCACACTACAGGTAGCGTTACTACTTATTGGTGGAAGAGTAGCATGGCTACCTATGAGGGCGGAAACGCTGAAAGGGCACCTGGACGGCCTGCTGCTCGCCTCCCTGGAGGCTGGGCCCCGGCACGGGTACGCGATCATGGAGGCGCTGCGGGCGGGCAGCGGCGGCCAGCTCGACCTGCCCACCGGCACCGTCTACCCGGCCCTGCGCCGCCTGGAACAGGCCGGCCTGATCCGCGGCACCTGGTCCGAAGCAGGCGGGCGGCGCCGCCGCGTCTACGACCTGACCCCGGCGGGCCGGCGGATGCTGGCCGCCGAGCGGGGAACCTGGCGGCAGTTCTCCGCCGCCGTCACCGCGCTGCTGGAGCCAGCACCCCGGCCGGTGACACCATGACCAGCAGCCCGCCCATCGACGGCTACCTCAGGCAGGTCGCCGCCAGGATGCCCGGCCCGGCACAGGCCCGCGCTGACATCCTCGCCGAGCTGCGCAGCGGGCTCCTCGACGCCGCCGACGCGCACCGCTCGGCGGGCCTGCCCGCCCGCGCCGCCGCCGCAGCCGCCATCACCGAGTTCGGCGACCCCGGCCAGGTCGCCGACGCGTTCCGCCCGCACCTGGCCATGAAGCAGGCCCGGAGAGTCTGTCTGACCCTGGTCGTCACCGGGCCACTGGTCGGCCTGCTGTGGACGGTCGCCGGCCTGGCCAGCCACATCACCATCCGGCACGCCCCGCCCTGGCAGTGGCCGGGTGCACCGCCGTTGTCGATCGGTGTCTTCCCCGTCGTCGTCACCGCGCTTATCATCACCGTCTGGAGCGCCCTGGCCACTATCGCCGCAACCGGCAGACTGGCCCGCTGGCTCCCCATCGGCCCGCGCATCGCCGCCGCCACCGCTGCCACCACCGGCTTCGCCGCCACGACCGTCGACCTGGCCGTTCTCGCCCTGCTCGCCAGCCAGCTGGTCCGCGATCCCGGCACCCTCGACCCCCTCCCCGTCGCCGCCGCCGCCGCGGCCAGCCTGACCCGCCTCACCCTCGCCCGGCGGGCCGCCCGCAAATGCCTGGCCATCCGCGCAACCCTCACCTGAGGACAATCCGGCAGGAATCGCTGCGGCAGATGAGCACCCGAGACCGCAACCAGCCCGCCGGCACATGACCGGAGGCTACGATGAAGCGCCTGTTCACCATGGTTGTGGCAGTGGCCGCGATGCTGGCCGGAGCGCTTGCCGCCGTTCTGCATCGCAACCCTCCGCACATCACGCGGTCCGGACAGTCGCAGCCATATCGGCGACCACCGCCCGGATCCGGTATCGGGGAAGGTCAAGGTCTACCTGCGGCACTATAGTGACGCCGCGCGGCGGGTACTGGCTGACCGTTACGGAGATGCCGTCGTAGTATCTACCGAGTCATCGCCCCAGTGGGTCGCTTTCGGCGGAAGTTTATCATAGCACCCCGATGTTTCGCCGAATCGGAGGGCGGATAACCAACCGTGGTTCGGCGGCGATTTCATCTCTACGCGCATAGATACTGGTACGTCGGGCCAATGGTCTATGGCAATAACAGCACCACCACATACATGATCACAGCCGGGCACCTCACCACTGATGGTGCCAATGTGCTCAACAATGGCAATTTTATGGGCACCACAAAATACTCCTGGGGTGGCATTACCCGCAAGGGAGCGAGGGACAGCTTCTGGGTCCAGCCCTGATCGTCATCACGGGCACCTTGCTGCGTGTTCGTGGGACTGCTTAGCTCTCACGTATCCGCAAAGCTGAACCTTCGCATCGTTCCGGTGAACCGCCAGTTCAGGGATTATTGTGTTTTGCTCGGATCTAACTTACGTGTGATATCAGAATTCATCAGGTATGACTAATAAGATTCGCTACTCATCATGCCATCGTGACTTTAATCCATAGCGGATCGTGTTTACCGATTGCTTCCCTGCATATTGTCGGTACCGCGATCTACACTGGCGTGATGCGGGACGACAGCGCCAGGATGGCCACCCCAGAGGAACGCTACGAAACCCTAATCGATGAGCTCGTCGGCGCGCCCGGCGTGACGCCGCCGACCGGCGGCGCCGGGTTCGGCCGCAGCGGGCTGCGGTTCCAACGGAAGATCTTCGCGATGCTGGTTCGCGGGCGGCTGGTAGTGAAGCTCCCGGCCAGCCGGATCGACACGCTCATCGAGGCGGGCGAGGGCGTGCGCTTTGATGCGAACAAACAAACCCCTATGCGGGAATGGTTCAGCCTTGACCCCGAGTCCACCCTGGACTGGCTCCCCCTCGCCCGCGAAGCCTTGGAGTTCGCCGGGGCCAGGACGGCTGATCCTGCTTGTTGATCTTCGATCGACTGCTCATTAGCCCGCAGTGCTTGCCCTGGGAACGTCCAGGTCGATGCCGATGACACCGGCGACGTGTTCCAAGTCGCTGTCGCACGCCAGAAGAGTGGCCTGATACCGGTGGGCGACTGCAGCGATCATGCAGTCCATCAGTCCCCGCGGCGTGATTCCGGCCTGGCGGCAGCGGCGGTAGATACGCGCTGCGCCGTCGAAGTCAGTAGCGGCGTCGAACTGGTACAAGTGGAAGCGCTGCAGCAGGCGGTGCAGATCCGCCTCCCTGGCGTCGCTGCGCGCTCCCGCCAGGACCTCCATGATCACCGGTTCGGTGACCGCGACCGGGCCATCTGCTCCAATCAGCTCGGACAGGCGAAGATCGACCGCGCTTCCCGTGGCCCGGTCGTATTCGACCCAGGCGGAGGTATCGGCGAGGATCACGGCGCTCCCCGAGGCGGGACGTCAGCGGGAAGGTCGCCGATAGCATGTGCGCCCCTCATGGTGAGGGCCTCGTCGCGAGTCATGGGCTGTCCGGCAAGGTGGCGCAGGGCAAGCTCCACCGCTTCAGTCTTCGTTCGCAGGCCATAGCGATCCATGACTGCCTGGAGGTAGGTGTCCTCGATTTCGATGTTCGTGCGCACACGGCTCATACACATATCTTACACCTTACGTGTAAGATATGTGTACCAGTTCTCGGACCCCTTCGGTGCGAACAGGGGCACAACCATGTTCCTTCTAACGCATATCTAGCCTGCCTCTGGCCAGGGCTGGTGGTCTGCGATAGCCAGAGACGAGATCTAGCTCACCTTGTGACCACGCCCGGGGACACGATCGTCCGTGTCCCCGAGGTCATGTAGAGGCGGCGTCTAGTCCGGCTGGATTAGCGGGCAACGCAACCGGATCGGAGCGTCCGCCGTCTAAGGTGTGTGAAGCCGTTCGGCGAGCTGACGCGCTACACCGGGCGTGTGACTGATCATGTACCGGATAGTTATACCGGCCGCCCGCCCCAAGTGCTACCGTCCGATTCTGGATCAGGTGTACCCTGAAGCCATTACGACAGCTCAAGGGCGAGACACCTCTGGTATGCGGGACGGCAGCAATGAGAAAATTAGCCGAGGCTAGCATGGCTATCGCGGTGTTGCTGGCCGGTCTTTTGTCTGGCCCGATTTCGGTTGCTGATCCCGCTCTGGCAGCCAGTCTGAGTGATCCATCGTGCCCCTCAATCTGATGGTACCTATGTCTATTTTCAGATTCAGCAGTACTATGATCCCGTGACGCATCAACACCTGTACGACATCTATGATTGCGGAACCGGTGGAGGCTATGGAAGCTGCACCAGCCTCAATGCGTCGCAGATGGCTTATAGCAATCCAGAAGGCGTTGTTGCTGCGGAAACTAATTATGGCTGCACTGTGCGGATCATGGGGTCAGCCTCAGCGCCACAGCACTACGGAAGCAATGCCAATCCGGTCGAAGGTTTTGTAACCGTTTGGGCGACCAGATCGCCCTGGAGTTATGTGAGTTCGGCCAATGTTTGTCCCACCGATTACCACGGCGCGCTAGTAACCGGCGGGATGGTTACCTGGGACAGCAGGAACTAGGCGATCAGAATGAAGATATCTCGGCTTAGATGGGCTGCCGTCATTGGAGGGTTGGCCCTTAGTGGAGTGGCGATCGGATTCTTTGTAGCGGGACCGCACAAAGCGTCAAAGAAAACTCCGCCACACGAGCACACGGTATCGGCGCTGACCTCAACTATCACAATCGACCCCCAGATAGGGGAGACATTCGCACCCCCGCCGTCAGGCGCTGCGCCGGCCTTGACCGCGGAACAGGCATGGGCGGAATACGCGCAGCTGAACGGCGACAGTAGTACAACCATACCCTCCAGCGACACCGTTACACTCGGCCAGTTGACTCTGCCCATTGGGCCGACAGGACCAAACAACTCGGAAGCCTATACTGCCTACAACGAGCTTGCCTACGGATATAGCTGGTACTCTTGTCCTGTATCGATAGGTTTCCAGACTACTCCGCCGTCCAGTCCCTGCATCGAATGGAATTTTCTCGATGCCATGACCGGACAGCAAATAGATGAGACTTATCAGCAGGGATAGGCACGGGTGCCGCCGAGTCCATGTGCCCATGCGAACAGCGTTTAGCTTGCCGGCTGCGGAGCGATCGGCTGCCGCAGCACCTCAGATTTGTCGGCACCAGCCTCTACTCTGACAGCATGCGGGAGGACGGGTCCGGGGCCACGCCAGAGGAACGCTACGAGATCCTGATTGACGAGTTCGCCGGCACGCCTGGCGTGACGCCGCCGCCTGGCGGCGGCGGGTTCAGCCGCAGCGGGCTGCGGTACCAGCGGAAGATCTTCGCGATGCTGGTTCGCGGCCGGCTGGTGCTCAAGCTCCCCGCCGCGCGGGTGGACGCGCTCATCGAGGTGGGCGAGGGCGTGCGCTTCGACGCGAACAAGGGCACCCCCATGCGGGAATGGCTCAGCCTCGACCCCGAGTCTGCCCTGGACTGGCTGCCCTTGGCCCGCGAAGCCCTGGACTTCGCCGGGGCGGCTAAGCCTGCTCGCTGATCTCCAGTCGGGAATCCCCAACGGCGGAGTGAAAGCGCTACAGCAGACAGCGCAGGGATCTTGACGCGTGTGACAACCGAACGCCGCGCTGCGCGCCGCTAGGGATTGTGAAGCGGGTGAGGGCGGATGGTGGCCTGAAGCGGTGAGCCCGGGCGACCGGGTGACCGATCCGCCCGCCGCCGAGATCGACACGACGCGAACCCCGGGGACGCGCCCGGCTTGTTCGCGCATCATCTCCGGGTGCTCGGCAGCAACCCGGCGAGCTGGGTCAGGAACCCCTCGGGTGACGGCTCAGAGGCTGGCCACGTCGGCCTGCTTGGCCCGGACCGCCTCGGCGGCCTCGCGGAGCGAGGCGAGCTCGGAGTCTGTCAGGTCCCGCTCCACCACCCGGCGCACGCCGGTCGCGCAGAGCTCCGCCTCCACGCCCAGGTAGACGCCGGAGATCCCGTACTGGCCGTCCACCCAGGTGCAGACCGGCAGCACCGCGCCGGAGTCCTCGGCCACGGCGCGGGCCATCCTGGCCGCCGCCGCTGACGGCGCGTAGTAGGCGGATCCGGTCTTCAGCAGGCGGACGATCTCGGCGCCGCCGTCCCTGGTCCGCTGGACCAGCGTCTCGATGTCGTCGGCGGACAGCAGGCTGGGCAGCGGCTGGCCGTTCACCGTGCAGGCGGAGGGCACCGGGACCATCGTGTCGCCGTGCGATCCGAGCGTCAGAGTGCGGACCGAGCCGATGGGCACACCGAGGCGTTCGGCGACAAAATTGGTGAACCTCGCCGTGTCGAGCATGCCGGCCTGGCCGATGACCCGGTGGGACGGGAAACCGGTGACGTTGGCCGCGAGCGCGGTCATCTCGTCCAGCGGGTTGGAGACCACGATGAGAACGGCGTCCGGTGCGTGCTTGACGACGTTCTCCGCCACGCTGCGCACGATCTTCGCGTTGACCCCGATCAGGTCCATCCGGCTCATCCCGGGCTTGCGCGGCAGCCCGGCGGTGATGATCACGATGCGGGATCCGGCGATCGCCTCGTAACCCTCGCCCGCCTGCCCGGTGGTCTGGCCGGTGACCTTGGTCTCGAACCCCTCCACCGGCCGGGACTGGCTCATGTCCAGCGCCAGCCCCTCCGGCCTGCCCTCGATGATGTCGGTGAGCACGACCTCCTCGAAGATGTCGTACTCGGCGAGCCGCTGAGCGGTGGTCGACCCGTAGAAGCCGGCCCCGACGACGGTTACCTTGCCTGTGCGGGCCATGTCCGTGTTCTCCTCTGTACGTGCGATGACTGGGCCCGATGATTGGGCCGTGGCCTAGGCGGTGTCTTAGGCCGTGAGCGCGTCCATCTTGGCACGGAGGTTGTCATCGAGTGCGTTAAGGAACTGCTGCGTGGTCAGCCACGGGGTGTTCCCGCCCACCAGGAGCGCGAGGTCCTTGGTCATCTGGCCGTTCTCCACGGTCTCCACGCAGACCTGCTCCAGTGCGCGGGCGAACCTGGTCACCTCGGGCGTGCCGTCCAGCTTGCCCCGGTGGGAGAGGCCGCGGGTCCACGCGTAGATCGAGGCGATCGGGTTGGTCGAGGTGGGCTTGCCCTGCTGGTACTGCCGGTAGTGCCTGGTCACCGTGCCGTGCGCGGCCTCGGCCTCCACGATCTTGCCGTCCGGGGTCATCAGCACGCTGCTCATCAGCCCGAGCGAGCCGAAGCCCTGCGCGACCACGTCGGACTGCACGTCACCGTCGTAGTTCTTGGTGGCCCAGACGATGCCGCCGTCCCACTTGAGCACCTGCGCGACCATGTCGTCGATCAGCCGGTGCTCGTAGGTGATCCCGGCCGCCTCGAACTCGGCCTTGAACTCGCTCTCGAAGATCTCGGCGAACAGGTCCTTGAACCGGCCGTCGTAGGCCTTGAGGATCGTGTTCTTCGTGGACAGGTACAGCGGGAAGCGACGGTCGAGCGCGTACCGCATGGTCGCGCGGGCGAAGTCGCGGATCGAGTTGTCGAAGTTGTACATCGCCAGGGCGACACCCCCGCCGGTGAACCTGGCCACCTCCAGCTCAATGGGGCGCTCCCCGTCGTCGGGGACATAGGAGATCGTCACCGTGCCGGGGCCGGGGACCACGAAGTCGGTGGCCCGGTACTGGTCACCGTGCGCGTGACGGCCGATGATGATGGGCTTGGTCCAGGTGGGCACCAGCCTCGGGATGCTGGAGACCACGATCGGCTCGCGGAAGACGACGCCGCCGAGGATGTTACGGATGGTGCCGTTGGGCGAGCGCCACATCCGCTTCAGCCCGAACTCCTCCACCCGGGCCTCGTCCGGCGTGATCGTGGCGCACTTGACCCCGACGCCCCTGGCTTTGATGGCGTTGGCCGCGTCCACGGTCACCTGGTCGTCGGTAGCGTCCCGGTTCTGGATGGACAGGTCGTAGTAGTCCAGCTCGATATCCAGGTACGGCAGGATCAGCTGGTCCTTGATGTACTGCCAGATGATCCGCGTCATCTCGTCGCCGTCCAGCTCGACGACGGGATTGGCTACCTTGATCTTGGGCATGCCACCGTTTTCCCTTCCCAGCGCACGTCGGCGCACCACATCCCGGCCGCGTCGTTGCCAGGCTACCCGCGCGCCCCGGCCCGCCTGGCGCCAGGCCGTGTGTCGTCCGGACCGTCAGGATGATGGCGGCAGTACCAGCACGATGACCAGCAGGCACGTGCCCAGGCCGGCCAGCGCCAGGACGTCGAGCACCCGGCCGCGCGAGACGAGGAGGCCGGCCAGGCGCTCGGGCAGCGCCAGCCGGACCCCCGCGCCGGCCAGCAGCGCGCCGGCCACGATCAGCATGCCTTCCTTGACGTGGTGGGCGGCCAGCGACATCCAGATCAGGCCGGCCGCCGTCCCGGCCAGCACGATCGCGTACGGGAGATTAGCCCAGCGGGAGGTGCCGCCCTGGCGGCGGGCCAGGGGTTTCGCCGCGGGCTTGTGCACGCAAAGACCCTATACCGGTTACTGACCGCTCAATCCGCGGGGCAGAACGGGGTAGGACCGCCCGGTCAGAGGGTAACCCGAACGTGAGGAATCAGTGACCGGTCAGATAGTCGGGAGGAACTCGCGTGGAGGGGCCCTACATTCGCGTGGAAGACAGCGGCGAGGTGTTCCCGCTGTGCGCCGGGGTGACGACCATCGGCCGCGGCAGTTCCGTGGATATCAGGCTGCGTGATCCGAGCGTCTCCAAGCTGCACGCCGAGATCATCCGCCGGGGTGCTTACGCTTACGTCGCCGATCTCGGATTATCACGTAACGGCACCCGGGTAAACGGCCGCCCGGCCGCACGCCGCGTCCTCGAGGATGGCGACGTGCTCAGCTTCGGCTCGGCGCGGTGCCGGGTGAGCGGCCTGGCTCACGACGACATCACCGCAGAGGTCGAGCTGCGCAGGCCCGCGGCTCCCGAGCTCACCCGGCGCGAGCTCGACGTGCTGACCTCCCTGTGCCGGCCCGCCTTGTCCGACGAGGCATTCGTCTCCCCGGGGACCGCCCGGGAGATAGCGGCCGACCTGGTCGTCACGGAGGCAGCGGTCAAGCAGCACCTGCTGCGGCTGTACCAGAAGTTCCGCGTCCCCGAGGGCCCGAACCGGCGCACCCGGCTGGCCAACGAGGTGGTCGCCCTCGGCCTGGTCAGGCCGCTGCCACCGCCCGGCCGGGCCGAGCCACCGCCGGGCGCGGCTCCCGCCCCTTCTGCCGCCGCCGCGGCGGGGAACTCCCAGTCACCCGGCCCCCTCGCACACCCGCAAGCGCCGGCCCCGGGGAACCACGCG
>DASZAD010000229.1:0-5226 GCA_035945415.1 Streptosporangiaceae bacterium
CTCCTCGGGGGGCGCCTCGATGTGCAGGATGCCGCCGCCGGCCGTCATCCACTGGGTGTCGCCGTCGGTGATCAGGCCGCCCCCGCCGTTGGAGTCCTGGTGGCGGAAGATCCCGTCGATCATGTAGGTCACGGTCTCGAAGCCCCGGTGCGGGTGCCAGGGAGTTCCCTTGGGCTCGCCCGGGGCGTAGTCCACCTCGCCCATCTGGTCCATGTGAATGAACGGGTCGAGCCGGCGCAGGTCCACTCCGGCGAACGCCCGCCGGACCGGGAAGCCCTCACCTTCAAGGCCGGACGGCGCGGTCGTTACGGACAGCACGGGCCGGTCGGTGAGGGTGGCCGGGTCAGGTTCCGAGACGCGCGGCAGCACAAGAATGTCATCGACGGTCACCGCTGGCATGACTACTCCTTCATCCGGCGCTGGCCTCTCCCGACGGAGAGGCCGCAAGTCACGCCCTCACAACGGTAGTTGACGTCGCAACATTCCCCCGGCCGCCGAGCGTCCGCGACGGCGCCCGGCGGTCAGCAGCGAGGGCGATATGGGTGGAGGTACCACAGCCCTTCAGGGCAGATAGGAGACCGGGCGCCGGCCAGCCAGCCGGCGCCCGGTCTTGCTGTCCGCCCGCGGCTTGGCCGGCGCCGCAGGTTACCTCCGGGGCGATGGCCCGTGATTAAGGAATTGCTGTCCTATTAGGTGGTGGGGTGGCCGTTGAGCGCACTCTTGAGTCCGTTCATATTACTGAAGTACAGCTGGGTCCCGGACGAGTTCCCGGCACTTATCAGCCCGTTGAGCTTGACGACCGGCGGGCTTCCGTGGCTGGTGTACTCGTAGACCGGCCCGCCGCTGTCGCCGGCTTGGGCCAGCCTGCTGGAGGAGGTTGCGTAAGCCAGGTGACAGACGTGAACGGTCGTGCCCCCATCGCTCACATTCACGCAGGTATCCACCGTCTGCACGGTACCGCTGCAGTTCTGGTAAGTGAAGGAGCCGTCTGCGCACACTGTCTGGCCTTGCACAGGCTGCGCGTACGATCCTATGGTAGCGCCCGGGCCGGAGATGCTCGACTCGTCGTAGACGATTATCGTCATGTCGGCGTTGGATAGCGTCTCGCCGTCCGCCAGGTTGTTTCCCCATGACCTCAGATTGGTTGTCCCCGCGATGCCAGTATAGTAGATAGTGTGGTTACTCGCGTTGTAATAACCTTGATGCCAGGTTCTGTTGGTCGGCCCGCAGTGACCCGCTGTCGCAGATACGTCGAAAGTGTTTCCGTGTCCGCTGGGTGTCCAGGGGAATGCCTGGGTGCATTCGTCAACCGTTGTGCTGTTCCACCAGATGAGCCGGTCGCCGCCCCAGTACGGCGTGCAGTCCAGGACACGACTGCACGTGGCGGGTCGCACCCGGGATGCGCTCACGTGAACGATGCGCGGTGGCGTCTTGAACGTCCGCCGGTAGGTCAGCATGGCCGGACGTTCTATGAGCGCGAGCTTAACGCTCCTGCCCAGTGATGCCATCGCCGCCCGGCGGAGCGACGGCGTGATGCGGGTCAGGCCGACGACGACACGGTCCGCGCGGTTGTCGACATACCAGACGGACAGGTACCGCGCGGAGAGTGTGGCCCACGGCTGCGCTGTGGTGACCGATCTCATTGTGCGCCCAAGGCTGGAGAGCGAGTGACCCGAGCGTACGAAATTAAGCGACCATTGGTTCCCTGCCACCGGGCGAGATTTTGCCTGAGCGACGCGGTCGATGCCGGCGACTATTTTTCCGGACGCGTCCGAAGTGACTCCGACATTCAGCGTATGACGTCCCTCATTCACCCACACGCCGGCAAAGGCGCGGGGATACCTGGACACGTAGCTTGCGACCGCCGTAAATGTGGCGGGATTACCGGAAATGAAGTGATCATTGGTACCGGGGATGTTCGCCTGAGCCGTTCCGGCCCACTGTAGTGACAGCAGTAACGGCAAACCGGTCACTACGATTGTGGCGGCCCATAGTCGTACCGAAGTTAAGCGCATCTCCAATCACCTCTTTCACGAAGCCGGCTGAGCGGCGAGATTATTGGAATGGCGCTTATCATATCACATCTGTCCGCGATCTTGCTCCTGCCAGATCATGCGCTCTGAGTGGCGAAAGCGAAAGCCAGCAGTGAGGCGGCGGTGTAGTCGAGGGACGGCTCGACGCTCGGCCAGCTCACCACGTTGTCCTCGTAGCCGGCCACGGCATTGTTGAACGGCTTGAAGCGCCCGGCGGAACAGGCCCGCATGCCGGCACCGTCCCTAGACCGCGGAAGTTGCCCGGGCTGCTCGGCCCGTCCGTGGTCGCGCCGAGCCGGGCCGCGGTGGCCAGATCCCGGTGCAGGACCGCGGCCGGCCGGCCAGGTCCGGGCTGATTGGCCCGGCGACTCATGCCGCCGGGCCAGAAACCTTAGCTCCGGGACAGAGGCCTTAGCTACTGCGGCGGGGGCCGCCAGACGACTCACGCCTGGCGGCCCCCGCCGCGGCCGGTCTACCCGGCTGCTATACGACCGTCGGTAGTTCCTCGAGCGGGGTGGGCTCGGGGTCGGGCTGATGCGAGAGCTTGCTCGGCCACCAGATCCAGCGGCCCAGGTCCAGGTTCAGCGCCGTGACCAGGACGGATCTGACGATGATGGTATCCAGCAGCACTCCGAACGCCACGGCGAAGCCCAACTCGGTCAAGAACGTGACCGGTAGTGTCCCCAGGGCGGCGAACGTGCCGGCCAGCACCGCCCCGGCCGAGGTGATGACCCCGCCGGTCGCCGCCAGCCCGATGAGCGCGCCGCGCCGCGGCCCGTGCTTCGCCGCTTCCTCACGGACCCGGGTCATCAGGAAGATGTTGTAGTCGATGCCCAGGGCGACCAGGAAGACGAACACGAACAGCGGGAACGAGCTGTCCGCCCCGCCGAAGTGGAACACGTTGTTGAAGAACAGCGCGCTCACGCCCATCGCGGCGGCGTACGACAGCACCACCGTGGCGATCAGCATGACCGGCGCGACCAGAGCGCGCAGCAGCAGGCCCAGGATGATGAACACCACCGCCAGGATGATCGGGATGATCACCGCCCGGTCGTGCGCGGAGGCGCGCTTGATGTCCAGGTTGACCGCCGTGTTGCCGCCCACCATGGCGTTCGCGCCCGGCACCGCGTGCACGGCGCTGCGCACCCGGTCGATGGTGTTGTAGGCGGCCTGGCTGTCCGGCGGGCTGGTGAGCGTGCCCTGCAGGTAGGCGTGGCCGTCCCGGGGCACCGGCCCGATCACGCCGGTGATGCCCGGGGTGGACTTGAACGCGGCCAGCACCTGCGTGGCTTGGGCCTCATTGCCGATCACCACGACGGGCTGCCCGCTGCCGGCCGGGAAGTGCTGGTCGATGACGTTCTGAGCGACGACCGAGGGCGGGCGGTGGCGGAAGCCCTGTGCCGTGGTCAGCCCGTCGGCCTTGAGGCCGGTCAGGCCCAGCGCCATCGCGCCCAGGACCACGACCGTGGCCACCCAGGTCACGCGGGGGCGTACGGCGATGGTGCGGCCGACGCGAGCCCAGAATCCGCGCGCCGTTGGCTCCTCAGAGCCGAACGTGGGCTTCACCGGCCAGAACATCCAGCGACTGAAGATCACCAGGAGGGCGGGCAGGAGGGTCATCATGGCCGCCAGCGCCACCACGACGCCGATCGCCAGCACCGGCCCCAGGCTCTTGGTGGACGCCATCTGCGCCACGGTCAGCGTCAGCAGGCTGACGATCACCGTGCCGGCGCTGGCGATGATGGGCGTCCCGGCCCGCCGCAGCGCCACGGCCATGGCCTCGTGCCGGTCCTCGTGCCGGCGCAGCTCCTCCCGGTATCTGGCCGTCAGCAGCAGCGCGTAGTCGGTCCCCGCGCCGAACACCAGCACGAGCAGGATGCCCGCGCTCTGCGCGTTGACGGTCAAGCCGTGCTTGGCCAGCAGGTAGATCAGGCCCTGGGCGGTGGACAGCGCGACGCCGGCCGAAATCACCGGCAGCAACCAGAGCAGCGGGCTGCGGTAGGTGATCAGCAGCAGGATGATGACGACGGCCAGAGTCGCGTACAGCAGGGTGCCGTCGATGCCCTTGAACGCGCTGGCGCTGTCGGCGGCGTTGCCCAGCGGGCCGCCGATATAGGTGGCCAGCCCGTTCGTGTGGGTGCCGATGATGTTCCGCAGCGTGGTCTCGGCCGTCGAGGCGCCGTTCCAGCCTTTCGCACCGGTGTCGACCGGCACGATGGTCTCGATGGCCTTGCCGTCCTTGGAGAAGATCGGGCCGGCGAGCTGGCTCTTGACCACGTTGGGAAGCTGGCGGAAGCGGTGCGCGTCGGCGACGGCCTTGGCCCGGTCGGCGCTGGTCAGGGCCGATGGGCGGTGGTAGACCACGACGGCGGTGAAGATGTTGGGCGACTGGAAGCGCGACTGCAGGTTCAGCACCTGGGTGGACTCGGCCTTGGGCGGCAGCCAGGCGGACGCGTCATTTTTCTCCGCGTTGTTGAGCTTGCCGGCCAGCGGGCCCAGCACGCCCACGATGATCAGCCAGAAGACCAGGACGGCCCACTTGGTCCGGCGTCCGCTAGCAATGCCGACGATCGCACGGGCTCGGCTCATGTGATTCCCCCAGGGGTTGTCCAGCGAACGGTCTGCCCACCAGAACTATCCGGTACAGCCGGACGTCAGTCAAGACATATCGCGTGTTTGGCCCCCGGCTGCGGCAGGCATTTCGGCCCTACTCACGCTGGAAGATAGCAGATGGCCCGCTAGCGGGTCATGTCATTTAATTCCGCCCGCAGCGGTCCTCCCGGCTGCCACGGCCAGCAAATGGCCTGCTCAGGAGGCTTCCGGCCCGCCGTCTCCCCGACCCGGGCGGTCCGGTGCAGGTTTGTCCAGATCTCGCCAATGGCCAGATCTGGACAGTCCTGAGCGCAGCGAGCGAGTTGGCCACCGGCCTGCCGTCGGACGTCACGAGCCAGCCCCCGTGGTCTCCGGGAATTCCTACTGTTCCCCCGCGCCCGTAGCCGGGGAAGAGTCCACCCGCGGGAAGGCACCCTGTCTCCGGCCGCGTTCCGCCGGTCGTGGCCGATGACGAGCCCACAGCCGGGCACTACGAACAGCCGGGCACTACGAACAGCCGGGCACTACGAACAGCCGGGCACTACGAACAGCCGGGCACTACGAACAGCCGGGCACTACGAACAGCCGGGCACTACGATGA
>DASZAD010000230.1:0-15475 GCA_035945415.1 Streptosporangiaceae bacterium
GCGGACGTTCGCCGCTCCCGCGCGCAGCATCGGCTCGTTGAGATCGACCCCGGCGACGTGGGCGCCGGTCCTGGCGGCCAGGGCCAGCGCGACCCCGGCCGGGCCGGTCGCCACGTCGAGCACCCGTTGCGGCCCGGCCGCCGCGACCCGATCCACCACGGCGCCGCGCCAGCGCCGGTCCTGCCCGAAAGACAGCAGGTACGCCAGCCGGTCATAGCGGGCCGGAAGCCCGTCGAAGACCGTCCGCGCCACATCATCGCCCCGCAGCCGGTTTGGCATGACTCCCATGGGATCACATTCCGGGGCGGAGCGATCACCTTCCCCCCGACTGCCGTGATCACCTCACCCCCGCGACCACCTCACACCCGGCTGCCGCGATCGCCTCGCCCCGGCCGCCGTGATCGCCTCGCCCCGGCCGCCGCGATCGCCTTGCCCCGGCCGCCGTGATCGCCTCGCCCCGGCCGCCGTGATCGCCTTGCCCGCAGCGGCGGCGATCGCCTCATCCGCTCGGGCCTCAGCCTGACTGGGCTCGGTGGCCGTCACGGCGTCCCTGCGACGGCGTTGGCGGCACGGGCCAGCCAGGAGGTGCGCGGCGAGCCCGCCGCCGTTTCGATCCGGTCGGCGAGCCGGTAGGCGGCGTACAGGCCGGAGACGGCCAGCCACCGGGCCGGCTCCGGCTCCCAGCGGCGTGCCCGGTGACCCACCCAGGGCAGCGCCGTGCGCGGGGTGTCCCGGCCGAGGACCAGGTCGGCCAGCGTCCTCCCGGCCAGGTTGGCGGCCGCGACGCCGTGCCCGGTGTAGCCGCCGGCCCAGCCGAGGCCGGTCGCCTGGTCGAGGCACACACCCGCGCACCAGTCCCGCGGCACGCCGAGCACCCCGCACCAGCCGTGCTCGATGGCGGTCCGGCGAAGGGGCGGGAGCAAGGTGCGCAGCGCCCGGGTCAACGACTCGATCGTCTCGGGCCGGGTGACTCCCTGCTGGTCGGTGCCCGAGGCGAACCGGTAGGGCACCCCGCGGCCGCCGAGCGCGACCCGCCCGTCCGCGGTCCGCTGGGCGTAGATGTAGACGTGCGCCTCGTCGCCCAGTGTCTCGCAGCCCGTCCAGCCGATCTCCTGCCACAGGTCCCCGGCGATCGGCTCGGTCACGATCATCGAGCTGTTCACGGGCAGCAGGTCACGGCGCTGGCCGGGCAGCCGGGCGGTGTAGCCCTCGGTGGCGCGCAGCACGTAGCGCGCCGTGACATCGCCTGATGCGGTACAGGCGCGGTGCGGTTCGATGTGGCTGACCGGCGTGCCTTCGTAGATGTCCGCGCCGCTCCGCCCCACCGCCTCGGCCAGCCCGGCGACCAGCTTGGCCGGCTGCACCCGGGCGCAGTGCGGCGTGTACAGGCCGCCGAGCGCGCCCGCGATGCGGATCCGGCCGGACAGCTCGTCGCGGTCGAGGTAGCGTACGTCGTCCTCGCCCTGTCCCCAGGAACGCTCCGCCCGCAGGGCGGCGGACAGCCGCTCGTGCTGGGCCGGGGTGACCGCCACGTTGAGGTTGCCGCCCTTGACCAGGTCCGCGTCGATGCCTTCCGCGGCGCAGACCGAGGCCACCTCGTCCACCGCCTGCCGGAGCTGGAGCTGCATGTCCAGGACGCCCTCGCGCCCCTGTGGCCTGCGGGCGTAGTGGTCGCGGGACCCGGGGAAGGCGGCAGTCACCCAGCCTCCGTTGCGGCCGGACGCGCCGAACCCGGCGAACGCGGCCTCCAGGACCACGACCCGCAGATCCGGGCTGGCCTGCTTCAGGTACCAGGCAGTCCACAGCCCGGTGAAGCCCGCGCCGACGATGCAGACATCCGCCTCGGCCGGCCCGGGCAGGTGGGGCCTGCGGGCCGGAAAGCCACCCCGGCCCCGCCACCAGAACGACACCTCGCCGTTCCGCATGAACGAAGGCTAGCGTCATGCCGCGTGTCGCTGTCCCGAGATCGTCATCGGCCCGGACAGAATGAGCCTTGGCCCCTCCGCGCATGAGACGGAGGGGCCGAGGCCGCTCTCCCTGCTTGGTGGCCTTCGGCCACCTGCGCCACCGGCCCGCGGTGCCAGCCCGGGGGGCCGAGCCCCCCCGAACCCCCACGGGGCGGATTGCCACTGCGGGACCGCGGGGAGCCGACCCCCGGAACCCCCACGGGGCGGATTGCCACTGCGGGTCCGCGGGGAGCCGACCCCCGGAACCCCCACGACGGCGGGTTGTCAGGTGTCGCAGAGGGCCAGGAGCTTGGTGACGGTGGCCCAGTTGCGGGCTGTGCCTTTCTGCCGGGGGGCCATCGGGCCTGCGGACTTGCTCAGCAGCAGGGCGAGTTCGCTGCGCCCGAAGCCGTCGGGGGTGTGCAGGTACAGGACCCGGCCGATCAGGCGGGCGGTGTCGCGGCTGCCCTTGGCCGCCGCCTGCTTCTCGGCGGCCGCGACGGCGTCCGCCAGGCCGGCCTCAGGCTCCCGGGGCAGGAACACCGCGTGCACCTGCTTCGGGTTCGGCTCGTCCGGGTACGGGCTGGCCGCCACCACCCGGGCCAGCTCGTCCCGGCTGACCACCACCACTCCGACCGTCATGCCCAGTTGACCGGCGATGGCCTTCTCCAGCCCGGCCGCCAGCGCGGTGCTGTCCGTCTCCTGGGCGGTGAACAGCACGTTCCCGCTCTGGATGTAGGTCGAGACGCCGGTGTGGCCGAGCGAGGCGACGACCTCGCGCAGCTCGGCCATTGAGACCTTCTTGTTGCCGCCGACGTTGATCCCGCGCAGCAGCGCGATGTGGGTGGCCATGCCAGCATCCTGCCGCAACGCTATCGTCGTGAGAAACCAGCACCACGAGGGCGAGGCAGCGGTGGCACCAGTTCGACGCGACCCGCGTCCGTCGCGGCGAGCCAGCAAGCGCCGGGCGCTGCTGGTGGGGCTGGCCCTGGCACTGGCGCCGGCCGGCTGTGGCAGCGCCAGCGGCGACGGCGGGGGTTCCGCGAGCGCGCTGGCCGCCAACCCGGCCGTCGATCCGGGCACCCCGCTGAACGGCGCGCCCGCCCCGGGCTTCACCCTGCTCGACCAGACCGGACGGCGGGTCTCGCTGTCGCAGTTCCGCGGCCGGGCGGTCCTGCTTGCCTTCGTGGACTCGCGCTGCTCCACGATCTGCCCGCTGACCACGCTCAGCATGCTGGACGCGGTGCGGATGCTGGGCAGCGCCGGCCGTGACGTACAGCTCATCGGGATCAACGCCAATCCCAATGCCACCCGGGTCTCCGACGTCCAGGCTTACACCGCGGCTCACGGCCTGACCGGCCGCTGGCTGTTCCTCACCGGGTCGCTGCCCGCGCTTGAGCGGGTGTGGAAGGGCTATCACGTCTACGTCTCGGCGGTCAAAGGCAACATCGACCACGAGCCCGCGATGTACCTGATCCGCCCGGACGGCAAGGAGCAGTCGTTCTTCCTCACCCAGATGGCCTATGGGGCCGCCAGCCAGCAGGCCCAGGTGCTTGCCGACGCGACCGCCGCCGTCCTGCCTGGCCACCCGCACGTCGTGCAGTCAGTGAGCCTGCGCTACCAGCCGGGGATCAAGCCCGCCGACCGCGTCACGCTGCCGGTGGCCGGCGGCCGCGCAGCGGGACGGACCGTCGCTTTCGGTGCCGGTCATGCCCACCTGGTCGTGTTTTTCGCGACCTGGGTGGACGAGAACAGCAACCTGACCGCTCAGCTGCTGGCGCTGAACGCCTACCAGCGGGCGGCCGCGTCCCATGACTGGCCGCCCGTGGTGGCCGTGGACGAGGCGGGGACGGAGACGACACCATCCGCGCTGCCGGCCTTCCTGGGCCGGTTGCACGACAGCCTGGACTATCCGGTGACCGTGGACCGCTACGGCCGGCTCGCCGACGGCTACGGCGTCCAGGACCAGCCGTGGACAGAGCTGGTCTCGGCCAGCGGGAAGATCCTCTTCCGCCACGACGGCTGGTTCCCCGGGCCCGGCCTGGAGGCGGCTGTGCGCCGGGCGCTCGGGCCTGCCGGCGGCTAGGCCCTGTCTCGTAGATCTTCAGCGGCGCGGATCGGCGCCCAGGCGGGCGACCGGCCCCAGTTGAGGCCAGCACAGGGTCGTCGTCGCCAACGGTTCCACTATTGGCTCCTCCTCCGCCTTGCCGGACGCCGCCTGGACACCGCCCATGGCGCCGGAGGCGCGCGAGCAAGCACTGGCACCAAGATCCACGGGACAGGGTCTAGCTCGCCCCAGCTCATTGAGATCTGATCTCACCAATAACGAGCGCACCGGAAGCCCGGACTCACCAGGACCTGGCCGGGCTGGCCAGGATCGATGGCCTGGCCAGCCCCCTCGCCCGGTCGGGGCCGTTGAGCCGGGCGACGCGGCCCCGCACCGCGCCGCCCGGGCCGGAGGAGAGCCGGTACCGCTGAGACTCTGGATCCGTCGACCCACTTATCAGAGCACGGCGGGCCGGGCTTGATGCATGTAGGAGGGCAAGATTTTTCAGCAGGCGCCGAGAGCGATGAATGACCAGGCGGTGGCGGCCCGCACCGGTTCGCAGCCTGCCTCCGCCCTGGTGTCGCGGAGCGCCTGGCCAAGCGTGGCCCCGGTACGCAGGTGCCGGTGCAGCGCGAGCATCAGCCCGACCGCGGCCTGGTCGTTGACCGGGACCACACTGGCCACGATTCCGGCCGTGCCGAGCGGGGCCAGCGTGCTGGCCAGGCCGAGCAACTCGTTCGCCCCGGCCGGGGCGAGCACACCGGAGTCACAGCTCGACAGGATCATGCGGTAGGGAGCGCGGCGGAGCCCTTCCAGGTCGTGGACAGTGAGCGGGCCGTCGTCCAGCTGAAGCGAGGAGAACAGCGGGCTGTCGGATCTGAAGACTCCATGCGCCGCGATGTGGGCGAGCGGAGCACCATCCAGGGCGTCCAGCACCCTGCGCGCAGTGGCCGCGCCCGAGGCGAGCACCGTGGCGCCCGGATACTCCTGCGCCAGTGACTGCACTTCGCCACCGCCGGCGCCCAGGCCAGGGCCGCGGACGAGGACCGGAACAGTGCGATCCGGTGGCTTGACCGCCCGGGCCTGGAGCCAGGCGCGGGCCGAGGGGGACACGCTGACCGCCCGGCCGCGCAGCGCAGGCAGCAGGGCCCAGGGCACGGCGTGCAGGCTGGCGGGCGGCACCACGATCACCGGCCCCTCGCCCAGATGACGGCTGGCCGGACCGAGCAGGACCGTTTCGAGCCTCGCGCCGCTTGCCTCCAGGGCTGCGAGTGCGCTGCCCGGCTCGCGCCGGTGCGCGAGCCGTCGCAGGCTGAACAGGGCGTAGTTCACCTCTCGCGCGGCCTCGTCGAACCGCCCGGCGGCGAAGTGCCTGACCCGGCCGGAGCCGCAGACCAGCAGGTGCAAGTCGCCCTGGATATTGATGATCTGCACGAGTCTGCCGGGGCCTAGCTCGCGCAGGAGACCAGGCACGTCGAAGCGATAACCGGTTTCACCCTGGTGCGGCGCGCGGGACCGGAGCACCCGGGAGCGGACGGCGGCCTCCAGTCGTAGCTGCTCCCGGCGCATGATCACCAGCGGGTCACCGCCGGCACGCGCCCGTTCCAGACGGCTGGTGACATCGCGCAGCGCCGTCAGGTCGGCCTGCAGGTCCCTGTCCTCGACCGGGCGGGACGGCGGGACGACCAGGGCGGTGGCTCGCCACCGCTCGCTCCAGACCAGGAGTTGCCTGGGGTCGCCGGAGGCGAGGGCCGCCCGCTGGGCCAGCGCCGCGAGCTCCGCGCCTTGGGCAGTGGCTTGTGCCCGTAGCTCGACAGCGCCCAGGGTGAGCTGATGCTCGTCGAGCACGGCAAGCCCGCTGCGGCACGCGCTGAGCAGCCGCCGCTTGCTGCCCGCCGCATCTGCCCGCAACGCCTCGGCCAGCCACCCCTGGGACCGAGCCAGGGCGACGGTGCGGCGGTGGCGGACTCGTGCCGCCGCGGCGAGGTGCCGGTCCGCATCCACCGGCCTGCCCAGGGCCAGCGCTATCCGGCCAGCGAGCAGGCGTGCCTGCTGGGATTCATGGGAGCCGAGCTCACCCAGATCGGCCGCGACCTGTTCGGCCTGCCGGAGCAGGAGGGCGGACGGCGGACCGACCGCAAAGCGGGACTGGAGCCGCAGCAACTCGGCATGTGCCCGCCACCAGGGCCGGCCCTGCGAGCCGAACATGCGGCGCGCGGCATCGGCCCGGACCATGGCCACCTGCGGCTGTGCCGCGGCCAGCGCGGATCGCGCGGCGCAGAGCAGCAGCTCCGCTTTCTTGGTGGCCTGGCCACCGCCGCTGGGGAACCCGCTGACCGTCTCGTCCGCCTCGCGCAACGCGTCGCCAGCCAGTCCTGCGGCTAGCAGCACCTCGCAGCGGTCGATGCTCAGGTCCGGCATAGCGAGATGGAGCTGCCGGTAGCGGCGGCCGGCCTCGTCGAGGCAGGACAGCGCTCGGGGCAGGTCGCCCGAACGGAAGGCGATGAGTCCACGATTGTGCCAGGTAAAGGCGACTTCAACGTGCTGGCTGGTGGTGACGAACAGGCGTTCGGCCCGGTTCAGGTCAAGATTCGCCCTACCGGTCGCTCCGCAGGCGAGATAGACGAGTGCTCTTGTGCTCAGCGCTCGCGCCTCCCAGATGGTGTCGGTGGCTGAACGCAGCACCCGGACGGCACGGCGCAGGTCGGCCAAGGCTTCCGGATGCCGGCCGAGAACCCACAGGGCAATGCCGCGCCGGAGAAGCACACGACCGGTCGCAGGCCCGGTCACTTGCTTCAGCGATGCGCCGAGCGCCGCGAGACCTCGCTGGCTGTGGCCCTGGTAGACCAAGGCCACGCCGAGCGTGGCGAGCACGTCGGCCTGCCGCTCCGTGGAGCGGGCAGCCTGCGCGAGACGCAGGGCAGCCCGCAGCTCGCGGGTGGCCTCGCCCAGGTCTCCATAGTCGCGCAGCACCATGCCGACGGCTTGGTGGGCTACCGAAGCCTCGTAGGCTCCCGGGTCTCCGGCCAGGATCTCCCGGGCCCGCTTCATGAGCTCGCCAGGCTGTGCACCGAGCAGCGTCAGCAGGTCAGGCGCCCGGCCGGAGACATCCTCGTCATGGCTCGTCCCAGCCATCATGGATGGATGTTAAGCCTGGCTGCCCGGATGGTCCACTGACATACTGGTGGGGCCAAAGTCACAATTGTCAACACACGCTGAACCATCGGCGAGCGAAGAGCCTCACCGCAACCACACTGAGAGTAGCCATGAATTCTACGGGATCTGGAGCTCGAGACCGGCCTTCTAAGCTTGATGTCCAAATCGAGCTCATCGCGGACGCATGGCGGCAAAGGGACGCGAATATCGTGGCAGCCCGCTTTCCCGACGGCGGCCTGGACTTTATCTACCAGGCGGACGAGATCCTGGTCCGCAGCGGCCGTTTGGACGAGGTGCGGGCGGTTCTTGGCGCGGGCAACCGGCGGGAGGGCCGAGAGGGCGAAGACGCGTATGACCGTTCTCTTGATGGTGTAACCCGCTTCTCGCTGTCCGCGGCCAGCGTGGATTTCGAGGTCCTCGACGCGGTGGCTGAAGTCGACAGGGCCTTGGGACCCTGGATCGCGACGCCCAACCACTTCCTGTCCGTGACCCCGGTGGTCCCGTGCCCGGCCACCGAGCCTGACCAGGTACCACCCGACATACAGCCAGATCCCGGTGTCTGCGACGCAAGTGGGACCGGCGTGTCGATCTACGTGCCTGATACCGGCCTGCTCGCGGGTGCTCCGGATGCGCACCCATGGCTCGCTGGCGTCACCGGGGAGGTAGACGGGCTGCCGCCACCGGATCCTTATGGGGTCGTGTTCATCCCGGAGTACAGCGGCCACGGAACGTTCATCGCGGGCGTGGCCCGGTGTATGGCCCCGGCCTCGACGGTGTTCGTCACCAGCGACTTCACCATCGCAGGTGCGCTTTCTGAGTTCGAGCTTGTCCTCCGGCTCAACGAGGCTCTCGGGTTCGGGGTGGACATCATCAGCCTGTCCGCGGGCGGCACTACGCGGCTCAATCTCCCGTTGCTCAGCTTCGAGAGCTTCTGGAACAGATACCGTTCCTACTCCGGCGTCCAACTGGTCGCGTCAGCGGGAAACAATTCCACCAGCAGGCCATTCTGGCCTGCGGCGTTCCCGCGGGTGGTCGCCGTCGGAGCGCTGGACGCCCAAAGGCGGGGCCGGGCCTATTTCAGCGACTACGGTTCCTGGGTCGATGTCTATGCCCCGGGCGAGGATCTGGTCAACGCGTATGCGACCGGCACCTACCAGTACCGTGAGCCGCCGCGCATCGGCGAGGAAGCAGCGTTCGACGGCATGGCGCGATGGAGCGGCACGTCGTTCGCGACGCCGCTGGTGTCCGGCCTCATCGCCGCGCGCATGTCCCGGACCGGCGAGAGCTCCCGGATGGCCGCCGACGCGCTGCTTGCCGCCGCGCGCGCCCAGAACATTCCGGGGGTGGGGCCGGTGCTGCTGCCGTGCGACACTGGGGATCGCGGCCGGGACTGCTGCTGTGGGTGCGGCTGCGGATGCGGCCGCGGGTCGCACGGCCACTGACGACAGGGACGGGCGTGCAGGACGCTGAGATCGGTTCGCTGGTGAAGGCGGCAGCCGACGGGGACAAGGACGCTTGGCGGGCGCTGGTCGGGCAGTTCAGCGGCCTGGTCTGGTCGATCACCCGCGCCTACCGGCTGGGTGACGCGGACGCGGCCGATGTCTGCCAGACCGCCTGGCTGCGCCTGGCCGAGAACATCCACCGGCTCAACCATCCGGAGCGCGTGGGCGCCTGGCTGGCCACCGCCACCAGGCGCGAATGCCTGCGAAACATCCGCGTCAGCGCTCGGACGGTGCCAGCCGAGGACATGACCTGGTTCGACGTGCCGGACGATGACAACCCCACCGAGGAGGCCGTCCTTGCGGCCGAACGCGAGCGGGAGGCCGCCCAGCGGGGGAAGGCGCTCCGGCGGGCGCTCGGACAACTGTCCGCCCGCTGCCGGCAGCTGCTCAGGGTCTTGATGGCATCACCGCCGCCGAGCTACACCGACGTGGCGGCAGCACTCGACATGCCTGTCGGCAGTATCGGACCGACCAGGGCCCGCTGCCTGGATCGGCTGCGGAACGAGCTGGCCACAGGTATCAAGGACGGCCCTACGCCCTCGTATGAATGAGCGATGTAGGAGATCCGACATGAGCGACGAGCAGGACGACGAGCTGGAATCCGAGCTCCGCCAGTTGGCGGCTCGGAGTGATCCGGTACCTCTCCTGGTGATCCAGGCCGCCATTGACGCATTCTCCTGGCGGGATATCGATACCGAGCTGGCCGAGCTGATCTTCGACTCGCTGCTCGACCAGGATCCGGCCACTCTCGTCCGCGGCACCGCGGAGCGGCGGATGATCTCGTTCGAGACCCCGGAACTGACCGTCGACGTCGAGGTGAGCAGCGCCGGACCAGGCCGTAGCGTCATGGGCCAGATCATCCCCGCCCAGCCCGCCCGGGTGGACGTCCGGCAGCGCGATGGCGTGGCCACCGCCGACGCGGACGAGCTCGGCCGCTTCCGGTCCGAGGGCCTGCACGCTGGCCCGATGAGCTTGCGGCTGCACCCCGCGGCCAACGGCGCGGGGCCTGAGGTCGTCACCGACTGGATCTCCATCTGAGCTTAGTCTCAATCCGCGATCCAGCTAGGCCGTGTCTCACGCTGCGCGTCACGGTCTCGTGGCCGCCGCGATGAAGTGGTGGCTGTACCCGATCAGCGAGGGCTCGGTCTCCGTCGCCCGCGCGGCGAACAGGATCTGCTCCCGGCGGCGCGGGTCGGCCCACTCCCGGTCGAGTGGCCAGCCGGGTCCCTCGACCCCATAGACCACGGGGCCGGCGAATCCCGCCTCGGCCAGTTCGGCCGCCAGTCCGTCCGGGGTGTGGAAGTAGGCGGTGGTGAAGAACTCCGGCTGGCCCACCGGATCCTGGTTGCGGTGCTGGCCCTCCGCCAGGTCCCTGCGCACCATGGCGGCCAGCGCCTGATCTTCCAGCCAGCCCTCGTACAGCCCGTCGAGCAGCGAGGCGCACCTGGAGATGGCCGAGGCCAGCAGCCGGCCGCCGGGCCGCAGCACCCGGTACGCCTCGGCCAGGGCCTGCCGTCGGCCGGCCGGGCTGGTCAGGTGGTACAGCGGGCCGAACAACAGCACCGCGTCCTGTGACCGGCTGGCCGCTGGCAGCCGCCGCGCGTCCCCGAGGCTCGCGGCGAACCTGATGGCCGGGTCACTGCCCGCGGTCTCCCGGGCCTGGGCCACGTGCAGCGGCACCGGGTCCACCAGGTGGACCTGGTATCCGCCCTTGGCCAGCGGGGCGGCGTAGGTGCCAGGGCCGCCGCCGACATCGAGCAGCCGGGCCGGCGGCTCGGGCAGCAGCCGGTCAAGCAGTTCCAGGGTCCGGACCAGCTCCAGGGCCGGCCGCCCGCCGGGGAACAGCCGGGTACGTTCGTAGCCGGTCTCGTAGTGGCGGGTGATGGCCGGGTCGATCATGGCTTCACTGTGCCGTGCCGATCGCGGCGGCGTCCACGCATTATCGGCCCGCCTGCCTGCGGCTGAGGTACGACTGGGGCCTACGACTGGGTCTACGACAGGCGCCTGCGGCTGGGCCTCAGGAAGGCCGTAGCGTTTGTCCAGCCGGCGTCCAGACCGGCTCCTTACCTTGGTCGGAGAAATAATGAGCTGAGCCAAGCAGGAGGACCACAGCGTGAGCGAGGATGTCACGGCCGTGAGCGAGGATGTCACCGGCACCGGGGATGTGACCATCTCCTACCGGGGAGCCGGATATGAGATCGGACGCGCCCGGGGCTTCTACGGGATCTGGGCGGCCGGGGCGCCTCGGTCGCAGCCCTTGGCGTGGTGGCCAGAAACTCCTGAGGGCTGGGCCGCGGCGTGGTCCCGGTTCACCGCGGTGGAGACGCCGGGCACGATCGTGACGGTCAGCCGGTACCAGGACCAGCCGGCCGCCCAGGGTCAGCCCGCGGCGGGGATTGCGGGTCAGGTGGCAGGCGGCAGGAACGACATCGTGCTGGCCACGGGGCTGATCGCCGCGGGGCTGATCGCCGTCGGGGTCATCTGCGGGATCATCGGGCTGTTCCCCGGCTATGTCGGGGGAGGAAGCCTGGCGCAGACGGCTTCCCAGTGGGTGCCGCATGCGATCTACTTCGCGGTGTGGACGGCCGGCGCCGGGCTCATCCTGGCGGGGGGCGGACGGCGCCAGGCGGGCGCGTTGCTCGGGACCGGGCTGGGCGTGGTCACGTTCGGCTTGTTCTTCTCCGACGCCGGCCAAGCGATCGCCGGCCAGCCGTGGGGCGGCGGCCTGGTGCTGGGGCTCATCGGCTGGCTGGCCTGCACGGCCGGCTCCGCGATAGCCGTGTGGCCGCGTCCGGCGAGGCCTCGCCTCGCGGCGGGCGGCCGGGTCCGGCCGCGCGAGCTGCTGAGGAGTTCCGCCCTGCCGCTGACCCTGGCCACGGCGGCCGCGATCGGCACCGCGGTCACGTTCGTCCCGTCCTGGGACAGCTTCACCTTGCGTACGTCGTCCGGGCTGAGCCAGTACGTGGCGGCGGGCAACGCCTTCGCGGAACCGGGAGTGGTGATCGCCGGCAACGTGATGGTGATCGTCGCGATCATCGTGGTGGCGGCCGCCGCCGCGCTGTGGCGCCCGCTACAGTACGGGGCGGCGTTGCTGGGCGGTGCCGTCCTGGCGATGGCGGGCCAGGCCATCTCGGCGCTCCTGCAGCTCGGCCAGCCCGCCTCGCCCGCGCAGTTCGGCATCTCGCCGGCCCAGGCGTCCCAGGTCGGGCTCACGATCAGCTCCGGGCTCACCGCCTCGTTCTGGATCTTCTGCGTGTTCCTGGCCGCGCTGGCCGGCGCCTGCGCGCTCATGATCAGCCTGTCTCGCCTGAACGTCCCGGTCACCGCTTCACCCGCGCCCGCCGGAGGGTAGCCGGCGCTGGGGCGCTGGTATCAGTGCATGTGCATGGGCATCAGCACGGTGTCGATGATGTAGACAGTCGCGTTGGCGGTCTGGATGTTGCCGCAGATGACGTGGGCGTTGTTCACCTCGTAGACCGCGCCCATCTTAGAAGGCCTGACCGTGCTGCCCTCCAGGGTCTTCAGGGCCATCCCCCGGGCCAGGTCGGCGGCCGTCTCGTGGCCGCTCACCACGTGATATCTGAGGATCTCGGCCAGGCTGGCGGAGTGCTCAAGCATGGTCATGGCCGAGCCGCTGACCTTGGTGAATGCGCTGTTCTCCGGGGCGAAGACCGTGATCCCGCGGAGGGAGTCTAGCTGGGCCGTCAGCCCGGCCCGCCGCGCCGCGGCGGCGAAGCCGGTCAGCAGCGGGTTGTGCGAAGCAGCGGTGACCACCGGCTCCATGCTCATGGTGTGGAAGCTGCCCATGCCGGAAGCCGGAACCATGCTGCAGTCCGCGCCGAACGCCGCCGTGGAGTGGGTCATCGACTCCGAGTGCGAGGGCATGTGGTGATGCGGGGCCATGGCGTGCTGCGAGACCGATGACCCGCTGCTGCCACAGCCCGCCGCGACCAGGGCGAGCACGCTGGCGACGGCGCCCGGGGTGAGGGCACCCGGCGCCTTCCGAAGGTTCCTGCTGGCTGACATGTCCTGTCCTCTCCGTGCGGTACGGCGTGGGGCGCGGTCACACCTGTTACTCGCCGCCGCGACGGATCTGGATTGCCCCGGCCGCGAAATCACAGCGCGAAATCACAGGGCGAAATCACAGCGTGAAATCACAGCGCGAAATCACAGCGCGAAATCACAGCGCGAAATCACTGGCGCGAAGGGCAATCGGCGCAGACAGCGGCGACGAATTACGGGTGTGGGTACGCGGGAAGCCCGGCGTGGGCGCGGCGCTGATGTCGGCACCCCGCCCGGCCCAGACCGCGAAAACACTGGTCTGGAGGCCCTGCTGGGCAACGTGGCCCGCGGGGATCACGCGGCGTTCGAGGCCGTCTGCGCGAGGGCCGGATCGACCGTGTTCGGCGTGGTGCGCAGCGTGCTGCGCGATCCGTTCCAGGCCGAGGAGGTCACGCAGGAGGTCCTGCTGGAGGTGTGGCGCGCCGCGGCGCGGTTCGAGCCGGGCCGGGGCAGCGCGATGGCCTGGGTGACAACGATCGCGCACCGCCGGGCGATCGACCGGGTCCGCTCCGAGCAGCGATCAGCCGAGCGGCAGCTTCGCGCGGCCTCGCACGCCGTGGCCTACGACGAGGTGGCCGAAGCGGTCGAGGCCCGGCTCGACCGGGAGCGGGTCCGGCGCTGTCTGGGCTCGCTCACCGCCCTGCAGCGCGAGTCCATGACCCTGGCCTACTACGGCGGGTACACGTTCCGCGAGGTCGCCCGGCTGCTACGCGTGCCGGAGGGGACGGTTAAGACCAGGATGCGCGACGGCCTGATCCGGCTGCGGGACTGCCTGGGCGGACAGTGAGCCGGCGGGGGGTGTGGTGATGGGACGCTTCCCGGCCGATCGTGATGCTCGACCTCAGTACCTGAGAATGGTCAGACGAATGCGCCCACGCCGGTGATGGCCCGGCCCACGATCAACGTGTTCATCTCCCGGGTGCCCTCGTAGGAGTAGATGGCCTCGGCGTCGGCGACGAACCGGCCCACGTGGTTCTCCAGCAGGACGCCGTTGCCGCCGAGCAGCTCCCGGGCGTAGCCGACGCTCTCCCGCATCCGCGCCGTGCAGAACGCCTTGGCCAGCGCGGAGTGCTCGTCGGCGGCCTGCCCCTGCTGCTGGAGCTGGGACAGCCGGGCGCACAGGCAGGCCGAGGCGGTCACGTTGGCCAGCATGCGGACCAGCAGGTCCTGGACGAGCTGGAAGCCGGCGATGGGGCGCCCGAACTGCTGGCGCTGGCGGGCGTAGGCCAGCGCGTGCTCGTAGGCGCCGCGGGCGCAGCCGGTGGCCATCCAGGCGACGCCCGCCCGGGTCAGCCGCAGCACCGCGGCGGTGTCGCGGAACGAGCTGGCCCGCTGGAGCCGGCTGGTCTCGGGCACACGGACGCCGTCCAGGGTGATGTGCGCGTTCTGCACCACCCGCAGCGCCATCTTGTCGCGCATCTTGGTGGTGCCGAAGCCGGGCGTGCCCTTCTCCACCACGAAGCCCTTGACCTGGTTGTCCGCCACGTCGCGGGCCCAGATGACCACGTAGTCGGCGAACGTCGCGTTGCCGATCCACTTCTTCTGCCCATCCAGCACCCAGTCCTCGCCGTCGCGGCGGGCGGTCGTCGTCAACCCCCGGGAGGCGCCGGAGCCCACCTCGGGCTCGGTCAGCCCGAACGCGCCGATCTTCTCCAGCCGCGCCATGGCAGGCAGCCAGCGCCGCTTCTGCTCCTCCGACCCGCACAGGTAGATCGAGCCCATGGCCAGGCCGCTGTGAACGCCGATGAACGTCGCCATGGACGAGTCCACCCGGGCGATCTCCATCGCCATCATGCCGTCGAGCAGGTTGCCGCCGCCCGGGCAGTCGTAGCCCTCGTAGGCCACGCCGACGACGCCGAGCCGGCCGAGCCCAGGGATGAGCACGCGGGGGAACTCCTCCCGGATCCAGTACCGGTTGATCACGGGCTGAACCGATTTCTCCATGAACTCCCTGACCGCGTGCAGCCGCTGCCGGCCGTCGTCGTCCAGCAGCAGTTCGAGCGCGTAGAAGTCGGCGTTACTGGTTCCGGTCATGAGAGCCTCCGGCGTTACGGCGGGGCGAGGAAGCCGTCCACCACGGGCGCGAGCCTGGCCGCTTCGGTGACCAGGCTGAGGTGGCCGCCGTGGTAGACGTGCAGCCGCGAATTCGGGATCAGGCGGTGCATCAGGCGGGCGTTGGCCAGCGGGATGATCGGGTCGTCGTCGCCGGCCATGATCAGGACCGGTTGTCGCAGCAGCGGCAGGAACGGCACGCTCGTCCAGCCCGCACCCGCCGCGAGCTGGTAGAGGTACCCGGCCGGCGAGCCCACCCGGCTGTGGGCGTGCATGGCGGCGGCCACCCGGCCGGGCTCGGTCCGGGCGGTCCCCCCGTACAGGAGGGGCGCCACCCGCTGCAGGTACCCGCGGTCCAGATAGCGGCGCGGTGTCACCATCCGAGCCAGCACGGCCGGCCGGGCTGGCACCATGAGCAGGCCGGTCGCCGTACTGGCCAGGACCAGGCGGCGGCACCGTGAACGCTCGAAGGCGGCGAAGTGCTGCGCCACCCCGCCGCCCCAGGAGATGCCGAGCACGTCGACCTGGTCGTAGCCGAGCTGGGTTAGCATGCTCGCGATCAGCGTGCACAGCCCGGTGAACCGGTAGGGCAGCGCCGGAACCGGCGAGCCGCCGACCCCGGGCACGTCGAAGCGGATCACGGTGAGCGCCGGGTTCAGCTCGTCGACCAGCGGTTGCAGCAGGTCCAGGCTGGCCCCGATGCCGTTGAT
>DASZAD010000231.1:0-7689 GCA_035945415.1 Streptosporangiaceae bacterium
CCTAGCCCCGCTCAGCGAGGCAGCCGTGGCCCAGATGCTGCAGACGGCAGGCGTGGGCACCGACCCAGACCTGGTGCGGTTCGTGCACGCGCGCTCCGAAGGTAACCCGCTGTACGTGGCCACGCTGGCTAGGGTCCTGGCCGCTCAGCCCAGGGCCGCGCCGGACATCGACGCGGTCGTGCGCGTTGCCGGCCGCAGCGCCGAGATGAGCCATCTGGTCTCGTCGCTACTGGGCGGTCTTGATCCTGCCGTCTGTGACCTGCTGGCAGCGGCGAGCGTACTGGGCACCGAGTTCGCCTCGGGACCGGCGATGGCCGTCGGCGGATCCGGGCAGGATGCGACCGGGCCGCTGTCAGCCGCTCAGGCCAGCGGGCTGGTCGTCCCGCTGCCAAACCGCCCGGTCAACTGGCGGTTCACGCATACGCTGATCCGCGACGGCATCTACGCCGGCCTCAGCGAGGGCCAGCGGGTCGCGCTGCACGCCCGCGCGGCCGCGGCCCTTGAGCCGCTTGCCCGCCAGGCTCCCGAATGGGGCGGCGAGGTCGCGATGCACCTGCTCCGGTCGGCTCCGGACCAGGCAGCGCTGCGGCGGGCCGCTGACTGGGCCGCCGCGGCGGCCACCGCAGCGACGTCCGCCCTGGCCTTCGACGACGCTGCCCGTTACCTGGCCACCTCGCTGACCGCAGCCGAAGCCGCTGGCGTCAGCGGCAGCGACCGGGCGAGGCTGCTCATCGAGATGGCCACCGCGGAATACCGGGCCGGCCAGCTCAGCGCGAGCCTGCAGCATGCCGTCGGCGCGGCGGATGCGGCCGGATCGGACCGGCGGCTTGACCTCGTCGCCGAGGCGGCGCTCGTGGTGCGCGGCATCGGACACCCTCAGGTCGCCACCACGCTACTCAGGCTATGCGACCAGGCGCTGGCCGCCCCCGGCTGCCCCGAAGGCACGCGGGCGCGGCTGCTCGCCCAGCGGGCCTCCGCCTTGGCCGAGCTTGAAGACCTAGACGCGGCCGACGCCGATTCGGCAGCGGCCATGACCGCAGCGGCCGCCAGCGCCGACCCAGCCGCTGAGCTTGACGCCATCCGGGCCCGGGTCGCCGCGTTGTCAGCTCCGCAGCACCGGTCTGAGCGGCTGCGCCTGGGCACCAGGGCCATCGAGCTGGCCGCCGTGACCTGCCAGCCGCTCGCCGCTGTCCTCGCCCACACCTGGCGGATCGACGTCGCTTACCAGCTGCTGGACCTCAAGGCGGTGGACGCGGAGATCATCCAGATCGCCCAGCTGGCCGAATCGACCCGGCTTCCGCTGATCCGCTGGCACCTGCTGCGCCAGCAGGCCGCCCGCGCCGCGCTGGCCGGCCGGCTGGCAATAGCCCGGGATCTGTCGGACACCGCAGGGCGGCTTGCCTCCCGGCTGCAAGACCCCTCCGGCGCGGGCATGACCTATGCTTTCGCCGTCTGGCTGGCGATCATCCGCGGTGACCCCGCCGAGCTACCGGCGGACTTCTTCGACCTCACTGCCGCCGCCCCGCAGATCCCTGTCGTCAAAGCGGGGCTGGCGGCAGCCCTGTTCGTCGCCGGCCGGGCCGATGAGGCTCAGGGCGTCTACCAGACGCTCCGCTGGCTGCCCGCGACCGGCGACCGTGACGTCCGGACGCTCGGCGCGCTTATCCAGTTGATGGACCTGATCATCGCCTTCGGCGACACCGAGATGGCACGGGGCGTCTATGACCTGCTCCATCCCCGCATCTCAGACCTCGGTGCCACCGGCACCGGGATCGTGATGTTGTCAGGCTCGCAGCACTGGCCGCTGGGTCGGCTAGCCGCGCTCCTCGGCCGTACCGATCAGGCGCTCGACCACTTCGCCCAAGCGGTGACGGTCAATGCACGGCTCGGCGCGCGGCACCTGGTCGTCCTGACCAGACTGGACTGGGCCGGCACCCTGGCGAAGGCCGGCGACCTCACCCAGGCTCGCATTCTCGCCCGGCAGGCCGCCATCGAGGCGCGCCGTCTGGATATGCCCGGGCCGGCCGCCCGGGCTGAACGCCTCACCCGCGAACTCGGGCAATCCATCCAGGCCGCCAACCCGCTAACCCGGCGGGAACGGGAGATAGCCGAGCTGATCTCCGGCGGGCTGACCAACCGGGCGATCGCCGGCCAGCTGGTCCTGTCTGAACGGACCGTCGAAGGTCACGTCCGCAGCACCCTGGCCAAGCTTCGGCTGACCAACCGGACGGAGCTTGCGGCCTGGGCGCTGAGGGTCAGCCAGGAATGACAGCACGTGGCTCCGTTGCCGGGTCAGACAGATTGTCGAAGCGCGAACAAGTGGCCGGGATCGCAAGGCCGCCTTGATCGCGGCCAGCTTGGCTCTTGATAATCGCGTGCCGGGCCGCCGTTAGTTGTGTACTGCGGCGATCATAGGCGGCCTGACTTTGACGTACGTAACTGAGTGATCTGTGTCCAATCTGGCCGTCGGCGTGGGTCATCACGCCTCCAGGTGGAAGCTTGCATGCGTTTATGAGAATGAGGCGGAATCAGAACCGGAGGAGAATACGGTCGACCATCACTATGGATGCCTCCTCCTTTCAATAGAGGACACTGACAGTAGCAACCGCATGAGCGGTCCATACTGGACGAACAAGAGGACGGAGGTGCCCCTGTCTCAATTGTCAGATCTTCAAGACCTGCAAGTCGCGCTCGCCCAAGTTCACCAGGTAAATCCCTCCCGAGTGAATATTCCGGTATATGCAACTTCCGGACACGCTACCTTTACTCGTAACGTTCCGAATCGATCGGGTGATTCTGCGAATATCTCGCCTGAATAGTGCGGGAGCTTGTCGTAGCCTAGCCAAAGTTCAAACCGCTGCGGGCAGCGGGACAGGCGATCGTGGTCCTTGGAAGCGCTCACCGGGCAGGTCTTCCTGGCTACGCCGGTTGCCCGCCTGGTCGCGGCGTTCCGTAGTTCTGGCGAGCGGCGCCACTAAGCGCACCGCGCGACAGTGAGGGTTATTCACAAGATTATCTACCATGAGTTGATCAAGTTTTGACCGGCTTCAGCGCGACGCCGGAGGCTTGATGATCATGACCATGAATGAGCCTCAGTGATTCGCCGGGAGGCAGAAATACTGGGACCTCCGCTCTTGACAACTACGGGCAGTCCTGTTCTCTTGGGAAGGAGGGTGGCTGTTTGCGTGGTAGCCGGCATGTCCTCCGTGGGGAGGCATAGTCGCGGGGATCTGTGGCCAATATAAACCGGGGAGGGGACGAAAATGGCGGATTGCGGTCATCAGATAAAGGAAGGAGCGCGGTTCTGCACTGTCTGTGGCCGTGCCGTGCGGCAAGACCGGCGGACCGCCCCAGTTGCTCATGAACAACCGCTGGTACATGGCGAGGCCCGGGGAAGCCTTCCACTGGAGCAGGCCGATCCCCGGCCTTACATAGTCGGCCCGATTCCTCGGCGTCATCTCCGCTGGCCCTGGGTTCTCGGCCTCGCCGTGGTCCTGGCGGCAGCGGGAGCCGGAACGGCTGTCCTCCTCTTGCGCTCGTCCCACGGCACCGTGGCCGCTGGTAGTAACCGGCCTCAGGGCACTACCGGGCCACTGAAGCCGGCCTCGGCGGCGGCCCAGCCGGCTGAGCCGCTCACTGAGCGGCAGGCGGCGGGGGGGCTGGCCAATCTTCTCGCCCAGAGCGTCAAGGACCGGGCCGCCGTCGTTGCCGCAGTCAGCGACGTCAGCCAGTGCGGGCCTAACCTGAATCAGGACGTGCAGACCTTTGAGAGCGCCGCCACATCACGCCAGAGATTGCTCACGCAGCTCACCAGCCTCCCAGGGCGCGGAAGCCTTCCTGGGCAGGTGCTTCAAGCGCTGACCGGCGCATGGCAGGCCTCGGCTCAGGCGGATCAGGATTTCGCTCAATGGGCTCAAGACGAAGCCTCTGGCGGCTGCACTCAGAACGACCACTCTGACTCGAACTATCAGGCCGCGGTTGGACCCGATGATCGGGCGACAGCCAGCAAGAAGAGATTCGCCAGCCAGTGGGATCCGATAGCAGCGCAGTATGGCCTGCCCAGCTATCAGTGGAACCGGCTCTGACCCCGGAGCAGGCCGCGTCGGGCCGGGCTTCAGAACAGGCTCTTTAGCTGGACCACGATATCGACCAGGGAAGCGAACGGCACCACGGTCCGGGAGATGCGGCTCAGCAGCTCGCTGATCCGCTGGTGGTCGGGCTTACGCTGCTTCACCTCACTCAGCAGCCGCCCGGCGTCGTCGGAGACCTCTTCGGCTTGCTCGCTGTCCAGCTTGCTGGCCGCGGCCTGAAGCTGCTCCACCAGGCGCTCGATCTGTGCTACCCGGTCGTCGGCGGGACCTCCTTGATTCACCGTGACGCGTGCGCCCTGCCCGCCGGCGATCACCCCGGCCGAGACGGTGCTCCCGCTGATGCTGAGTCCGGTATTGACCATCCCCCCGGATCCGGCGCCCAGCGGTTCACCAGCAGGCCCGGCGGGCTGTCCGTGCTCGGTCATGATCTTCCCTTCGATTGCGGGCCTGGGCGGATTATTCTTATTCAGCGGCCGCGGCTGCCGATCCGCTTTGCTGATTCACCTGCACCGACGCTGCCTGGCCACCCACCAGGTTGGTGGCGGTGACCGTGCTGTCCGAAATTACCGTGCCATTGTTGATGGCCACGCTGACGCTGGCTCGATACGCGGACACGTCCACATTCTTTGACACCAGGAAGTCCAGCACGGTATCCGTGAGCAAGCGCTCGATGATCTTGGTGTATTTCGCCCAGTCGAGGTCCTGTATATAGGTGTGCATTGAGTTCGAGGAACCGTGTTCCCTGACGCTCAGCCGGGCTCCGACGTTGTCTTGCAGGTAATCGGTGAGCGACGCGAAGTCCTCCTCGGCGGCCTTGCGTTCCCGGCGTATGAGCAGCAAGGTCTGGATGAGCCTGAACGGTGATCCGAGCATGAACGAGAAGAACGAGCGGGCAGCGTCCATGGTCACCAGCGTCAGGTACTTGCCACGGGACATTCTGGTCAGCAGGTTGATGACGTGGTACTGGTGCTGCACGGGCGGCAGCGCGGTGGACACGAATTCCAGGTAGAACATGCGTCCTTCGACAGCCGCGTAGACGAACGCCGAGACCGAGATCTCCTGGTCGGTGCCGCTCAGCACCTGCCGGCTGTCGCTGAAAACCGCCTGGCCTTCGTCGTTGACCGAGACGCGCTGGTAGTACCGCAGGCCAGCCTGCGGGTGGCGGATCAGCGCCTCAATCGCCTCCTCGCTGGCTTGCGAGTACGGCACGTTCCGCGCCGGATCCATCAGCGGGCCATCCCAGCGGCGCTGTCCTTCGCCAACGATGTGATCCTCTACGACGAGGGCGGATATCTGCTCGTTGGGGGGCAGCTCGGGATCCTTGAGCTTGAGCAGCCGCCTGCGGATCTCGGCGTGCAGCTCGACGGAGTCGATGGGCGCGTAGCCGCGGGCCTTCGGGTGCACCCAGTCACGGCCGGCCGGGCTGGCCCGGTCCAGTTCGATGGCGATTGACCAGGTGCGGATGCTCTTACCCATTCCGATGAAGGGATTCTGCTCCGCGTAAAGGACCAGGTTGCCCCACTGGGCCGCCTCAACCTCGGCGATGCGCGCCTCGACTTCAGGCGTCGAGGCGTCGAAGCGGAAGGGCCCGACGCCCGGCCGTAGCTTCTCCCTGAGGATCTGATAGCGGGTATAGGTGTACACAAACACGGCGGTGCCAGACAACAGCGCGAAGATCAGCGCCAGGGCGACCGTCTTGCCCGTCCCCGACCCCAGCAGGCCCACCGGCAGGCTGCTGTGGGTCAGGAAGCTGAACATAACGATGGCGCCGATGATGCCCACCACGACCGCCACCACGATCCCGAAGATCGCGCCGGTCAGCAGCTTGGCTGCCAGCGAGCGGCGCTTGACGCCTCCGGGCAGGAAGGAGAGGACGAAGCTGGCGGTCAGCACCAGGATCGCTGGCGCAGTGGCGAGGATGAGGCCGGCCACTAGCAAGATCGTTAGTATCACGTCGCGGGCTAGCTGAATCCGCCGGGAGTTCAGGCAGTGCCGGATCACCGGCCCCAGGTCCATGCCGATCGACGGCGCGACAGCGCGGCGTGAGGCCAGCAGCTCCCAGATCACGTCGTTGGCGAACGACGGGTTCAGATAGGCCGCCGCGCACAGGTAGCGCGTAGCATTTGTCAGCGGATTATCCGGTCGCGACGCCGCGTGATCGAAAAACCGGTCCGGCTGGGTGGTGCTGGCATGACGGGCTCGCGTGCGCTCGTCCCCGCCGCTGCGTGGCCACGTTCCGCCGTCCAGGCGACCCGCACTGTCATCGCTGGCCACTCGCGTCGGCGCACCGCCTTCCGGCCACGTTCCGCCGTCCGGGCGAACCGCACCGTCGTGGCTGAGCACTGGCGCCCGGGCACCACAGTTCCCGCAGAATCCGTCATCCTCGGCCAGCGGTAGGTGACAATTGCTGCATTCCAGTTGTGGCACTGGACTCTCCGATCGATGTTATTAAGCGGCCACCGTGACGGCCTCCGCTATTTCACGGGCAGGCCGCATAGTAGGCGTGGTAGCTGGGTGGTGATTTGCCGATCAAGTATGTGCCGCCATTCTGCTGCAAGAACAGGGATATCTGCCAGCTGGTGCACGACTGCTGGTGGTTATAGCTATCAGCGGGATTCTGATGACTTATAAACGTCACCGTCGCGACCGTGCCACTGGCCGTCGAGATGCTCTGGAGCATTTCGGCAGAATCCCGCGTGGACCGGTATCCGCGATAGAACTGCCCGATGGTCAGGCCTTGCTGCTCCTGCGGCGTGAGCAGTGCGATGTAACCCTGATAGTCGTGATGGTTGATGGCTGTGAAGTATTTGTCCAGCAGGTCCACGATAGGAGGGACGAGCGGATTTCCGGTCAGGCTGGCCACTACGCTGACTTGGCCGTTGCCTGCCGTCGAGGCCGGCGTTGATGGGGGGCTGGCCGAACTGGTCACGCTTGACCGCGTGGCCACGGATTGGCTCCTGCTCGGGGTGGTGCTCGATCCCAGGTCGTCCGGAGCCGCATGATGCCCGCGCGACAGCAGGACGGCCGTTGCCGCGCCGCCGCTCACAATCAGGGCAGTGACAGTCGCGACGGCGGCCAGGCGACCCCTGCGACGAGGAGGAGCCGCGCCCGCGGGGCTCCGAGGCCCCTGGCCCCCGGGAGACGGGCGGACTGGCGGGACATCAGCTGGCGGCTGCTGCGGCGCCAGCACTGGAGAAGTGTGGTGCGAAGGCGCTGCTACGGTCGGATGGTCGTCCGGAGCGGCGGAGTGGCGGGGGGGAGGCACCTGCGCGGGGGAGTACCCGCTCGCGGCCACATCCACGGTGGGGTGTTCGGGTATCCGAGCGGGCTCGGGTACCGGGATATCGTCCCCCGGGGCGGCGCGTACCTGGTTACCGCAGCCGGTGCAGAACCGGGTGCCCTCTCTTAATCGCCGGCCGCATGTGGTGCAGAACCGCATGGCCTATCGTCCCCCCTCGATCACCAGCCAAGTCCCCACCCGCTGGTATGCCTGATTCTTCCGCGAGAATCGCGCCAGCGCCAGGGTCTGCGGCGGGATAGGCGCATGGGTGTGCCACGTCCGCGACGGCGCATGGTCGAGATCCAGCGCTACGACGAT
>DASZAD010000232.1:0-20015 GCA_035945415.1 Streptosporangiaceae bacterium
CCCGCGGCGGCCGCCGCGCTGGCCGAGATCCGTTACGCGAGCATGGCCGTGGTCACGCTGGCCTATCCCCGCGAGGCTTTCGGCGCGGCACCGCGGGGCAGCGGGTACCTGGTGCCCGCCGTGGACGGGCACGCGGTCAAGGCCGTCACGTTCAGCACGGTCAAGTGGCCGCACCTGGCCGCCCCCAGTGCTGGTCAGGGTGCTGGTCAGGGTGCTGGCCTGCACATCGTGCGCTGCTCGGTCGGCCGGATCGGGGAGGAATCCATCCTCCAGCGCGACGACGCCGGCCTGGTCGCGCTGGCGGCGGCGGAGCTGGCCGCGGCCACCGGGGTCAGCGGGCCGCCCGTCGCGGCCAGGGTCACCCGCTGGGGCGGCGCGCTGCCCCAGTACGCCGTCGGCCACCTGGACCGGGTGGGCCGGATCCGCGCGGCGGTGGCGGCCCATCCGGGGCTCGCGGTCTGCGGCGCGGCCTACGACGGCGTGGGCATCCCGGCCTGCATCGCGACCGCCCGGGCCGCGGCCGGACAGGTACTGGAGCAAGTGCTGGGACAACTACTGGGAAGGGGCGATGGCTTCAGCGGGTCCGGCGGTGGCCCACAATGAGGGAATGACCAGACCCCGGGCCCGCGACCTGAACGAGCTGATCCGCTACACGATGTGGTCGGTCTTCCGGGTGAGCGGCCCGGGCGCGCTGGACCAGGACGGGCGGCCCGGCCTGGCCGAGGAGGTCAGCGAGCTGTGCCAGCAGGCCACGGGCAAGGGCGTCATCACCCGCGGCTGCTACGACGTGCAGGGACTGCGGGCCGACGCCGACTACATGTTCTGGTGGATCGCGCCGTCGTCGGACGACCTGCAGGATATGTACACCAGGTTCCGCCGGACCGGCCTGGGCCGGGCCAGCGAGCCGGTGTGGTCGGCGATGGCGCTGCACCGCCCGGCCGAGTTCAACAAGAGCCACGTCCCGGCGTTCCTGGCCGGGGAGGAGCCGCGCGGCTACCTGTGCGTGTACCCGTTCGTCCGCTCCTACCAGTGGTATCTGCTGGCCGACGCCGAGCGGCGAGAGATGCTGGCCGAGCACGGGATGATGGCCCGCGAGTACCCCGACGTGCGGGCCAACACCGTGGCCTGCTTCGCGCTGAACGACTACGAGTGGATCCTCGCGTTCGAAGCCGACGAGCTGCACCGGATCGTGGACCTCATGCGCCACCTGCGCGGCGCCAGGGCCCGGCTGCACACCCGGGAGGAGATCCCCTTCTACACCGGGCGGCGCAGGCCAGTTCGTGAGATTATCGACGCCTTGCCCTAGTTCGGGGATGGCACGACATGGCAATGATCCCGCAGAAGGTGCTTTTCGGAGTGCCTCGATTCACCGCTGAGCTGAGCTGGACCGATCTGGCGGTGGAGCTGCCCAGCTGGGAGATATCGGTCAGCCCGCGCGGCCGGCTGGCCGAGTATGTGGACGGGGTGGACGTGGTCTGCCCCTGGGGTTCGCCGGTGGACGCCGCCACCCTCAGGGCCGGGACGTTCGGCCTGATCCAGCAGTTCGGGGTGGGCCTGGAGAAGGTGGACGTGGCCACGGCCACTGCTCTCGGCGTCTGGGTGGCCCGGATCCCCGGTGACGCCGGGGGCAACGCGGACAGCGTGGCCGAACTGGCCCTGCTGCACGTGCTGGCCCTGGTCCGGCGGCTGGACGAGGCCAGGGAGGCACTCTGGAACCGGCGCTGGGAGGAGCGCCCGCTGGGCGGCACGCTGCTCGGCTCGACGATCTTGATCGTCGGCCTCGGCGCGATCGGCACTGCCCTGGTCCGGCGGCTGTCCGGCTTCGGGGCGCGGCTGATCGGCTTGCGCGAGCACCCCGAACGTGGCGGCCCGCCCGGGCTGGACCAGATCTGCGGCCCCGGTGAGTTCTGCACCCGGCTCGGGCAGGCGGATGTGGTGATCTGCTGTGCCATGTTGCACGAGCGCAACGCCGGGATGTTCGGCGAGGTGGCGTTCGCGGCAATGAAGAAGGGCGCGCTGTTCGTCAACGTCGGCCGCGGCGGGCTGGTGGACGAGGCGGCCCTGCTCGCCGCTATCGAGTCGGGTCAGCTGGCGGCGGCGGGCCTGGACGTGCACGCCTCCGAGCCCGCCGACCCGGACTCACCGCTGCTGCGTCACCCGCGCGTGTTCGCCACGCCGCACGTCGGCGGGCTCACCCGGACCATGTTCCTGCGGACCGGCCGGGTGTTCGCCCAGAACCTGGACCGCTGGGCGCGCGGCGAGCGGCCGCGCTGGGTGGTGAACCGGCCCGCCTTCTGCCGCTCGCCGGTCAGGAGCGCTTGGTCGCAGGCGCCGGCTCCAGGGAGAGCGAGACCGAGTTGATGCACCACCGCTGGCCGGTCGGCACCGGGTAGCCCTCGCCCTCGAACACGTGCCCCAGGTGGGAGTCGCAGCGGGCGCAGCGCACCTCGGTCCTGGCCATGCCCATCGAGCGGTCTTCGAGCAGCACCACGGCGTCCCCGGCCGTCGGCTGGTAGAAGCTGGGCCAGCCACAGTGCGAATCGAACTTGGTGTCCGAGCGGAACAACTCCGCGCCGCAGGCTCGGCACCGGTACACGCCCTCCGTCTTGGTCCCGGTGTACTCGCCGGTCCAGGGCGCCTCGGTACCCGCCTGGCGCAGCACCCGGTATTCCGCTGGGCTGAGCCGCTGCCGCCACTCCTCGTCGGTCAAGCTGACCTTGTCCATGCCCGTGAGACTACCCGGGAACAGCGTCAGAGCAGCACGTCGTAGCCGGGCGCGGGAGCCGGTCGCAGCTCCACGCGGGCCAGGTGGCCGGCCGCCGCCAGGTCGTCCCGCACCGGGTCGAGCAGGGCCAGGTGATCGGGGGGCCCGGACACGACCAGCGCCTCGACCCGGGCGCGCATGGACATCCTGGCCTCGGTCTTGGCCTTCCGCACCGCGCCGATCGCGGCCGCCGCCACGTCCAGCATCCGCGGGTCCGCCCCGGCCGCCAGCTCCCGCAACGGCTCTGGCCCGGGCCACGGCGCCAGGTGCACCGAGCCCTCCTGCCACCACGACCAGGCCTCCTCGCAGACGAACGGCAGGACCGGCGCGAACAGCCGCAGCAGCACCGACAGCGCCTGACGCAGTGCCCCGGCGGCGGAGACCGCCGCGTCCTCGCCGCGTTCGCCGTAGGCGCGCGCCTTCACCAGTTCCAGGTAGTCGTCGCAGAAGGTCCAGAAGAACGCTTCGGTCCGCTCCAGCGCGCGTGCGTGATCATAGGCCATGAACGATGCGGTGCACTCCTCCGCGACCGCGGCGAGTCTGCCCAGCATGGCCTGGTCCAGTGGCCCAGTGGGAGACAGGGTGGGGGACCCGGAGGCGGACGCGGCGGACACGGCGAGGACGAACCGGGTAGCGTTCATAATCTTGATCGCCAGCCGCCGGCCGATCCGGATCTGGCCGGTGTCGAACGTCACGTCCGACCCCAGCCTGCTGCTGGCCGCCCAGTACCGGACCGCGTCCGAGCCGAACTCCTCAAGCACGGCCGCCGGGGTCACCACGTTGCCCGAGGACTTGGACATCTTCGTGCGGTCCGGGTCCAGGATCCAGCCGGAGATCGCGGCGTGCCGCCAGGGCAGCCCGTGGTGCTCGGCGTGCGCCCGCAGGACGGTGTAGAACAGCCAGGTGCGGATGATCTCGTGCGCCTGCGGCCGCAGGTCCATCGGGAACACCCGGCCGAACAGGTCATCATCGAGCGTCCACCGGCCCGCGATCTGCGGGGTCAGTGACGATGTAGCCCAGGTGTCCATCACGTCGGGGTCGGCGGCGAACCCGCCGGGCCGGCCGCGCTGGCTCTCCTGGTAGCCGGGCGGCGGCTCGGCGGCCGGATCCACCGGCAGCGCCGCGTCGTCGGGCAGGATCGGCCCCCCGTGGTCCGGGCGGCCCTCGCCGTCCAGCCGGTACCACACCGGGATCGGCACGCCGAAGAACCGCTGACGGCTGACCAGCCAGTCCCCGGTCAGCCCGGCCACCCAGTCCTCGTAGCGGACCCGCATGAACCCCGGATGCCAGTCCAGCTCGCGGCCGCGCTCGGCCATGACCGCGCGCAGCTGGTCGTCCCGGCCGCCGCTGCGCAGGAACCACTGCCGGGTGGTGATGATCTCCAGCGGCCGATCGCCCTTCTCGTAGAACCTCACCGGATGCGTGACGGGCTCCGGCTCGCCGGCCAGGAGCCCGTGGTCGCGGAGCACGTCGGCCGCCGCCCGGCGGGCCGCGGTGACGGTGAGCCCGGCCAGCCTCTGGTAGGCGGCCTGGCCCTCCGGGCTGGTGATCCAGGGCAGCGGCCCCGGGCGCAGCCGGCCGTCCGGGCCGATCACCGGGCGGGCCGGCAGCCGCAGGTCCCGCCACCAGGTGATGTCGGTCGTGTCGCCGAACGTGCAGACCATGGCGATGCCGGTGCCCTTGCCCGGCTCGGCCAGCCGGTGCGCGAGCACCGGGACCTCGACGCCGAACGCCGGGGTGCTCACGGTGGAGCCCACGAGCGCCGCGTACCGCTCGTCGTCTGGGTGTACGACCAGCGCCACGCAAGCGGGCAGCAGCTCCGGCCGGGTGGTGGCCACGATCACCGGCGAGCCCCCGGGCCGGGTGAACGCGATCCGGTGCCAGACGCCACGGACCTCACGGTCCTCCAGGTCGGCCTGGGCCACCGCGGTCTGGAACGTCACATCCCACAGCGTCGGGCCCTCGGCCTGGTAGGCCTCGCCGCGGGCCAGGTTGCGCAAGAACGCGCGCTGCGAGATGACCCGAGCGTCCTCGCCGATCGTGCGGTACTTCGTGGACCAGTCCACCGACAGGCCCAGCCGCCGCCAGATGGTTTCGAACGCCTGCTCGTCCGTCTCGGTGAGCCGCTGGCACAGCTCGACGAAGTTGCGCCGGGAGATGGGGACCTGCGCTCCGGAATGCCGCTCGCGCCCAGTATCGGGCGGGTTGAAGGCGGGATCGTAGGGGAGGGACGGGTCGCAGCGGACGCCGAAGTAGCTCTGCACCCGGCGCTCGGTAGGCAGCCCGTTGTCGTCCCAGCCGATCGGGTAGAACACGGCCTTGCCACGCATCCGCCAGAACCTGGCGATGATGTCGGTGTGCGTGAACGAGCAGACGTGCCCGATGTGGAGCGAGCCGCTGACCGTCAGCGGGGGAGTGTCGATCGCGTAGACGCCGCCGCGTGCGGCAGTCCGGTCAAACTTGTACTACGGACTGCTCGTCCCAGCGGCGTGACCAGGTGTCTTCGAGGCCGTCGAGCGCGGCCCTGCCGTTGGAAGCCATGCCTCATCGTAGCGCACCGGCGGGTCCGCTGTGGCCCGTGACAACCGGATCCGCCAGGTAGGCGGCTGAGGTACGTGCCTGTCCTGGGCCGGCCAGGCACCCGCCCCGGCCGGCTCCGGTGATGGCCTACCGTATGGTTCATGCCTGCTGCGACGCCCCTGGAGCTTGACGTGGGTGGCCGGACCGTGCGGGTCAGCAACCCGGCCAAGCTGATGTTCCCGGCGAGCGGGATCACCAAGGCGGACCTGGCCCGCTACTACGTGACGGTGGGCGAGGCGATGCTGGCCGCCGTGCGGGACCGCCCGGTCACGCTGCGCCGGTACCCGGACGGGGTGGACGGCGAGTTCTTCTTCCAGAAACGGGTCCCCAACGGCGCCCCCCCGTGGGTGGACACCGTGCGCATCACGTTCCCCAGCGGCCGGACCGCGGACGAGGTCTGCCCGACCGAGGTCGCGGTGCTGGCCTGGGCAGCCAACCTGGGCACGCTGGAGTTCCATCCATGGCCGGTGAGCCGGGCCGACGTGGAGCACCCCGACCAGCTCCGGGTCGACTTCGACCCGCAGCCGGGCACCTCGTTCCGCGACGCGGTGACGGCGGCCCGGGCCGCCCGCGAGTTGCTGGCCGAGCTGGGCCTGGCCGGCTTCGTCAAGACCTCCGGCGGCCGGGGCGTGCACCTGGCGGTGCGGATCGTGCCCGAATGGGACTTCATCCAGGTCCGCCGCGCGGTGATCGCGCTCGGCCGGGAGCTGGAGCGACGGCGGCCTGAGCTCGTCACCACCTCGTGGTGGAAGGAGGAGCGGGGCGAGCGGGTGTTCGTGGACTACAACCAGGCCGCCAGGGACCGCACGATCGTGGCCGCCTACTCGGCCCGCGCGGTCCCCGCCGCCACCGTGTCCGCCCCGGTCACCTGGGACGAGCTGGACGACGTCACGCCCGAGGACTTCACGGTGACGACGATGCCGGCCCGCCACGCCGCGGTGACCGACCCGCACACCGGGCTGAACGGCCCGGACGCGCCCGCCTACCGCCTGGACAAGCTGCTGGAGATGTCCGCCGCCGACGAGCGCGACCGGAGCCTCGGCGACCTGCCCTACCCGCCGGACTACCCCAAGATGCCGGGCGAGCCGCCCCGGGTGCAGCCCTCCCGTAAGAACCCCCGGAACTGGGAAAACTCTCCTAGCTGACGCGACACACCCCTGCTGGACAACCGCCCCAGCGCGTTGTCCTAGTTACTACGCCGTTAGCACCGATCTCCGCGCCGGATAGCCTGCCCAGAGTCACTCGTCCGGCATCTGTCAGGCAAAGCCCCGGCCAGCCTCATGTGCGGGGGAGCGGCGATCTCGTTCCCGCTCAGCTCCTGACCTGGCCGGAGCGGGTCAAGATCGCGAGCCGGCCCGGGGCAGCCCGCCCGGAGCCGGCTCCCGGCTGACCAGCACCCCAGCTCCGGCCAGTAAGCCCTGGGGCGGAAGCACACCGTCAGAAATGTCGGAGCTTGATGGGATACTTGGTACGTGCAGCAGGACGCGTGCGGACCCATGGTGGGCCGCGGACGGGAGCTCGCCCGGCTGCTTGCCCTGCTCGATTCCGTGGCCGCGGGGGAAGCGGCGGTCGCCCTGGTCAGCGGGGATGCCGGGGTTGGCAAGACCAGGCTGGTGACCGAGCTGTCCCTGCGGGCCAGGGAGCATGGCTTCATCGTGCTGGCCGGCCGCTGTGCCGAGCTGGGCGACAGCGTGCCCTATCTGCCGCTGGCCGACGCGCTGCGGAGCGTGACCGGCGAGGCGGTGGCTACCGTGGCCGCGCTGGTGGCTGACCGGCCGGTGCTTGGCCGCCTGTTGCCCGATCACGGCCCGGGCATCGAGGAGCACGGCGACGGCCGGGAGCTGGCCAGGCAGCAGCTGTTCGGCGCGGTGCTCGGTCTGCTCAGCGAGCTGGCGGAGACGAGCCCGGTGTTGCTCGTCCTGGAGGACCTGCACTGGGCCGACAGGTCCACCCGGGACCTGGTCACGTTCCTGTCCCGGATGCTGCACCGCGAGCGGGTGGCGGTGCTGGGCACGTACCGTACCGATGACCTGCACCGCCGTCACCCGCTCCGCCCGGTGGTGGCTGAGCTGCTCCGGCTGCCCAACGTCACTCCGATCGAGCTGGGGCCGCTGGAGCCGGCCGCGCTGGCCGAGCACATCATGGAGATGGCGCAGCTCAGCAGGCGGCGCACTCCCGAGGCGTCCGAGCTGATCACCATCGTGGATCGGGCCGAGGGCAACGCCTACTACGCCGAGGAGCTGCTGGCCGCCTCGGACGGCAGCGAGGACCTGCCGGCCGGGCTGGCCGCGTTGCTCATGACCCGGGTCGAGCAGCTGTCGGCCACCGCGCAGCAGGCGCTGCGCGCCGCGGCGGCTGCCGGGCGCCGGGTGGACGACGAACTGGTCATGGCGGCGTCCGGCCTGTCCGCGCCGGAGTACGAGGCGGCCATCCGCGAGGCGGTCGCACACCAGTTGCTGGTGGGCGACGGTCAGGGCGGCTTCACGTTCCGGCACGCCCTGCTGCGCGAGGCCATCTACGCCGACCTGCTGCCCGGCGAGCGCACCAGGCTGCACGCCACCCTGGCCGGCCTGCTGGCCGACGAGGAGCGGCTCGACACCGTGCCCGGGACAGCGGCCGAGCTGGCCCATCACGCCCTGGCCAGCCACGACATCGCCGGGGCCTTCGCCGCGTCGGTACGGGCCGGGCAGGAGGCCGAGCGGCTCGCCGCCCCGGCCGAGGCGCACCGGCACTACGACCAGGCGCTGGCCCTGTGGGATCGCGTGGACGAGCCGGAGAAGAAGGCCGGGATGAACCGCGCCAAGCTCGCGCTCAAGTCCGCGACCAACGCGGCGGCCAGCGGGGACCTGCAGCGCGCCGTGCACCAGTTGCGCCGGGTCAGCGCGGTCCTCACCGACGATTACGAGCCCGCCCTGGTCAGCCGGATCCGGGAGCGGCTGGCGTACTACTTCTTCGCGCTCGAGGTGTGGGACGAGGCCGCCGAGGCGGCCCGCGCGGCCATCGACGCGATCCCCGGCGACCCGCCGACCTGGGAGCGGGCGCGAGCTATGGGCACGTACGCCAACGTGCTCCTGGCTATCGACGACGAGCAGGCGAGTGAGCAGGCCGAGCGGGCCATCGAGGCCGCCCGCGCCGCGGGTGCGCCCTGGGTCGAGGCCGATGCCCTGGTGACGCTGGGGCAGGTCAGCGAGCGGAGCGGGTGCGAGGAGGAGATGCTGGAGCAGTTCGCCTCCGCGCACAAGCAGGCCCGCGAGGCCGGGGTGCTCGGCGTGGAGCTGCGGGCGGCCTATCACCTGGCCCGGGTGCGGTTGGAGCGGGGGGATCTGACCGAGGCGTCGATAATCGCGCACCAGGGCTTCAGCCGGGCCGAGGAGGCCGGCCTGGCCCGCGCCCCGTACGGCACCGACCTGCAGTACTTGCACTACCTCGCGCACTACGGCGACGGTGACTGGGATCACGCCCAGGAGCTGGCCGACGGGTTCTCGGTCAGGGTGGCCTCACAGCCAGAGGCCGAGCTTTCAGCGATGGCGCTGTTCATCGACGTGGCCAGGGGGCACGACGCGGTGATCGCCGAGCGCCGCCGGTGGCTGGAGCCGCTGTGGCCGTCCTCGGAGTTCGCCGAGTACACCGCGCGGGGGCTGCTGGCCGAGCACGCGCTCTGGCGTGGCGACGCGGAGACCGCGCTGGCCGAGATCGGCGCGGCGCTGCAGGCGGAGGCCGACACCGACGAGTTCTACGGGCCTTCGGTCATCCGGCTGGCCGCGATCGGGCTGTGCGCCCGGGCGGGCCGGGCCAGCCTGGCCCGGGCCACCGGGGACACCGGAGCCGAGCGGGCCGAGATCGAGGCGGCCAGCGAGCTGATCGAGGCGGCCCGGCTCGGAGCGCGGCACCTGCGCAGGCCCAAGGCCGTTCTCGGGCTGGAGGGCCGGGCCTGGCTGGCTCGTGCCGAGGCCGAGTGGAGCCGGGTCACCGGGGAGAACTCGCCCGAAGTGTGGGAGTCCGTGCTCGCCGCCTTCGACCACGGCTTCGTCTACGAGGCGGCCCGGGCCCGCTGGCGGCTGGCCGAAGCGCTGGCCGAGGCCGGCCGGCGCGACGAGGCGCAGCGCGAGTGGGACCGGGCGGCGGAGGTCGCCGGCCATCTGGGCGCGGTGCCGCTCCGGTCGGCGCTCGACGACCTGGCCCGGCGGGCCCGGCTGGGCCACGGGCCGGCCCCCGGGTGGGCCGGTGGCCGGCCGGGCAGGCTGGCCGGGCTGACCAGCCGGGAACGCGAGGTCCTGCGGCTGATCGTGGCCGGCCGCAGCAACCGGGAGATCGGCGCGACGCTGTTCATCGCGCCCAAGACGGCCAGCGTGCACGTCTCGAACATCCTGGCCAAGCTGGGCGCGGCCAGCCGCACCGAGGCGGCGGCCATAGCGCACGACGAGGGGCTTACGGCCGAGCCGGCCTTGCCCGCTCGCTGAGCTGCCTGATGAGGGTCAGGTGCAGGTGGGAAGCCCACCGCTGAACGACACATAGTGTTCGAGCGACCAGCCCCGTATTCCGGTGGTCCGGTCGTTCAGGTACACCCAGCTGGCACCGCCGCTGGACACCTGGCACCACACTTTCAGGATTTGTCCCTCATAGCCCAGGCCATAGACGGTGCAACTCGTGCTGGGGCCGGAACGGATGTTGATCCCCGAGCCGGTGAAGCCCCCATCCTTGCTGGAGACGAAGGTGGGAACCGAGCCGCAGCCCCAGTTGGCAATGTGGCTGGCTCCCGTGCTGGCCGAGGCCGGCGCGGCAGTGGCCAGGCCCAGGGTGGCGACCGCGGAGGCCGCGAGCATCGTCATACGCCGCATCTGGTTCATCGCACCTGCTCTTTCCTGGCTTTGCGCTGGTCACCGCAATAGTGGTGGGCGGTGTCCGGGAAGTCCAGGAAGTTCCGTCGGCAGTTCCGTGGGGCCGGACGGTCCGCTCTCAGCTTCTGGTGGGCGCCAGGGCTTCCAGGATTTCTCCGGCCCGTTGGGTGGCAGTTGCCGGGCTGGCGTCGGGGGAGCCGATCTCGGGATCCCAGTTGAGGTCGTAGAACAGCTCGGTGACACCCCTCTCGGCCAGCCAGGCGGTGTCGGCGCGGATCTGGTCGTAGCTGCCGGACAGGAGCAAGCGCTGGCCGTGGGAGCCGGTGGCCTCCACGCCGGCCCGGACCACCCCCCGGCAGACGACGCGGACCGCCGCCGGGTCCCGTCCGGCGTCGCGGGCGGCTGACCGGACCGCGTCGACGCCCTCGCCGATGCGGGACAGGTTGGTCCGGCTCGACGTCACCCAGCCATCGGCGATCCGGCCCGCCCGCCGCAGTGCAGCGGGGACGCTGCCGCCGAGCAGGATGGGCGGCCCTCCCGGCTGGACCGGCTTCGGGTTCACCCGGGCGATCGGGATCGTGTAGAACTCCCCGTTGAACTGGCTCACCTGGTTGACCCAGAGCGCGCGCAGCGCGGCGATGTATTCGGTGGCGCGGGCGCCCCGGTGGTCCAGGGAGGCCCCGGCCGCCTGGAACTCCTCGGGCATCCAGCCGGCGCCAAGCCCCAGGTCGAGCCGGCCGCCGGACAGGACGTCCAGGGTGGCCGCCTGCTTGGCCACCAGGGCGGGGGAGAGGTAGGGCAGGTTCAGTACGGCGATGCCCAGCCTGATCCGCGAGGTGACGGCGGCCAGGTAACCGAGGGCGGCGACCGGGTCCAGCACGCTCTGGTAGACGGGTTCCATCTGCGAGTCCACCGGGACCAGCAGCCGCTGGAAGGTCCACAGCGAGTGATAGCCAGCCTGCTCGGCCCGGGCGGCGAACGAGGTCAGGTTCGCCGGGCTCGCCCAGGCGCCGGAGACCGGGGCGCCGAAGCCAATCTTCATGCGCCCACCTTATGAGGGTTCCGATGTCTCGTTGCTGTCATCCGGGAGCGTGCGGAGCATCCGGTTCGCCGCTCCGAGACACGGCCTGGTCCGGTCGCTCACATGAAGGAGCTGACGAGCGCGGCAACGTCGCGAGCGCAGCCCCAGGCCAGTGTCACTCCCGCACCGCCATGGCCGTAGTTGTGGACCAGTCGCCGCCCGTTCGCCGAGCGCTCCGCCTCCAGCCGCACCAGCGGCCGGAACGGCCGCAGCCCGACCCGGTGACCCACCACAGCGGCGCCGGCCAGCCGCGGCTCCGCCGCGACGCAGTCGGCCAGGATCCGCTTGGCTATGGCCTGATCCGGCTCGGTGTTCCAGTCGCCGCGCTGTTCCGTCCCGCCCAGCAGAACCGTGTCGCCGTGCGGGAACAGGTAGGTCACCTCCCGGGTGTCGTCGCCCACCCCGACGAAGAACTCGGTGATGCCGGGGTTGGTGACCAGGACGACCTGGCCCCTGATCGGCAGCACCTCGGCGTCGGGGACCAGGTGGCGGGCTGCGACGCCGGTGCAGTTGACGACCGTGGCCGCCGTCACCCCGGCCAGCGATCCAGCCGGCGCCACCCTGAGCCGCCCGCCGCTGGCGGTGAACCGGTCCAGCAGGTACCCGAGGTAGACCGGCATGGTCACCACCGGAGCGGTGTAGCGCCAGCCGTCCACGTATCCCTCCGGCAGCCTCCCGGCGGGGCCGGTCTCGGGCAGCATGGCCGACCAGGCCGGTGGCTGGGCCGGCTCACGCCACGCCTCGACGCCGCTCATCATCCGCACGCCGGTGCCGCGCTGCCCGGCCAGGTCCAGCAGCGTCGTCAGCGTGGCCTGGGCCCACCTGGCCACCCGCTCGCTGTCCTCGACCAGGTGCGGGCCCCAGATCGCCCCGGATGCGGCCGACGTGGTCTCGAGCGGGAGCCGATCGGTCCTGATGGTGACTCGTAGCCCGGCCTCGGCCAGGCAGATCCCCGTGGTCAGGCCGCACACGCCAGCCCCCAGCACCACCACCTCGGATGCGTCGCTCACGCCGCGCAGGCTATCAGAAATGGGGCCGGATTGTTATTCCTCTGGTCTTTCAAAAATCCATTTTTAATGGTAATACACCCGACCGAGGGATAGTAATATCCGTCGCATGTAAATGCGAACAGAAATACGAGCGCGCACGCTCCGCTACAGCGACGGAGACACGCCGCTCACCGGCGAGATCTACGGGGATGAAACGCGGTGACCGCGTTCCTCGCCGCCTCTCGGGGGGCGTCAGGCCGCTGAGCCCGCCGGTGTCAGCACCACGGCTGCCTCGCTGGTGAGCATCAGGAACGTCAGCGTCTCCTGCAGGTACAGCTCTACGCTGGTCTCGCTGTGGGACAGGTAGCCGATCGAGGCGTCCTGCCCCAGATACAGGCTGAAGTCGCCGCCACGGGTGGTCAGGACGACCGCGCCGCTGATCGCGGGGGCCCAGACGATCTCGCCGGTCAGCAGCCGCCGGATGTGCTCGATCAGCGGGTAACCGTGATCGCTCGTCTCGCTGACGGCGGTGTAGGCATCCGCGCTGAGCAGGACCGAGTAGGGGCCGTCCACCCCGGCCTCGCGCAGCTTGCTGAGCGCCTCGGCGATCGCCCTCGGATAGTCCTTGACGCCGCCGGGGAGCGACGTCGCGGCCGCGTCCTTCCGGATGCCGCCGATGCCAGCGGCCGCGTATCCCTCGAAAATGGCGCGATCCTCGGCGAAAGCGATCTGCCTGGCCGCGTCCTTGACCGGCTGCCAGTCGGAGTCCGCAGCGCCCCGCTCCACGTCGTCGATCTCCCGCCGGTCCAGCCGGAACGGCGCTCGCAGCTCCACCAGCGCGCTGACCTGCCGCTGCCGGGCCAGGACGCCGTCGGCGGGCGGGTTGATCTCCCGGGTGCGACCGGTCCCGGCCGCGGCGAACCCCACACCGGCTGGCCCGTGGACGTCCACCACCCGCCGGCCGGCCAGGTGGCGCTTGAACGTCCGTGCGGCCTCCTGTTCGATCTGCGCCCAGGCGGCGTCGGAGATCGGCGCGAGCTCGCGATGCAGGTTATCCATCCGGTACGGCTCCCTTCAGGCTGCCGATGTTCAGAGAACCGACGGTGTCCGGCAGATCATCGCCGTCCGGCCGGGGACTGTCTGCCGCGGTGGCCTCGCCGGCGCCCAACCGCTCCAGCAGCGGCGCCGAGGGGACGAAGAACAGCCCTCCGGTGACCGCCGTGCTCACGTCCAGCAGCCGGTCGTAGTTCCCCCCGGGCGAGCCGGCGAACATGTTGACCAGCATCTGCTCCAGAACATCGGGGGAGCGGGCGTACCCGATGAAGTAGGTCCCGTACTCGCCGCTCCCCGGCGCCCCGAAGGGCATGTTGTCCCGGACGATCTGCACTTCCTCGCCGTCGTCCCCGACGATCGTGTTGAGCGCGTTGTGCGCGAAGCTGGGCTTGACCTGATCGTCGAGCTCGATGTCGGACAGCTTCGTCCGCCCGATGATCCGCTCCTGCTCCTCGACCGGGATCGCGTCCCAGGCGTCCAGGTCGTGCAAGTACTTCTGGACCATGACGTAGCTGCCGCCGGCGAACGCCGGGTCCTCGGCGCCGATGATCGTCGCCCGGACCGCCGCCTGCCCGGCCGGGTTCTCCGTGCCGTCCACGAAGCCGAGCAGATCCCGGTGCTCGAAATAGCGGAAACCGTGCACCTCGTCCGCGACGGTCACGCTGCCGCCGAGCCGGCGGGTGATCTGGGTGGCCAGCTCGAAGCACAGGTCCATCCGGGCGGCGCGGATGTGGAACAGAAGGTCTCCGGGGGTGCCCACGGCATGGCGAGGTCCGGCGTGAACCTCGCGGAACGGATGCAGCCCGGCCGGCCGCGAGCCGTCCGTGAGCCGGTCCCAGGCCGTCGCCCCGATACCCATCACACCGGTCAGGTAGTCCTCCGTGCCGCGGAACCCGACCGCGCGCACCAGGCCCGGCAGGTCACCGCACAGCTCACGGACCGCCGTCAGGCTGCTGTCCTCCGGGTCGATAACCGCCACCAGGAAGATCGCCGCGCCGGTCAGCGGCGAGAGCACCGCCTGCGGCTCGGGAGGGGCTCCACCGGTCATGTGGCTCATTCTCTCAGCCGGCCACCGCGGATATCAGTTCGGCTACGAATCCGCACCGGCTGCCGCGTCAGGCCTTGCGCGGCGCCGCCATCCGTGCCATGAATGGTTATTCATAAAGCTGGCATCGTGCCAGCCTGCGTGAGGATTCTGCCCATGAACCGCAGTTCATCGGGAATGCGACCGCAGACACCGGCTGGCGAGCCGGAGGTGGCGGCACCGCAGCGATCCGGCGCGCTGGAGGTGCGCGACCTGACCGTTCGCTTCGGCGGCCTCACCGCGCTGGACGGCGTCTCGGTCACCGCGGCCCCCCGTCAGGTCACCGGCATCATCGGGCCCAACGGTGCGGGCAAGACCACCCTGCTGAACGCGGTGTGCGGCTTCGTCCGGCCGCAGGCCGGCCAGATGTCCTTCGACGACACGAGCCTGGCCAGGGTGCGCCCGCACCGGCTCGCCGCTCTGGGGATCGCCCGCACGCTCCAGGGAGTCGGGTTGTTCGAGCGGCTCACCGTGCTGGAGAACGTCATGGTCGGGGCCAGCTGTCACGCCGGGGCCGGCTTCTGGAGCGCGTTCTTCGGCCTGCCCTGGTCCGATGCCGACGAACGGCGGCTACGCGAGCGGGCGCGCGAGGCGCTGGACCAGGTGGGCGTGGCCGATCTGGCCGGCCGGATGCCGGACGAGCTCGCCTACGGCCTGCGCAAGCGGGTCGCGTTCGCCCGGGCGCTGGCCGCCCGGCCCCGGCTGCTGCTGCTGGACGAGCCGGCCAGCGGCCTGTCAGAAGCCGAGCTGGACGAGCTGGCCGGGCTGATCGCCGACGTGGCGGCGGACGCCTGCGTGGTGCTGGTGGAGCACCGCATCGACCTGATGAAGACGGTCTGCGACACGATCACAGTGCTCGACTTCGGCAAGGTGATCTCGTCCGGCCCGCCGGACCAGGTGCTGAGCGACCCGGTGGTGGCAACCGCCTACCTGGGCTCGGTGGGTGACGGCCCAGTGGGTGACGGCCCAGTGAGTGACGGCCCAGTGGGTGAGAGCCCAGTGGGTCATGAGCCAGGAGCTGGCGATGGCTGAGGCGACGATGGCTGAGGCGACGGCGGGGAACACGGTCGTGCTGGCGACCGAGGATCTGGTGGCCGGCTACGGCGGGGTGGTCGCGCTGCACGGGGTCTCGATCGCCGCCCCCCCGGGCACGATCACGACCGTGCTGGGCGCCAACGGGGCAGGCAAGACCACGCTGCTGCGCGCGATCAGCGGGCTGGTCCGGCCGCGGCGAGGGAGCGTCTGGCTCGACGGTAAGGATGTGACCAGGCGCCATCCCGAGGACATGGCCCGGGCCGGCGTCGCGCACGTGCCCGAGGGCCAGGGAGTGATCACCGAGCTGACCGTCGAGGAGAACCTGCGGGCCGGCGCGCTCAGCCGGATCAGCCGCGGGCAGCGGGCCGACGTGCTGGCCCAGGCCTACGAGCGGTTCCCAGTGCTGGCCGCCAGGCGGCGCAAGCCGGCCGCCACCCTGTCCGGCGGCGAGCGCCAGATGCTGGTCATCGCCCGCGCGCTGGTGGGCCGGCCCCGGGTCCTGCTGCTGGACGAGCCCTCGCTCGGCCTGGCGCCGAAGATCATCAGCCAGGTCATGGATCTGATAGCCGGGCTGCGGGACGCCCAGGGCCTGACGATCCTGCTGGTCGAGCAAAACGCGCGGGCTGCGCTGGCCACGGCCGACCGGGCAGTCGTGCTGCACCTGGGCAAGGTGGTCGCCGCGAGGGAGGCGGCCGCGCTGGCCACCGACAGCGGCCTGATCCGCCACTACCTCGGGCTCTAGGGGAGGAGGAGGCGTGCAGGAGTTCCTGGACTTCACCCTCGGCGGCATCAGCTTCGGCATGATCTACGCCGCGATCGGGCTCTCGCTGGTGCTCATCTGGCGGGCCACCCGGGTCCTCAACTACGCGCAGGGCGGCATGGCCATGTTCACCGCCTACGTCGCGCTGATGGTGATCAACCACACCGGAAACTACTGGGCCGGCTTCGTATGCGCGCTCGCCGCGGGCGTGGTGCTCGGTGCGGTCTGCGAGCGGGTGGTCCGCCCGTCGCAGGGCAAGCCGCCGATGAACGCGGTGATCGTCACCATCGGCCTGCTGATCCTGCTGGAGGGGCTGGCCGGGATCTTCTACGGCGGGCAGTTCAGATCCTTCCCCCCGGCCTTCTCCGAGGTCGGGTTGAAGGTGGGCGGGACGCCGCTGGGCGTGTCGCGGAACGACGTGTTCGTGGCCGTGGCCGTGCTGGCCGGCGCGCTCGCCCTGGCCGTCCTGTTCCGCTACACCCCGGCGGGCCTGCGGCTGCGGGCCACCGCCTTCAGCCCGGCGGTGAGCAGGCTGCTCGGCATCAGGGTCGGCCGGATGCTCACCCTCGGCTGGGCGCTGGCCGGCCTGTTCGGCGCGCTGGCCGGCGTGCTGGTGTCGCCGTCCACGTTCCTGTACCCGAACAGCATGGACTCGATCTTCGTGCTGGGCTTCACCGCCGCGGTGATCGGCGGCCTGGACAGCCCTCTCGGCGCGGTCTTGGGCGGGCTCGTCCTCGGCGTCGTGCTGAACTACGCCGGCGGCTATCTGGGCTCCTCCCTGGTGCCGGTGTTCGGGCTGGCGGCGCTGGCGCTGGTGCTGCTGCTGCGACCGTCCGGCCTGCTCGGCGCGACGACCTCGAGGCAGGTGTGACATGACGCTGCTCCGCCACCTGGCCGTCGCCATCGTCGTGGCCGCCATCGTCGTCGTCCTGTCCATCACCTTGAACCAGTTCCGTGACTTCCAGATCGCCGAGGTCGCCGTGTACGTGACCGCGGTGGCCGGCCTGAGCGTGCTGATCGGCCTGTCCGGCCAGATCTCGATCGGGCACGGCGCGTTCATGGCCATCGGCGCCTACGCCACGGCCCTGCTCCTGATGCACCTGGCCTGGCCGCTGGCCGGGGTGCTGGCGGCCAGCGCCGCGATCGCGGCGGTGGCCGGTCTGGTCCTGGGCGTGGCCGCGGCCCGGCTACGCGGGCCGTACCTGGCCGGGGTGACGCTCATGCTCGCCGTGGCGCTGCCGGCGCTGGCCTTCCGCTACCCCGGCGTCTTCGGCGGGGATCAGGGCCTGAGCGTGAACATCAACACCCCCGCCTTCCTCGGGTCCACGTTCCCGCTCACCCGGTGGCAGGCCTGGGTGGCCAGCGCGGCCGCGCTGATCACCCTGGTGCTGCTGGCCAACCTGGCCCGCAGCCGGGTCGGCCGCAGCTGGCGGGCGGTCCGCGACAACGAGATCGCCGCCGCGCTGTCCGGCCTCAACGTGGCCCGGCTGCGCGTGCTGGCCTTCGTGATCAGCGCCGCCTGCGCGGGCCTGGCCGGCGGCCTGCTCGGCATCACCACCACGCTCGTCTCGCCCGGATCCTTCACGATCACGCTGTCGATCGCGCTGCTCACCGGGGCGGTGCTCGGCGGCCTGGGCACCCTGCCCGGAGCGGTCTGGGGGAGCCTGGTGATCGTCCTGGTCCCTACCTACGTCACAGACGTGGCCACCAGCCACGGGCAGACCACCACGGTGGCCGCCAACATTCCCGTGGCCGCGTATGGCGTCGTGCTCATCGCCGTCATGCTCCTGTTCCCCGACGGCATCCAAGGCGCCCTGCGCCGCCTGTTCGGCTCCGCATACAACGTCCGGAAGCCTGCATACAACGCTCGGAAGAAGGTACCTGAATGAGAAGATCGCCCCGGCTGCGCCTGACGGGCGGCGTCGCGGTAGCGGCCAGCCTCGCGCTGGTCGCCGCCGCCTGCGGCAGCAGCGGCAAAAACTCCGGCTCGGGGAGCGGTTCGACCAACACCGCCTCTGCGCCCGGTATCACCAAGACCCAGATCCTGATCGGCAGCCACCAGCCGCTCACCGGCCCGGCCGCCCCCGGCTACAGCGAGATCGCCCCCGCGTCGAACGCCTACTTCCAGTACGTCAACGCGCACGGCGGCGTGTACGGCCGCAAGATCGTATACAAGTACCTGGACGACGGTTACGACCCGTCCAAGACCGCGTCCGTGGTCCGCCAGCTCGTGCTGCAGAGCAGCGTCTACGCCATCTTCAACGGGCTCGGCACGCCCACCCACCTGGCCGTGGTGAAGTTCCTGAACAGCGAGAAGGTGCCCGACGTGTTCGTGGCCTCCGGCTGCACCTGCTGGAACAACCCGAGCACCCAGCCGATGACCTTCGGCTACCAGGTCGACTACGTCCGCGAGGGCAAGATCCTCGGCCAGTACGTCAAGCAGCACTTCGCCGGCAAGAAGATCGGCTACTTCTTCCAGAACGACGAGTTCGGCCAGGACGGCGTGAAGGGCCTGGACTACGAGATCCCGCACTCCATGGTGGTCAGCAGGCAGAGCTATGTCCCGACCGACATCAACATCGGCGCGCAGGTGGCCGCGCTGAAGGCGTCCGGCGCCCAGGTGGTCGTGTCGTTCGCGATCCCGGCCTTCGACGCGCTGCTGAAGCTGTACACCCTGAAGCTCAGCTTCGCCCCGCAGCTCGTGGCCAGCAACGTGGGCACGGACCCGCTCACGCTGGGCGGCCTGGTGCAGGCGTTCGCCAAGCAGGGCGGGACGAACGTGAACGGCAGCCAGCTGATCCAGGGCATCATCACCGACTACTACCTGCCCTCGCTGGGCGACACCGGCAGCAGCTGGATCGCCCTGTTCAAGAAGGTCCACGACACCTACGACCCCAGGGCGCCGTTCGACGGCAACGTGCTGTACGGCATGGCGGTCGCCTACGCGTTCGTGCAGGCCATGGTCAAGGCGGGGCGCAACCCGAGCCGGCAGGACCTGGTCAACGCGATCCAGGGCGGCCTGCCGCAGGGCCCGGTGGTGGCGCCCTTCGCCTTCAGCTCCAGCAACCACGCCGGGGTCACCGGTGCCTACATAGGGGTGATCAAGAACGGGACCCTGGTCCAGGAGGGTCCGGTCCTGACCACCGACGATTCCGCCACCGGAGCGGTCACCCCCTTCACCGGCACCCAGCCGGCGGCCCCGGCCAACGGCATGCCGTAGGCCCGACCAGCCTGGAAGGACCGGGGGAGTGGCAGTGGAGCCCGGCGGGCGGCCGGTGGAGGACCGGCCGCCCGCCGAGCGGCTCCTGGCGGCCGCGGAGGAGCTGTTCGCCGAGCGCAGCTACCGGCAGACCACCGTGGCGGAAATCTGCGCCCGGGCCGGGATCGCGACCGGCAGCTTCTACGCGCACTTCAAGTCCAAGGCGGAGATCTTCGCCGCGGTGGTGCGGACGATCAACGCGGACCTGAGGGCCGCGATGCGGGCGGCGATCGAGCAGGCCGAGGGCCAGCGGGACCGGGAGCGCGCCTGCTTCCGCGCGTTCTTCGAGATGCAGTCCAAGCGGCCCTGGATGGACCGGATCGTGCGGGAGTCCGAGTTCGTCGCGCCCAGCGTGTTTCACGAGTACTACGAGCGGCTGGCTCGCGGCTACTCGCGCGGCGTGCGCCAAGCCCAGCTCGACGGCCAGGTCGACTCGCGTTTCGACCCCGAGGTCATCGCGTACATGTACACCGGCATCGGGAACTTCATCGGGATGCGCTGGGCCGACTGGACGGCGGGCGGCCAGGTACCGGAGGACGTGCTGGATGACGTGCTCACCGTGCTGGCCCGCG
>DASZAD010000233.1:0-5654 GCA_035945415.1 Streptosporangiaceae bacterium
ACGGTCCCGGGCGCGGAGGGCTCCAGTCCGAAGCGCGGTCCGGTGGGATGCTGCTGGAACACGAAGAAGAAGCCCTCGGGCGATTCCGGCGTGCCGCCCTGGGCGTCAGCCTTGCTGAGGTTGAACCCGATGAACGTGATGTCGCCAGGCAGGGTGCCAGAGAAGATCGGGTAGCGCTCATCGGTCTCGTCGATCACGCGATGGTCACCGGAGAGCTTGGCCTTCGCCGCGTAGATGATCGCGTCGGGATAGCGGCGCAGCAGCTCACCCCGGACGACCAGGACCACGTTGTCCGCCGGGATGCCGCTGCGGTTCTCGTGGGAGCCGAGGCCAAGGGGGAGCGGCCAGCTCGTGATCAGCGGGATGTCCCTGAGCAACTCGGCGAGCTGGGCTGGGTCGGCTGGGTCGCCCGGCTGCGGCACGTAGTGGCTGACGTCCCAGAACTGCCTGAAGTACGTGCCCATGCAGTCCGTCGGGTAGCCGGCCCACAGCAGCTGGCGCGCCATCTCGTGGCTGAGCCCGACCATGTACGACTCGATGAATGCGTGGTTGCTTTGCAACAGCCCGACCGAGTCGGCCGGGACCTGGTCCACGCCGGGCATGATGTACTGCGGCGACAGGTCACGCAGCGGCGCGTACATCGGCTGGGGGAAGGCCGGAGCCGCCATGATCGTCCGGATCGGGTCCGACGGGTTCCAGCCGATCAGCGGCGCCACCTCGACCAGCGACGAGATCCGGGCGGGGACGGTGAGCGCCGGATCCAGCCTGGTGATGATCCCTTCGCTGAGCTGCGGCAGGGCCAGCGGCGGCGCGGGCGGCGGGTCCGGCGCGGGCGCCTGCCAGGCAGCGGCTTGGCCGAGCATCGCCTGCCGGAACAGGGCGGCCTCCGGTGAGTCAGCCTGCGCTGTTCCGGCGCCCGTGGCCGCTGGGGTCACGCCCGGCGGGGGAGCCGCTCCCGCCGGCGTGATCGCGCCTGCTGGGGTGATGCTGCCCGCCCGGCTGGCCGCTTCCGCACGTGTGGCGGTGCCTGCCGCTGCGGTGGTGCCTGCCGGGGGCGGCGAAGTGACCGTGAAGCCGGGGTTCTGCGGTGCCGCCGCAATGGACAGCGGGGTGAACGCGGCGATCCGCACGCCTCCGGCCGGCTCGCCGGCGTCCACTGTCGCACGAAATGAGCCCTGCGGGGTCGTGGCCTGGATCTCGACCGGGAACCAGCGGAGCCATCCAGGGACGAGGCGGTCGGAGATGTCTTCGATGGCGACCAGGCCGCCTGGTGGTGCCGGGGACGGGACGATGGTCACCGTGCCCGCGTTGATCCGCTCGACCAGCGAGCCGGTCGCGACGCCCGGGCCGGCCTGTCTGCGGCGGATGACCCCGGCCGGGCTGGTGATCCGCCGGGCGGCGGCCGAGAACATGAGCGGCGGCACCCGGCTGGCCGCGATGGTGGCCCGGACCGTCGCCGGGCTGGCCAGCAGCCGGGCGTGCAGCGGCTGGGTCAGCGTGAGCAGCGTGGTGCTGGTCGCTGCGGAAAGCTGCGCGTGCGCCATGGTCAGGGTGGCGCGGGCGAGCTGCGCGCCGCGCAGCAGGGCGTTGGCCTGCTCGATGCCGGCGACCTGCTGCCAGGCGGAGGCGAGCAGCGCCGTCAGCCCGGCCTGCACGACCTGGGTGCCCATCCCGGCCGTGGTCCGCTGGCGCGGATCGAGGTTGAGCTGATCGAGCCAGCCCGTCCCGCCGGGCGTCACGGACAGGACGCCCGCGTGCCAGGCCCCGTAGATCGGCGGAACGACCTGCGGATCCGGTGCCGCCGGGTCGTCGGTGACCGGCCGCATCCGGTTCACCAATCCTTGTGTGGCCGACTGGAAGGCGGTCTTCTCCGGGTCCTGCCACACAGTCGGCTGGGTAGCCAGGCTCTGGAGCGCGCCCGGCAGGCCCAGCGGCGGCCCCGCGCTCGGGAAATCGGGTGCCGCGCTGTCCACGCTCATCGGGCGCTGGCCGACGCCGGCGCCGAGCCGGACCGGCGTCAGCCGGCGCACCAGCGACTCGAAATCGCCCTGATCGCTGGTGTGGAACCCGAACCGGTAGTAGACAGGCAGCCGCAGCGGCGCCGTGGTCGCCTGAGTCCACACGGGGTCAGCGGAGGTGACCTTGGAGACGTCCAGCCCGAGGCCTGCCTGCCTGCCGATCTCGAACGCGGGGACGACGAACGCGGTATAGGTCGTCTCCGGGTCGAGGCGGCGCGGGCACAGCAACCGGGAGATCACCCCGGCGGGCTGGGCGGCCAGCGTGCCCGCCAGCCCGGCGTCGCCGGAGACCTGAACATGTGCCCAGTTCCACGAGTCGTCCAGGGACTGGAGGCCGGACAGCTTCGACACGTCGATGGCGGGCAGCGGGTGCGGCGCGCCCGCGACGTCGCCGTACTCGTCCTGCTTGAGCGCGATCAGCACGAGCCAGGGACGCAGCCGGTCCCCGGCCGGCGCGGCCGGGGTGAACAGCCAGGGGAGGTCGGGGGTGTCGAACTCGATCCCGGCCAGGTAGCTGGGCTCGAAGTTCGTGGTCGAATCGCGCGGCTCGGTGCGGACCACGTGCCTCGGGTCGATGCCGATGACGTCCCCTGGTCCGAACGCCTGCACGGTGACCGGCGGAACCTGTGCGGTGCCCGGTGCCGGCCCCTGCGCGCTGACCGTGAGCCCGGCCTGGACGCTGCCGCGAGATGGGAGCGACCCGCCATAGTCCGGGTTGCTGAGCGTGGCCACGATGCCCTGCCGCGCCCAGGCCAGGAAGTGATAGCGCCCCAGGGTGTTGCTCATCTGGCCACCTCACCCGCCGTGACGACCTGGATGGCGTCCCGCTGATCGGGGTTAGCGGCCAGGAACGCCTGCATGGCCACCTGCGCCTGGTAGCGAGTGGTCGCGACGGGCAGGATGTCGGATCGCTGGCTCAGGTCGGCCGTGCTGGCGACGACATAGCTCATCCGGCTCACCGTGACCGGGCTCGGCCCGCCCGTCGCGAAGGCCCGTAGCCCGGTGGTAGCCGTCGCGGCGGTGGCGGCCGCCCCGCAGCCCGCGAGCACCGCGTGCACGCCGGCGGGCATCTGGTAGATCTGGCCGAACCGCGACACTTGCTCGTAGTCGTCGACGTATCGCTCCTGGTAGCTGACCGTGGCGGCGCTGTCGTGGCCGCCCGCGATCCCCGCCCCGCCGATCGAGACGCCGGCGTCGAACGGCTCGTAGGACGGCGCGCTCAGCTTGTCGGCGTCACTCATGTCCGTGAACTGAGCGATCGCGAAGTCTTCCTGCTTGGCCGTGGTGGCCACCGGCGTGCCGTTCAGGGTCACGCTGGAGATGGAGAACTCGGTGCCGTCGGCGGGCGGCGCGTTGTTGAACTCCGTGATCGGGATGTCGAGCGGGACGATGATCTCGCGGACGTTCAGCATCCCGCCGGGCTGCACCACGATCAGCGTCGGGTCGGCGGGGATGGAGGCCAGCGAGACGCCCGGGTTTCCGGTGGGCGGTGGCGATGCGCTCCAGTTGCGCGGGTCCCCCAGCGCGGCGGTCAGCGGGGGCAGGACCGGCGTGCTCGGCAGCGTCGCAGCCGTGGAGTCGCCCCAGGTCAGGTCGATCGAGGCGCTGACGTCGAAGAACAGGATGTGCAGGCTGGCGTCGCCGTGCAGGTGCCAGGGGGTGGGCCCGGACAGCGAGGCGTCGAGCTTGATGCCCGCCAGCGACGCGCCGTCAAAGCTGATGTCGAACCCGGCCGAGAAGTCGATCTCGAAGGAGAACGGAGAGAAGATGAACAGCGTGTCGAAGCCGATGTAGCCGTGCACGGCGAACCCGCCGGCCGCCGCGTAGGCGTCCACGTTGGCCCCGAACTGGAGCGAGTTCGAGGTGACGGCGAAGTAGCTGCTCGCGCTCAGCCTCGGGTTGTCGCCGGATCCCAGGCTGACGGTGAGCCGCTTGAGCGCGGGCACGTCGGGCGGCGGGGTGAAGTGCGGGTTGAAGCCGCCGAGTGAGAACAGGAAGTCGGGATTGTCCCCCCAGTTCAGCCGCAGCGCCAGGTCGCCAGCGAGCTGGAAGGCCAGCAGGTAGGAGTCGTACATGGTGCCGTCGATGGCGAGCTTCTGAAGCCCGAAGTCGATCGTCCCGAGCACCTGGATCTTCAGCGAGATCAGGGCGAAATCAGGGGAGGGAATGGTCGCCTTGATCTCGCCCAGGATGGCCAGCCGGACCGGATCGGGCACCTCGAGGATGACGCCGACCTCCAGGTCGAGCAGGGTCGGCGTGCCCCAGCCGATCGAAAACATCGGGCCGAACAGGTAGCGCCCGTCGGCGGGCGGGAAGAAGCTCTCGATCTCGCTGATGATCTGCGGCGCATTGTCCACCGGGTCCGGCGGGAACAGGATGTTGTCCAGGTTGTGGGCGCGCAACCCGGCCTGCAGCGCGTCGATGACCATCGTGCGATTGATTCCGCCGAGCCCGCCGACGCCGTTGATGGTGAAGCCGAAGCCGAGCTGAACCGGCGGGAAGTCGAACGTGATGATGAGCAGGAACGAGAAGCCTGAGCTGCCGTCCGGCAGCTTGGTGTCGAGCACCGCAATGACCTTGACCGACACCACGTCGGCCAGGGTGACGTCGAGCACCCCGGCGTAGCGCCCCTGGGCCGGGTCGTAGGAGACGAAACCGCCGCCCGCCACCAGGCCCGCGTCGATCTGGATGCCCAGGCCGGTCGGCGGCTTGAGCCCGAGACTCAGGTCGACCGGGCCGAGGTTGCCGCGCTGGAAGACCAGGTCGGCGGTTATGCCGAGGCGCTGCACCGAGACTCCCAGCGGGCCGAGCACGCCGGACCCGTCCAGGCTGAGCTCGAAGGGCAGGTCCGGCTGCCCGAGCGTGAGCTGGATGTGCAGGGTATCGAGGGTGAACGGGCCGATCGACTGGTTCAGCGCGATGTCGAACTTCGGGCTGGCGTTGCCTTCGATGAACACGCCGTGCGCCGACGACCAGCCGAACGTCAGGTTGAACGCGACAGTCGCATCGATCGGGATCAGCGAGGCGATAAACGAGTCCAGGTGTTTCGTGCTGATGTTCAGCACCCCGCCGGTCAGCGCGGCCGACACCAGCGCGCTGAGCTGGCCGCTGCTGACATCCACGCCAGCACCCACGCCGACGCCGCCGACCGTGAGGCCCAGCCCGTCCGCGACAGTGAGCACCTGCATCGGCGTGTGGTCGGCGTTGCCGACCGTGAAGGTGGCCAGGATGTGCCCGTCCAGCACGCTGGCGACCCCGCCAGCGGTCAGGTTGTTGCGGATGACCGGCGGCGAGCCCACCCGGAAGATCAGGGCGATGCCGTCGTCCACGGTGAGCGAGGCGTCCACCGAGAACGTGACCTGGTCGCTGAGCGGGAAGCTGACGTCGGCGGTGCCCAGGACGTAGGGCGTGAACGCGATGCCGATGTCGGTGCCGCCGGGCGTGCTGGGCCGCAGCCCGATCAGGCTGACGCCGACGTCCACGCCGGATCCTTTGACGAGGCTCAGCAGCACCTGCATCATCGGGTCGGTGTCGGCCTCCGGCACGTCCTGGCCGACGAGCGCCGCCTCGGCACGCCGGGGTAGCGGGCGGGTCGAGATGGCCGACGTGAGGCCGCCTGCGATCGAGCCGAGCGCC
>DASZAD010000234.1:0-10545 GCA_035945415.1 Streptosporangiaceae bacterium
CAACAACGGCCCGGCCGGCGAACCGGGTGCCGCCCAGCACGAGAATCCGCATGCCGCGACATTCTGCCGATGGAAGCCGAATTCGCGGAACGCCTTACGCCGTGAGCGGACTTGAATACGCTGTGGAGAGCGCCCGCGGGCTGGGGTTCTACCCGCGCGGTGAGCGGGCTGGGCACTGGAGGCATCTCGTATCGAGGGAAGGACGGTGTCGGGTGGACCGCTGCGCGCTGTTCGTGGACGCCGGCTACCTACTGGCCGACGGCGCGATGGCCGCGCACGGGACCAGCCACCGGGAATCGGTCTCCTGGGACTACGCCGGGCTGCTCCAGTACCTCGCCAGCGTGGCCGCCGAGCGCAGCGGGGTGCCGCTGCTGCGCTGCTACTGGTACGAGGCCACGGTCGAGGGGCGCCGGACGCCTGAGCATGACACGCTGGCCGACCTGCCCGGTCTCAAGCTGAGGCTCGGCCGGATGCGGCCGGGTAAGCGCGAGGGAGTCGAGACCGAGATCCATCGCGATCTCACCACGCTGGCCCGCAACCACGCGATCAGCGACGTCCTGCTGGTCAGCGCGGAAGAGGATCTGGCGCAGGTCATCGGGGATGTGCAGGACCTCGGGGTCCGGGCGATCATCGTCCACATCTCGGTGGACGGTAACTGGACCGTCGCCCGCTCGCTGCGCCAGCAGTGCGACGACATCGTCGAGATCGACGGGGCGCAGCTACGCCCGTTCGTCGAACTGATCGTGGGCGCCGAGCCCTCCAGGTACAGCGAGCAGTACACACTCGCGGCCGGTAGCGGCCGGGCGTTCACCAACGGGCATACGGCCGGGCTGGGCAGCAGCGGTCACCAGCCCCTGCTGGCCGGAGCCTCGGGATCGCACCCGGCTCCGCCCGCCATCTATACCGCCCCGGTGGTGGCCGACTACCAGGGACCTTCTCCCCAGGACAGCGAGAGCCCGGCGGCGCAGGCACCGCAACCCGAGCCCGCCCAGCCCAGCCCGCCGGAACGGAACGGTCGCGGCGCGCACGCCGCACCGGCCCAGCCGGCCCGGGGACCGCAGGGCGTCATGGCTCCGCCCGGACCGCCGTTGTACTCGGCACCCGCTCCCGCGTCGTTCCGCGCCGAGCCGGTGATGCCGCCCGCCCAGGAGGCTCCGCCCGCCCAGGAGGCTCCGCCCGTCCAGGCACCCGTGCCAAGCGCGACCGGTCCCGGCACCTCGATGGCTCTGGGCAGCCCGATCGGCCCGGGCAGCTCCAGCCTGCCTGGTGCCATGCAGGGACAGCACGGTCAACCCGGTGCGATGCCGGGCCAGCCCGGCCTGCCTGGTGCCATGCAGGGACAGCACGGTCAACCCGGTGCGATGCCGGGCCAGCCCGGCCCGCCCGGTCCGGTGCAGGAGCAACAGCCAGGTCAGCCCGGCCCGGTGCAGGCCCCGCCGGGTCCGCTGTCGTCCGGCTCGTCCGGCGCGTCCGCGCCCCCGCCGCAAAACCCGTACGAGCCCGTCCACCCCGGCGCGTTCGCCGATCTGGGCGGCCAGTTCTCACCCGCTCCGCCCGAGCAGTTCAGCGGCGCCCCGGCCACCTTGCCCGCTCACCGCGCCCCGCAGGATCCCGGCCCGCCCCAGCATGCCCAACAGCCTGCCCGGCAGCGCCCGCCACTGCCTGCCCGGCAGCCGCCGCACCCGCAGCACGGGGGACGGGCCGGCCCGCCGGCCGGCGTGGGGTTCGTCCCGCAGCAAGGCCCCTACGGCGGCAGTCCGGCGCACGGATCAGCACCGGCCGGCCCGCCCTCACTGAGCGATGCCGTGCAGGCGGCGCACGCCGAGGGGTTCGAGTTCGGCGAATCGGTGGCCCGCGAGGCACCGGCGCTCTGGCTGGAGGCGGTGCTGGCCCGGAAGCCCCGGATGCCCTCGGATCTGGAGGCACGCCTGCTGCAGGGGTCGGCGCTGCCGATCGATTCGTTGCTCCACGACGAGGTGCGGCACGCCCTGCGCCGCGGATTCTGGGACGCGCTCGAACGTTCCCGCAGGTAGGAATCGCAAGCGCGATTTGTTCGCGTGCACTCTGCCGTTACCGGGTATCAGCACCTGCCGAAGGGGTACCTTCGCACCGTGCCTGACCTGTTCCGTGAGGAGTTCGACGCCCTCGAATTCGGCGCCGCGCGCACCGGCGATCACCGTGCCGCGGCCCTGCGCATGAACCAGCTCGCTACCACCGGCGCCCAGACCGGGGAGATGACCCGCGCTGAGGCGTATCTGCGAGCGGGCGAGCAGTGGCTGCTCGCTGATGACCCGGAAGCGGCCGCTACCGGCTTCCGGCAGGCCCTGGCCGCCGGCGGGCAGACCTTTGTGGACGCCCGCGTCTCCCTGGCCCGCGCGCTCTTCCTGCTCGGCCGGGCGGACGAGGGCAAGGCGCTGATCAACCAGCTAGAAGCCGACGGGCGCCAGGATCCGCGGCTGTGCGACCTGGTGGCTGAATTGCTGGTGGAGCAGTCCGACCTCATCGGCGCGCTCGACTGGGCAAACACCGGCGTGGAACGGTGTCTGGCCATCAGCTCCGGCACCGATCAGAACGAGCTGCGCCTGCTGCTCAGCTTGCGCTACCGGATCCGCAACGACATGGGACTCGACGAGGACAACTACGACAAGATGCTCGACGAGCTCTAAAGACACGGCCCAAGTCGTGCCTCGTAGCCGTCCGGACGTGCGCTACCTGGCCTCGATCAGCGCTTTGTAGTTGTTGTGGAAGTACTGGCCGACCGCGGTGCAACTGGTGCCCAGCGTGCACGAGATCGTTTCCAGCGCTACCGCGACGGAGCCGGCCGGGCTGGGGACATGCTCGATCGCCCAGGTGCTGCCGTTCCAGTGCTCGGCCAACAGTCCCGCACTGGTCGATCCGACGGCCGTGCAATTGGCGGGCGTGACGCACGAGACGCTGCCCAGCCCGCTTGAAGTCGTCCCGGCTGGGACGGGGGCGGCCTGGATCGTCCAGGCGGTGCCGTCCCAGTGCTCGGCCAGCAGCTGGCCATTCGGCGAGCCGATCTGGTAGGACCCGACGGCCGTGCAGCTGGTGAGGGAGGCGCACGAAACCCCGGACAGCCCATTCTCCGTCGCCCCGGCAGCGTTGGGGGTGGCCTGGATCGTCCAGGTGGTCCCGTCCCAGTGCTCGGCCAGCGTCTGCGAGTTCGGCTCTCTCGGATACAGGTTGTAGGACCCGGTCGCGGTGCAGCTCCTGGACGAGCGGCACGAGACACCCGACAGTGCGGCGGCAACCGAGCCGGATGGCATGGGGACCGCCTCGATCCGCCACTGGCTGCCGTTCCACCGTTCGGCCAGCGGCCGGTCAACGTTGGCCGTTGAAAACTTGCGGGCGAACGACCCGACTGCGGTGCAGTTGGTCGCCGGCGCGCACGAGACGCTCATCAGATGGACGGAAACCGCACCCACCGGGATGGGGGTGGCCTGGATCGCCCACGTGCTGCCGTCCCAGTGCTCGATCAACGGGCTCAGGCCTCCGGCGGGGTTGTTGAACCACCCGACCGCGGTGCAGCTGGTCGCCGACGCGCAGGAGACACTCACTAGCTGCTTGTACGTAGCACCAGACGGGTTGGGGGCAGGCTGGACCGTCCACGTGGTGCCGTCCCACGACTCGGCCAGCGTCCCGCTGTTCTGCGCCCCGACCGCGACGCAGCTGGCGGGCGACAGGCAGGAGACGCCGTGCAGCACGCTGCCGCCGCCCGCGTTGCTGGGCTGGATCGCCCACCCGGCCGCGGCGCTCGCCGCGCCAGCCCACCCCACGATCATGACCACCGCTGTGCTCACGATGATTAGTCCCCGCCGCATGACCGGTCTCCTCCCTGCCACAGACACACCGCACCGGGCTGTGTCAGCCCGGGCCGCCGCACCTGGGCGCAGCCCGTCAACCGCCGCACGACAGCCAGCCCTCCGGTAGCTACGACGCCCGAGGCCGCTCCCCGGATGACATGCGATGATCACCGGCAGGCGTTCACCGGCCGGGAAACGGCCTGACTCAGCCCACCGGTTCGGCGGCGCGGACGGTGAGCGAGTCGGTCCCCTGATCCAGGTCCACCACGACCCGGTCGCCGTCGGTGATGTCGCCGGACAGCAGCTCCCGGGCGAGCTGGTCGCCGATCGCCGACTGCACCAGCCTGCGCAGGGGGCGCGCGCCGAACAGCGGGTCGAAGCCGGTCAGCGCCAGCCACTCCCGCGCCGCCGGGGTCACGACGAGCTCCAGCCTGCGGTCAGCCAGCCGCTTGGCCAGCCGCGCCACCTGAAGGTCGACGATCCGGCTGAGCTCCTCGGTGGACAGCGCGTCGAAGATGATGATGTCGTCGAGGCGGTTGAGGAACTCCGGCTTGAACGTCGATCGCACCATGGCCATCACGGCATCCCGGCGGGCGCTGTCGTCCAGGCTCTGATCCGAGATGAACTGGGACCCGAGGTTGGACGTCATGATCAGGATGGTGTTGCGGAAGTCCACCGTCCGGCCCTGGCCATCGGTGAGCCTGCCGTCGTCAAGCACCTGGAGCAGGATGTCGAAGACCTCGGGGTGGGCCTTCTCGATCTCGTCCAGCAGCACCACGCAATAGGGCCGGCGCCGGATCGCTTCGGTGAGCTGGCCGCCCTCCTCGTAACCGATGTAGCCGGGCGGGGCGCCGACCAGCCTGGCGACCGAGTGCTTCTCCCCGTACTCGCTCATGTCGATGCGGACCATGGCCCGTTCGTCGTCGAAGAGGAACTCGGCCAGGGCCTTGGCCAGCTCGGTCTTCCCCACCCCGGTAGGGCCGAGGAACAGGAACGAGCCGGTCGGCCGGTCGGGGTCGGATATGCCGGTGCGCGACCGCCGGACCGCGTCCGAGACGGCCTGTACGGCGCGGGCCTGACCAACCAGGCGCTTGCCCAGCTCGTCCTCCATCCGCAGCAGCTTGCCCGTCTCGCCCTCCAGCAGCCGGCCGGCCGGGATGCCGGTCCAGGACGAGACGACATCCGCCACGTCGTCCGGCCCGACCTCCTCCTTGACCATCGGGGCACCGTCTCCGGTGACCGTCTCGGCTCCGGCCGCAGCGGCCTCGGCCAGCTCACGCTCAAGGGCGGGGATCTCCCCGTACATCAGCCTGGACGCCGCTCCGAAGTCTGCGTCCCGCTGCGCCCGCTCGACCTGCACCCTGAGGTCATCAAGCCGCTTCTTCAGCTCGCCGACCCGATTGAGCCCGGCCTTCTCCCGCTCCCAGCGGACCATCAGAGCGGTGAGCTGCTCCTGCCGGTCGGCCACATCCCGGCGGAGTCGCTCCAGCCGTTCCTTGCTGGCCGCGTCCGCCTCCCGCTCCAGCGCGAGCTCCTCCATCTTCATCCGGTCCACCGCCCGCTGGAGCTCGTCGATCTCCACCGGCTGGGAGTCGATCTCCATGCGGAGCCGGGACGCGGACTCATCGACCAGGTCGATGGCCTTGTCCGGGAGGAACCGGCCGGTGATGTACCGGTCGGACAGGGTGGCCGCCGCCACCAGGGCGGCGTCGGAAATCTGCACCTGGTGGTGCGCCTCGTAGCGCCCCTTGAGCCCGCGAAGGATCGCGATCGTGTCCTCCACCGACGGCTCGCCCACGAAGACTTGCTGGAACCGCCGCTCCAGAGCTGGATCCTTCTCGATCCGCTCGCGGTACTCATCCAGCGTGGTCGCGCCCACCATACGCAGCTCGCCGCGGGCGAGCATCGGCTTGAGCATGTTGCCCGCGTCCATCGCACCCTCGGCGGCGCCGGCCCCGACGACCGTGTGCAGCTCGTCGATGAACGTGATGACCTGGCCCTCGCTGTCCTTGATCTCGTTCAGCACGGCCTTGAGCCGCTCCTCGAACTCGCCGCGGTACTTGGCGCCGGCCACCATCGCGGCCAGATCCAGCGCGATGAGGCGCTTGTCACGCAGCGACTCGGGCACGTCGCCGGCCACGACGCGCTGCGCGAGCCCTTCCACGACCGCCGTCTTGCCGACACCCGGCTCGCCGATCAGCACCGGGTTGTTCTTCGTGCGCCGGGACAGGACCTGGATCACCCGCCGGATCTCAGCGTCACGGCCGATCACCGGGTCGAGCTGGCCCGACCGGGCGCGCTCGGTCAGGTCGATCCCGTACTTCTCCAGCGCCTTGTAGGTGCCCTCGGGATCCTCCGAGGTGACCCGGGAGCTGCCGCGTACCTTTCCGAACGCCTCGACCAGCGCCTCGGGGTTCGCGCCCGCCTGCCTGAGCAGGCTGGCCACGTCCCCGCCGCTGGTCGCCAGGCCGACGAGCAGGTGCTCGGTGGAGACGTACTCGTCGCCGAGCTGTCGCGCCTGCTCCGCGGCGGTGTTGATCGTCGCGAGCAGTGGCCGTGAGGTCTCGGGGGCACTGACGGTGGCGCCTGCCGTCCGGGGCATCCGGGCCAGCAGCTGCTCCGTCTCCTTCAGGATCGCAGCCGGGTCCGCGCCTACCGCGCGCAGCAGCGGGGCGGCCGTGCCGCCGTCCTGCTCGATCAGGGCAGCCAGCAGGTGGGCCGGGCCGACCTGCGGGTGCCCATCGGCCGCGGCGCGCCGCACCGCGGTGGCCAGCGCCTCCTGGCTCTTGCGCGTGAGCTTCTCATCCATGCTTAACGTCGATCCTTCTTGATTGCTCGCTGACGTCCCGTCGCTCGCCCGTCGGATGGTCGTCTACTGGGCTCGTCCACTGGGCTTGTCTACTGGGCGGTGTCCTGATCACCCGGCGCGGGCGGTGCCCACAGGGCGGCCTGCGTGGAGCGGACCGGCACCAGGTCGGCGCTCTCCGCGCGGCTGCTCCTCCTGAGCCCGGCCAGCCGGGCGGCCACCGCCCGGGTGGATTCGAGTTCCGCGCGCAGCCGGACGATCTCGGCGCGCAGGTCGGCCATCGCCTGGCGGGCCTGCTCCAGCTCCCCGGCCAGCTCGAGGATCCGCTTGATCCCCGACAGGTTCACACCTTCCTGCTGGGAGAGCCGCTGGACCTCGCGCAGGACCAGAATGTCACGCATCGAATAGCGGCGGCCCCGGCCCGCGCTGCGGCCCGGAGAGACCAGGCCGAGCCGGTCGTAGGCGCGCAAGGTCTGCGGGTGCAGCCCGGAGAGCTGGGCAGCAACTGAGATGACGTACACCGGGGTGTCATCGGACAGGTGGTCGAACGGGCTCGTCATGTCCCCGCCTCCTCATCCGATCACGCACTCCGGGCCCGCTGCAGCAGATCGCCGCGCGGATCCGTGCCTGCGGTGGCCTCGCGGAACGACTCCAGCGCCTCTCGCGCCCTGCCGTCCATCGTCGGCGGCACGGTCACCTCGACCGTGACCAGCAGGTCGCCGTAGGTACCGTCGGAGCGGCGGACGCCCTTGCCCCGGACCCGGAACGTCCGGCCGTTCGGGGTGCCGGGCGGGATCCGGACCGTAACCGGAACGCCGCGGTGGGACGGCACCTTGATCTCCGCGCCCAGCGCTGCCTCCGGGAAGGTCACCGGCACCTTGACGGTCAGATTGTCGCTGGACCGCCCGAACACCGGATGCGGGGTCACGTGCACCCGGACGTACAGGTCGCCGGCTGGCCCGCCGCGTTCGCCCGGTGCGCCCTTGCCCTTGAGCTTGATCTGCTGGCCGTCCGCGACGCCGGCCGGGATCCGGGCCTGGATGGTCCGGGTGCTCATCGCCCGGCCGCTGCCCGAGCACACCGGGCACGGGTCGTCCACGACCATGCCGCGACCCCGGCAGGTGCGGCACGGCTCGGAGAGCGCGAATCCGCCCAGGTTCCTGCTGGCCTGCCCGGTACCCTCGCAGGTGGGGCAGACCCGGGGCACGGTGCCCGCCTTGGCCCCTGTGCCCCGGCAGGCCGAGCACGGGCCCTCGCCCGCGAGCCGCAGCGCGACGGTGGTGCCCTCGATGGAATCGGCGAACGACAGCGTGGTCTCGGTCTCGACGTCGGCGCCGCGCCGCGGCCGGGGCTGGCCGCTGCGCCCGCCGAACACGCCGCCGAGGATGTCACCGAGCCGCCCGCCGGTCCCGCCGCTGCCGCCGAACAGGTCGCCCAGGTCGAAGCCGTACCCGCCGCCGGGACCGGTCCCGGTGCCGCCGGGCATCCGCAGCCCGCCGCCGAACAGCGAGCGGGCCTCGTCGTACTCCTTGCGCCGCTTCTCGTCCGACAGGACGCTGTAGGCCTCGGAGACCTCCTTGAAGCGCTCCTCGGACGAGGTGTTGCCCTTGTTCGCGTCCGGGTGGTATTTCCTCGCCAGCTTGCGGTAGGACTGCTTGATCTCATCGGCTGACGCGCTCTTGGAGACGCCGAGGATCTTGTAGTAGTCCTTCTCGAGGAAGTCCTTGGTGCTCACTGGTGCCTCTGGTCCTCCTCGCCTGTCTTAGTCGCCGTCTCCGGGTGCGTCCTCGGGCTTCGACTTACCCCGGGCCGCGGATCCGTCCGCTCCCGCCCCAGGCTTGTCGCCTGCCGTAGGCTCCTCGCCGCCCGGCTCGGCCACGGCCACCCGGGCCGGGCGCAGGATCCGGTCGCCGACCTTGTAGCCAGGCAGGAGCACCTGCACACAGGTGGGCTCGGTCACCTCATCCGAATAGGAATGAGTCAGGGCCTCGTGGACCATCGGGTCGAACGGCTCGCCCTTCTCCCCGTAGCGCACCAGGCCGAGCTTGGTCACGGCCGATTCCACCGACTCGGCGACAGACTTGAACCCGCCGGACAGCTCACCGTGCTCCCGCGCACGCCCGATGTCATCCAGGATCGGGAGCAGCTCGGCGAGCACGTTGGCCAGCGCCTGCTCGCGGACGGCTATCCGGTCACGCTCCACCCGCTTGCGGTAGTTGGCGTACTCGGCCTGTAGCCGCTGCAGGTCGGCCGTCCGCTCGGCCAGTTGCTGGGCGATCCGCTGTGTCTCGGCGGCGCTGGAACTGTCGTCGCGGGCGGCCGTGGCGGACGGCTCAGTGGGCGCAGCGGGGGCCGGCGTGTCCGCCTGCCGTCCGCTCGTCGCCGCGTGCCGGCCAGCCGGGGCGCGGCCCGATGCCGCGGCCCCGGCCTGGCCGGCGCCGGTCTGCTCAGGGTCCCTGCCCTGCCCGGTGTCCGGGTCGATGCGCCTGCGGTCGCGGATCACCGGCCCCTGGCTCTTCTCCTCCGCTGAGCTCATCAGGCGGCGCCGCCCTCCTGCGCGCCGGGCCGGCCCTCATCCACGATCTCGGCGTCGACGACTTCTTCTTCGCCCTCCGGGCCGGCCTCCTGGCCGTCACCCGACGGGCCCGCGGACTGGGCGTTCTCAGCCTGCGCCTGCGCGTAGATCGCGGAGCCCATCTTTTGGCTCACCTGGGCGGCCTTCTCGGTGGCCGCGCGGATCGCGTCGGTGTCGGTGCCCTCGAGCGTCTTCTTCAGCTCGGCGATCGAGGCCTCCACCTCGGACTTGACGTCCTCGGGGACCTTGTCCGAGTTCTCGCCGAGGAACTTCTCCGTGGTGTAGGCGAGGGTCTCCGCGCGGTTGCGGGTCTCGGCCTCCTCACGGCGCTTGCGGTCCTCCTCGGCGTACTTCTCGGCGTCGGCCATCATCCGCTCGATGTCGTCCTTCGGCAGCGCGGAGCCGCCGGAGATGGTGACCGACTGCACCTTGCCGGTGCCCATGTCCTTGGCCGAGACGTTCACGATGCCATTGGCGTCGATGTCGAAGGTGACCTCGATCTGCGGCACGCCGCGCGGCGCCGGCGCGATGCCGGCCAGCTCGAAGGTGCCGAGCTTCTTGTTGTACGCAGCGATCTCACGCTCGCCCTGGAAGACCTGGATCAGCACCGACGGCTGGTTGTCGTCCGCGGTGGTGAAGGTCTCCGACCGCTTGGTCGGGATCGTGGTGTTGCGCTCGATGAGCTTGGTGAAGATGCCACCCTTGGTCTCGATGCCCAGCGACAGCGGGGTCACGTCGAGCAGCAGGACGTCCTTGACTTCGCCCTTGAGCACACCGGCCTGCAGGCAGGCGCCGACGGCGACGACCTCGTCCGGGTTCACGCCCTTGTTGGGCTCCTTGCCGCCGGTCAGATCCTTGACCAGGTCCACGACGGCCGGCATCCGGGTGGAGCCACCGACGAGAACGACGTGGTGAATGTCGCCGACCTTGATGCCGGCGTCCTTGATCACCTGCTGGAACGGGGCCTTGCACCGGTCGAGCAGGTCCGAGGGCATCTTCTGGAACTCGGCCCGGGTGAGCTTGGCGTCCAGGTGCAGCGGGCCGCTCTCGGAGTGGGTGATGTAGGGCAGGTTGATCGTGGTCTCGGTGGAGCTGGACAGCTCGACCTTGGCCTTCTCCGCGGACTCGCGCAGCCGCTGCAGCGCCATCTCGTCCTTGGCCAGGTCCACGCCATAGCCGTTCTTGAAGTCCTTCACCAGCCAGTCGACGATGCGCTGGTCCCAGTCATCACCGCCGAGGTGGTTGTCACCGCTGGTCGCCTTGACCTCGACCACGCCCTCGCCGACCTCGAGCAGCGAGACGTCGAAGGTGCCGCCGCCCAGGTCGAAGACCAGGATGGT
>DASZAD010000235.1:0-9513 GCA_035945415.1 Streptosporangiaceae bacterium
CTGGGCCAGTCCGGCCCGACCGATCTGGGCTGGGACCTGGACGCCTACGCCCGCCGGGCCGGGGCGTTCGGCGCCCGGGTGCTGGTCATCGACGGGCACGACCTGGCCATGATCGACGGCGCGCTGGCGGAGGCCGGCCAAGCCGCGGGGAAGCAGCCCACCGTGATCCTGGCCAAGACCATCAAGGGCCGAGGGTTCTCCGAAGTCGAGAACCAGGAGGGCTGGCACGGCAAGCCCTTCCCGCCGGACATGGCCGAGCGGGCGATCGCCGAGCTCGGCGGCGTCCGCCACCTGGTGGCCCGCGGCCCGCAACCGGACCTGGCGCCCGCCGCCCGGCAAGCAGCGGCGGGCCAGCTCGACCTGCCGCGGTATGCGGTGGGGGGGAAGGTGGCGACCCGCAAGGCCTACGGCGACGCGCTGGTCGCCCTCGGCGCCGCCGACCCGAAGATCGTCGCCCTGGACGGAGAGGTCAAGAACTCCACCTACGCCCTGGAGTTCGCCACCGCCCACCCGGACCGGTACTTCGAGATGTACATCGCCGAACAACAGATGGTCGCCGCCGCCACCGGCCTGGCCGTGCGCGGTTACAAGCCGTTCGCTTCCACCTTCGCCGCGTTCTTCACCCGCGCCTATGACTTCATCCGGATGGCCGCCATCTCCGGCGTCAGCCTGCGGCTGGCCGGCTCGCACGCCGGGGTGGAGATCGGCGCCGACGGCCCGTCCCAGATGGCCCTGGAAGACCTGGCCATGATGCGCGCGGTGCACGGCTCCACCGTGCTGTACCCCGCCGACGGCACCAGTACCGCCGCGCTGGTCGAGGCGATGGCCGCCATCGACGGCATCAGCTACCTGCGCACCACCCGGGGCTCCTACCCCGGCCTCTACCCCGCCGGAGAAACCTTCCCGGTCGGCGGCTGCAAGGTGCTCCGCTCCAGCGACCACGACGACGTGACCTTGATCGGCGCCGGCATCACCCTGCATGAATGCCTGCAGGCCGCGGACAGCCTGGCCAGCGACGGCATCGCCGCCCGGGTCATCGACTGCTACTCGATCAAGCCGGTCGACGCGGCCGCCCTCACGGCCGCCGTACGGGCTACCTCGGGACGCGTCGTGATCGCCGAAGACCACCACCCCGAAGGCGGGCTCGGCTCGGCCGTCACCGGCGCCCTGCTCACCACCAGGCAGAACGACCTGTCGGTCGCCCACCTCGCCGTCCGCGAGATGCCCGGCTCCGGAACCGGCGCCGAGTTGCTCGCCTGGGCCGGCATCGACGCCAGCCACATCGCCGACGCGGCCCGCGGCCTGACCCGGGATCCGGGGTGACCTCACCGGCGCACTGATCACGCCGGCGCTCATTGCCCGGTGGGCCTGCGAAGGGCTGCGGAACTTGACTCCTCCGTATATCCGTACTAACGTACGGTTATACGGAGGAGATGTCACCGATGGATCATGATCATCCGGTGGACCCGGAGCGGGTTGCCGCGGCACGTGCCGGGGTGCTGCCGTCCGCCGACGCCGGGCGGCTGGCCGGGCTGCTGGGCATGCTGGCCGACCCGGCGCGCTCGCGGATCCTGTTCGCCCTGTCCGCGGCGCACGAGCTGTGCGTGGGGGACCTGGCGCTGGCGCTGGACGCCAGCGAGGACCAGGTGTCCTACGCGCTGCGGATGCTGCGCCTGGCCGGGCTGGTCACCTTCCGCAAAGAGGGCCGGATGGTGTTCTACCGGCTGTCCGACGGGTTCCCGCATCAGCTGCTCGAGCACTGCCTGCGCCAGCTGCTGGCCATCGCCGTCCCCGACGGAGACGGCTGATGCGGCTGCTGGACGCGCTGGGCCATGCCCTGGGTGTGGCCGGGTCGATGACCTGGCAGATCACCTGGTCGCTGATCCTGGGCTTCACCTTGTCGGCGGTGGTGCAGGCGCTGGTGCGCCGGGAGACCGTCATCCGGCTGCTGGGCGATGACCGCCCCAAGACGCTGGCGGTGGCGACCGGGCTGGGTGCGGCCTCCTCGTCGTGCTCGTATGCGGCGGTGGCGCTGGCCCGGTCGCTGTTCCGCAAGGGGGCCAGCTTCACCGCCGCCATGGCCTTCGAGATCGCCAGCACCAACCTGGTCATCGAGCTCGGCATCATCCTGGCGCTGCTGATCTCCTGGCAGTTCACCCTGGCCGAGTTCATCGGCGGGCCAATCATGATCGTGGCGGTGGCGGTGGCGTTCCGCCTGTTCGTCCGGCAGCGGCTCATCGACGCGGCCCGCGAGCAGGCCGGCAAGGGCCTGGCCGGCTCGATGGAGGGCCACGCCGCCATGGACATGAGCATCCGGGCCAAGGGCGGCTTCTGGCGACGGCTGGCCAGCCGCGAGGGCTACACCTCCGTCAGCCACATCTTCGTCATGGAATGGGCCGCCGTCATCCGCGACATTGTCCTCGGCCTGCTCCTCGCGGGCGCGGTGGCCGCGTGGGTGCCGGACGCGTTCTGGCGCCACCTGTTCCTGACCGGGAATCCGCTGGCCGCCCGGTGGTGGGGGCCGGTGATCGGACCGGTGATCTCCCTGCTGAGCTCCGTCTGCTCGATCGGTAACGTGCCGCTGGCCGGCGTGCTGTGGAAGGGCGGGATCAGCTTCGGCGGCGTCGTCTCGTTCATCTTCGCCGACCTGATCATCATCCCGATCCTGCTCATCTACCGGAAGTACTACGGCACCCGGATGATGCTCACCATCCTGGGGATCTTCTACGCCGCCATGGCGGCGGCCGGGTACATCATCGAGTTCGCCTTCGGCGGCCTCGGGCTCATCCCCGCCACCCGGGCGGCCAAAGTCGGTCAGACGGGCGTCCAGTGGAACTACACCACCGTGCTCAACATCGTCTTCCTGCTACTGGCTGCCGCCCTGCTGGTGCGCTTCTTCCGGTCCGGCGGCGTCCCGATGCTGAAGATGATGGGCGGCAGCCCGGACGCCGCCGAGCACCACCACGGTGGCCCTGACCACCACGAGCACGGCGTCCCTGACCACCACACCCACGATGCTGCCGCAACCGCCGATCGCGGCGCGCACCAGAAACCACGGGATGCGTAGTCGCTGTCGCGCCGGAGCCCCGGCCGCGCCACCATAGGCGGATGACCCAGGACCAGCCCGGAACACCACGCGAGCAGCTCGCCAGAGAGGCCGTCGAGGCCTACAACGAGCTGACGGCGCATGCCGAGGACTTCTCTCCGGCGGCGGCACAAGCAGTCCGCAGCCTGCGGGAGACCCTGACCAGCCTCGTCGCCCTCGGGACGGCTGCCGATCTGCAGATCGCGGAGATGGAAAGGACCATGGAGGAGTTCGAGTCCATCTTCTACGGCGACGACGTCGCCGTGTCCGCCCGCCTCCTGCGCCGCCACCTGACGGCCGGGCAGCGCGCGGACCTGGCCCGGCTCATCACCGAGCCCTGACCGCCAGTCGTGCACCGCCACCGGGGCCACGTGCCCGGCGGCAAGAAGTAGCGCAAGCGCAGATGGCGAAGAGTCTGGCCGCAATCGCGCCGCCGTGATGGGCCAGGCGCCCTACGCGCCACCCAGAACACCACGCTGGAGGCAGCCGCGACGACGGCTGCACCCACCCGTCCAGCCCGTGGTTTCCGGCACGGCTTTCCGGGTAAGGCGGTCGGGAGGTATAAGGACATGGTGGGCTGGCTGATCGCTGGGCTGTTCGGCATCGTGCTGCTGGGCGGCTTCCTGCTGCTTGGCGGTCTGGTGCTGCTGGGCGCTGTGGCGTTGCTGACTCGTCGCTGGGGCCGCCACCGTCAGCCTGCGGATGACACGCTGATCGCGGAGTTGCTGGGGTGGCCGGATGTGCGGGCGGTGCCCGCTCCGCCAGCGCGGCAAGTAGCCGAGTCCTCGCCCGTCCCGGCCGCGCCTGCCGGTGAAGAAGACTGGCTGGAAACCCAGCTGTCGTGGATCATGGCATGGGCGCAACGGATGGACGAACATATCGCCTCCGCCGAGTGGCCCAGGCCGTTTTATACGGGTGAGCGCTCAGACCGCCCGCCCGGGGACGAGCCCGGTGTGGAAGCGGACCCCGATGGCGCTAGCGCCGCCGTTTCCGGGTCGCCGGATCCCGCCCAGACCCCGCCGATCGGAGCAGCCGGCGCGGCGGCAGTCGCGTAACCGGCTGATCGCCACCCCCGCCCGGGTCCCACAGCCCGCAGTGCTCTTCTGCCGGTGAAGCTCGTCGTCTTATCCGGTCCCTCGCCGATCGAGCAAGGTCAGAGAAGGAAGGCGCGGCCGGAAGCTTCCATGCTGAGGGCTGTAGGCGGCTCGGAGACAGGTCCGGCGTGGTCCATCACCGGTCACCGAGCGGACGGGTGAGCGTACGGAGCGCTGCCCTCGCCTGACGAGGCGAGCGAGCTACGGCAAGCCAGGAGTTGTCTGTGAGCAAAATTAGGTCGCTTTTCAACAACAACCGTACCCGCAAACTGGCACCCGCCGCGGTAGCGATCGCGGTCGTGGTGGCCCTGTATAACTTCGCGACTTTGCCTTCGATTTCGGCCGGTGAACTCAGGAACGTGGCATCGCCCTTCAGATTTGTGCAGATGCCTATCGCGATGCCGCCAGGATACCATCCCACCCAGACCATCCGGAAAGTAAATCCAGCGTACTATCACATCCGGTCGTGGATCTCCTCGGTGGGCGCGGGCATCGCGATTACCGATGTCACGGGGCATGGCCGCGACGACGGCATGTGCATCGTCGACCCGCGGACGGACGACGTGATCGTCACCTATACGCCGACCGCGCCGCCGGCCGACAGATTCACGCCGTTCGTCCTGAACCCCGCCCCGCTGCCCATGAGTTCTTCCATGGCTCCGATGGGGTGTGCGCCCGGTGACTTCACCGGCGACGGCCGCATGGGTTTCCTCGTCTACTACTGGGGCCGCACCCCGATACTCTTCCTGCCCCGCTCGGACGCCAGCCTCCCGTCCGCTGCCGCCTACCGGCCGGTCGAGCTCGTCCCGGAGAACACGCTCAACGGGCCGTATGGCGGGCCCAACTGGAACACCAACGCGGTGAACATCGCCGGCTTCGACGGCAGCGGGCATCCGGACATCTTCGTCGGCAACTACTTCCCCGACTCGGCGGTGCTGGACCCGCATGGCCTGAACAACGTGCAGATGCCATCCTCGCTGTCGTTCGCCAAGAACGGAGGCGGCGACTACGTCTTCAAGTGGGCCGGGGCCAGCTCCGGGCCGAATCCGACGGCTCGCTACATCCCGCAGCAGTCCGCGATTCCCTTTACCGATTCCACCGGGTGGACGCTCGCGGCGGCCAGTGCCGACCTGACCGGCAACGGCCTGCCGGATCTGTACATCGCCAATGACTTCGGCGAAGGCCACCTGATGTACAACATGTCGACTCCGGGTCACATCAGGTTCAAGGAGGCGGTCGGCACTCGCACGCCGACCACGCCGAAGTCGTTCGTGGTCGGCAAGGGCTCGTTCAAGGGCATGGGTGTCTACTTCGGCGACCTGGGGGACAACGGCCGGTTCGACTTCATGGTCAGCAACATAACCACGGCCTTCGGCCTGGAGGAAAGCAACTTCGTTTTCATGAACCAGGCTCCCAGCGATGCCGCCATGCGGCAGGACCTGGCCAGCGGCCTGGCGCCGTTCAGCCAGCAGGCCGACCAGATGGGCATGGCCTGGACCGGCTGGGCCTGGGACGTCAAGATGGGAGATTTCCTCAACAGCGGTCATCTGGACGTGGTCCAGACGGACGGGTTCATCAAGGGAAATCTCAACCGGTGGCCGTGGCTGCAGGAGATGGCCATGACCAACGACGATCTCCTCACCAACCCCGCCAACTGGCCGCTGGTCCAGCCGGGCGACGACATCGCCGGCCACCAGTGCCTCGCCTTTTACGCCCCCGCTTCAACCGGCCATTACTTCAACATCAGCCAGCAGCTCGGCCTGTGCGCCCACACCCCCACCCGCGGTGTCGCGATCGCGGACACCCGCGGCGACGGCAGGCTGGATTTCGCGGTGGCACGCCAGTGGGGGCCGCCGGCCTTCTACGCGAACGAATCGCGGACCGGCCACTACCTCGGCCTCAACCTCTACCGGCCGCCCGCAGGCGGCCACCCCGGACAGGGTCTTGAGGGGCCGGGCAGCCCGGCCTACGGAGCGACCGTCCAGATCCACACCCCCGGGCACACCCAGATCGCGCAACTGGACGGCGGCAGCGGCCACAGCGGCAAGTCCAGCTTCGAGGTCTACTTCGGCCTCGGCAGCTACGACGGCCCCGTGGCCGTGCAACTGCACTGGCGGAACCCGGACGGCCAGCTCGTCCGCCAGCTGATCACGCTCACCCCGGGCACCCACGACCTGCTTCTCACCAGCACGGCCAAGGAGGTTCCGAGCCGATGACCGCGACAGTCAAGACGGCGGACGGCGTTCCGCCTGCCGTACCGGCCGCGTCAGCAGCCAAGACCCGCCCCGCTAAAGACCCGCGCTACCTCGCCCTTCGCAACTTCGCGATCTCGATCAGTGTGTTCAACATCTTCGGCTACACCATCCTGGGCTGGGAGCAGCCCTGGATCTGGCCGCTGTTCGCGGTCCTCACCGCCTATACGCTCGAAATCACCCTCGAGCTCCTGGGCGCCTGGTCCGGGCGACGGCCGCCGGGCTTCGTGGGCCGGGGCCCCCGCGGCGTGCTGGAGTTCCTGCTGCCGTCCCATATCACCGGGCTGGCGTGCAACATGCTCTTGTACGCCAACGACCGGTGGTGGCCGGTCATGTTCACGGTCGTTGTCGCGGTGGGCCAGAAGCACGTGCTCAGGGCGCCGATCGGCGGCCGGATGCGGCACTTCATGAACCCCTCCAACCTCGGCATCTCGGTGTCGCTGCTCACCCTCGGCACGTGGGTGAGCATCTCGCCGCCGTACCAGTTCACCGAGTGGGCCAACAGCTACTTCCGGCTCATGGTGCCGATGATCATCCTCACCGCGGGCACCGTGCTGAACGCCATGCTGACCAAGAAGACCCCGCTCATCGTGGGCTGGATGGGAGCGTTCGCCATCCAGGCCTTCGTCCGGCACTGGCTGTTCGGCGTCCAGCTCAACACCGCGCTCGGCGTCATGACCGGAGTCGCGTTCGTGCTGTTCAGCAACTACATGATCACCGACCCGGCGACGACCCCCAGCAAGCCGCGCGCGCAGTTCATCTTCGGCAGCGCCACCGCCTTCGTCTACGCCTTGCTGATGGGGTTCAACGTGGTGTACACGCTGTTCTTCGCCCTGACGATCGTCTGCGCCGTTCGCGGACTGGGCTGGTGGGTGGCTCACTTCAGGAAGAAGGCGCGGGAACGGCGGGCCATCCCCGAGGCCGAGGCTATCGCGCTGGCGTCGCCGCAGGCCAGGGAAGGCGCGGTGGCGACGTGACCCAGGCGATTGCCATCGTCGGCATCGCGTGTCGCTATCCCGACGCCGCCAGCCCTGGTGAGTTGTGGGCCAACGTGCTCGCTGGCCGCCGGGCCTTCCGGCGGATTCCGGACGAGCGCATGCGCCTGGCGGACTACTGGTCGCCGGACCCGGCCGCACCCGACCGGTTCTACACCAGGAACGCCGCTGTCATCGAGGGATTCGAATTCGACCGGGTGCGGTTCAAGATCGCCGGAAGCACGCACCGGGTCACGGATATGACCCACTGGCTCGCGCTCGACACCGCGGCCAGGGCGCTCGCCGACGCCGGGTTCACCGACGGAGAGGGGCTGCCGAAGCGAAGCACCATGGTGCTGGTGGGCAACAGCCTGACCGGCGAGTTCACCAGGTCGAACCTGATGCGGCTGCGCTGGCCCTACGTTCGCCGGGTCGTCGGTGCGGCGCTGCGGGACGACGGCTGGGATGAAGGCAGGCTCGCGGACTTCATGGACGGCCTCGAAAAGCGCTACAAGAGCCCGTTCCCCCCGGTCGACGAGGACACGCTCGCGGGCGGGCTGTCCAACACCATCGCCGGACGCATATCCAGCCAGTTCGACTTCAAGGGCGGCGGGTTCACCGTTGACGGAGCGTGCTCGTCCTCGCTCCTGGCGGTGTCGCTGGCGTGCAGTGCCCTGCAGGCCGGCCAGGTCGACGCGGCCGTGGTCGGCGGGGTGGATCTCAGCATCGACCCGTTCGAGATCATCGGATTCGCCAAGAACGGAGCCCTGGCAACCGACGACATGCGCGTCTACGACCGGAACTCCAGGGGGTTCTGGCCCGGCGAAGGATGCGGCATCCTCGTGCTCCTGCGTCAGGAGGACGCCGACGCCCTGGGGGCGCGCAGTTACGCCACCATTGCCGGCTGGGGCTTCGCGTCCGATGGCCGGGGCGGGATCACCAGGCCGGAACCCGATGGGCACCTGCTGGCCCTGGAGCGGGCCTACCAGCTCGCCGGATTCGACATCGGCACCGTCTCCTACCTGGAGGGCCACGGAACGGGCACCGCCGTAGGCGATCAGACGGAACTCTACGTGCTGAGCCAGGCCCGCCGCCAGGCCCGCGCCGGCGCGCCCGCCGCCCTCAGCACCGTCAAGGGCAACATCGGCCACACCAAGGCGGCCGCGGGCGTCGCCGGGCTGATCAAGGCCACCATGGCCGTCCACCACCAGGTGATCCCCCCGGCCACCGGCCACCATGAGACCCACCCGGAGCTGGCCGGCCCGGACCCGGCGCTGCGGCTGCCGCGCTCCGCCGAGCTCTGGCCCGCGGACCAGCCGGTCAGGGCCGGTGTGTCGGCGATGGGATTCGGCGGCATCAACGCGCACATCGTGGTCGAGAACGCGCGCACGGCCCGCCGGACCAGCCTGGACTCGCGCACGATCCAGCTCGTCAGGTCGCGGCAGGACAGTGAGCTGTTGCTGCTGGACGCCGCGACACCGGCGGAGCTGCGCGACGACCTGACCAGGCTGGCCGGGCTGTGTGACCGGCTGGCGTTCGCCGAGCTCACCGACCTGGCCGCCACGCTCGAACGGAAGCTGGCCGGTCGCCCGGTGCGCGCGGCCGTGGTGGCCTCGACACCGGAGCAGGCGGCGAGCCGTCTCGCCAAGCTGGCGGCGCTGCTCGACGACGGCGCCGGGACCGTCGTGGATCCGGCCGGCGGCGTGTTCGCCAGCTCCGGCGAGCGCCAGCCTCGCATCGGTTACCTGTTCCCTGGTCAGGGATCGGGCCGCCGCGCGGACGGCGGCGCCATCGCGCGCCGGTTCGAGCCGGCGCGCGAGCTGTACCAGGCGCTGGCGCCGGCCGCCGGCGGAGATGTGGTCGCCACCGAGTCGGCGCAGCCGCGCATCGTGGCGTCCTCGGCCGCGGGCCTGCGCGTGCTGTCGCTGCTTGGCATCGAGGCCGCGAGCGCGGCGGGCCACAGCCTCGGAGAGCTGACCAGCCTGCACTGGGCCGGCGCCCTGGACGAATCCGGCCTGCTCCGGCTGGCCGCGGCTCGCGGCCAGGTGATGGCCAGGGCCAGCAAGGGCGGCGGGGCCATGGCGAGCATCGCGGCCGGGCCCGAGGAC
>DASZAD010000236.1:0-6200 GCA_035945415.1 Streptosporangiaceae bacterium
CAGCCCGCTCCGGTGCCGCTGAGCCTGTTCGGCTCGGCCGAGCCCGGCGACACCTGTCACGTCGACGTGGCGGACCGGTGGGGGAACCTGGTGTCCGCCACCCCGAGCGGCGGCTGGCTGACCAGTTCGCCGGTCATTCCGGGGCTGGGTTTCTGCCTGGGCACCAGGGCGCAGATGTTCACTCTCACGCCGGACCTGCCCAACACGCTGGCCCCGGGCAAGCGACCGCGCACCACCCTCAGCCCCGCCTTGGCCCTGCGCGACGGCGAGCCCTATCTCGCGTTCGGCACGCCAGGTGGTGACCAGCAGGACCAGTGGTCGCTGGGCTTCCTGCTCAACCACGTGCACTCCGGCATGAACCTGCAGCAGGCCATCGACGCCCCGGCCTTTCATACCCGGCACTTCCCGTCGTCGTTCTACCCGCGGGAGTCTGATCCGCTGTCTGTGGACGTCGAGGTCCGGGCCGGCCAGGAGGTGATCGAGGAACTGCGGGCCAGAGGCCACCGGGTGACCGTCATGCCGCCCTGGTCGCTGGGCCGGGTCAGCGCGGTGGCGCGGTCGGGCGGGCTCCTCTACGGCGCGGCCAGCCCCCGCGGCATGCAAGGCTACGCGGCGGGCCGATAGCCTGCCGCTGGGCCGACCGTTGGGCCGGAGGTGGAATCCTGGCGGCCTGCGAGTCGTTGGTCCGATGGAGGAGGCGGAAATGTCTGGCCATTTGAAGTTCGCGATTGCCGGGGTCATCCTTGGGCTCATCCTGCTGGCGATCATCCCGTGGGAGGTCGCGCTGCTGATCATCGCGGCCGCGATCGCGGTTCCCACCGCCGCCTGGTTCATGCTCGACTCGTCCCAGCGGCGCCGGATCCGCGAGATGCGGCGGCGCGGCCAGATCGGTCGTTAACCAGGGGCTCTGGCCCCTCGGGCCTTGAGCTCCTGCTTGAAGGCGCGGACCCGGGCCAGGGAGGCCGGGTCCACGATGTCGGCGACCGAACGGTACGACGCCTTCTCCCCGAACGGCCCGGCTGCCTGGCGCCACCCCCGGGGCCGCACCCCGAGCTGCTTTCCCAGCAGGGCGACGAAGATCTGCGCCTTCTGGGCGCCGAACCCGGGCAGCTCGCCGACCCGGGTCAGCAGCTCCTGGCCGGAGCGGGCCGACGTCCACACCCGGGCCGCGTCGCCGTCGTACTGGCCGGCGATGAGGCGGCACAGCTCCTGCACCCGGGCCGCCATCGCGCGCGGAAAGCGGTGCAGCGCGGGCCGCTGGGCGAAGATCGCGGCGAGCGCCTCCGGGTCGTAATCGGCGAGCTCCCTGGCGTCCAGCTCGTGCCCGAGCCGATGCACCAGGCCGGCCGGCCCGCTGAACGCCTTTTCTATCGTCACCTGCTGGTCGAGCAGCATCCCGATCAGCAGCGCCAGCGGGCTGCGGGACAGCAGCTCGTTGGCGGCGTCGCTGACCGGCAGCGAAAGCGTCATGAGCGGAGCTTAACCGAGCGGGAATTGATTCCGCCTGTGCGGCATTGCTGCTAGCAGACTGAGCAATCCGGGAGCCGCCATGTCCGTCCGCCGCCTCAATCACGCCGTGCTCTACGTCAGCGACGTGCCCCGCTCGGTGCGGTTCTACCGCGAGATGCTGGGCTTCGAGGTCCGCGTCCAGTACCAGGACCGGGCGGCGTTCCTGCGGGCACCGGGCTCGGCGAATGATCACGACCTGGGCCTGTTCGCGGTGGGCCAGTCACGGCCCGCATCCGAGCAGAAGGTCGGGCTTTACCACCTGGCCTGGGAGGTGGGCACGCTCGCCGAGCTGGCCGGGATCCGCGACCGGCTGGCCGCGGGCGGCGCGCTGGCCGGGGCCAGCGACCACAGGGTGTCCAAGTCCCTGTACGCCAAGGACCCGGACGGCATCGAGTTCGAGGTGATGTGGCGGGTACCCGCGGCAGACTGGGAGAGTGAGCTGGCGGAGGGCGAGATGATCGCCCCGCTCGATCTCGACGCCGCGCTGGCCCGCTGGGGCGACGAGGTGACCGGCGCGGCGGCGGGGTCCGCCACCTGACGGGCCTTGACCCTTGACCAGGGAGAACCTATGACCGACCATCCCGCGATCGACTTGGCGGCCATCGAAGCCGAGCGCGACCGGCTGCGGGCACAGTACCTGCGCCAGGACCGGCCGCCGAGCTCAGCGCGCGGCGTCCATCACGTCGCGCTGCTGTCCTCCGACGTCGAGCGCACGATCCAGTTCTATCAGGGGCTGCTCGAGTTCCCGCTGACCGAGATCTTCGAGAACCGGGACTACAAGGGCTCCAACCACTTCTTCTTCGCCATCGGCCACGGGAACCTGCTCGCCTTCTTCGACTTCCCGGGCCTGGACCTCGGTCCGTACCAGGAGGTGCTGGGCGGGCTGCACCACGTGGCGATCTCGGTCGAGCCGCAGCGCTGGGAGCGGCTGCGCGCCAAGCTCGACGAGAACGGCGTGGCCTACCAGGCGGAGAGCGGGACCTCGCTGTACCTCAAGGACCCGGACGGCGCCCGGGTGGAGCTGATCGCCGACCCGCTGGGCACCATGTACGGACACGAGGTGGGTTAGGCCTCACTCGCCTCCCGCTCCCCTGACCCCTGAAGCCGCTTGGTCGCGGCGCGGGTGGCCAGCAGCCGGGCGGTCGACATGGCCAGGGCCATGGCCGTGGCCCAGCCGAGCGCCTCGACCAGCCGGACCTGCGGGTCCTCGGGGTGCTGCGGCGGCTCCTTGCCGGTTATCCGCTTCCAGGCCACGTTCATGACCTTGCGCGTGGCGAATCCAGCGCCGGCGGCGGCGATCGTGCCGATCGCCCGGCTGCCGATGTCACCCTTTTTCTCAGCCATCAGTGCTCCTCTTCGATGCGGGCCAGCTTGATCTTCTCACCCGCCAGGGGGGTCCGTGACCCCTCGATCGCGCTAGCCAGGGCCTGTGGCCGCCGGGTGCCGATGAGCAGGTATGGCCAGCGAGCGTCTGCCCCCCTGACCTCGACGTAAACCGACTCCTTGAGGTAGGGCCTGACCAGCAGGTAGGCCGCCGGGTCGGCCCCCGGGCCGCGCATGGCCCGGGTCTGCGCCTCGTCCAGCGGCCTGACCTCGCCCGCCCGGTCCAGCGGCAGCCGCGCCGGGCCCGCCCGCAGCTCGCTCTCGCTCACCTCGACCACCGCACCGCCCCAGTGCAGCAGCGTCGTCCCGCACGCCGCGGCTATCACGACGTAGATCACGACGCCCACGGTCAGGCTGAACCCGGCGAACAACTCGGTGCCGAGCACGAGCACGCACCCAATGGCGATGGCCCACCAGAGCGCGGGTACGCGCAGCCGTTCGTGGTAGCCAGACATGGCCTCTACGCTAGCTGGTCCTGCCGCCGCTACTGGCGGCGCCCGAGCTGCGCAAGCCACCCGCCGATCCGCTGTAAGGTCACGGAGTGGATGCCATCCGCCCCGATGTGCTCATCAGGCGTCTGGACCCGGCCCTGCCGCTGCCGGCGTACGCGCACCCGGGCGACGCCGGAGCCGACCTGGTCGCGGCGGCGGACGTGGAACTCGGACCGGGGGAGCGCGCCGTCGTGCCGACCGGGGTGGCGATCGCGCTGCCGGACGGCTACGCGGCCTTCGTGCATCCTCGCTCGGGGCTGGCGGCCAGGCACGGGATTACCATCGTGAACGCGCCCGGAACCGTGGACGCCGGATACCGGGGCGAGATCAAAGTAACCATGCTCAACACAGACGCCACTCAGACCGTCAGGTTCGCCCGCGGCGACCGGATCGCGCAGCTGGTCATCCAGCGCGTGGAGCGGGCCACCTTCCATGAGGTCGAGACCCTGCCGGGGTCGGCGCGCGGGGAAGGCGGCTTCGGCTCGACCGGCGGCCACCGGCAATCCAACCGCGGGCAACCACTGGAAAAGGATAGGAGCGTGCGGAGTGTTCCGCCGTCGTAGCGCGGGCGCGCACCGGCGTCAGGCCGGCCAGGAGCTGGAGGAAACCTCCCCGATCCCAGGCTCGGGTCCCTGGGACGCCGGGGAGAGCTACCCGGAGCGGCCGCGAGTCGATCTCGGCAGCCTGCTGATCCCGGTCGAGCCCGGCATGGAGGTCCAGCTCAACGTGGCCGAGGAGCACATCGTGGCAGCCTCGGTCACCCACGGCCGCAGCAGCCTGCAGGTGCAGGCCCTGGCCGCGCCCAAGAGCGGCAGCTTGTGGGACGACCTCCGGGAGGAGGTCGCCACGGAAGTCGGCCAGCTCGGCGGCCAGACCCACGAGACGGAGGGGCCGTTCGGCACCGAGGTACGCGCCAGCATGCCCGCCGAGCCGGGCGAGGGCCCGCTGGAGCCGGCCCGGTTCTTCGGCGTGGACGGCCCGCGGTGGCTGCTGCGCGGCGTGATCAGGGGAGAGGCGGCCGCCGACGACGATCTGGCCCGGCCGCTGGAGGACGTGTTCGCCGGCATCGTGGTGGTCCGCGGGGATCATCCAGCCCCGCCGCGTGACCTGCTGGAGATCCGGCTGCCCGAAGAGCTGCGCCAGGCCATGGAGCAGGAGATGGCGGAGCAGGAGATGGCGGAGCAGGAGACGACGCCCGAGCGCAGCCGTTACCCCAGCCCGTTCGAGCGCGGCCCGGAGATCACGGAGACGCGCTGACCCGGCCCGGCCCGGACAGCAGCTCGCTCAGCTCGTCCTCCACGTCCTCGTTGGTGACGAACAGCAGCTCGTCGCCGCCCTCCAGCGGGTCGTCGCCGTGCGGCACGATCACCCGGCCCTCCCGCAGGATGGCCACCAGCGCGGTGTCGGCCGGCCAGTCGATGTCGCCGACCCGCTGGCCAGCCAGCGGCGCGTCGGCCGGCATGGTCATCTCGACCAGGTTCGCGTCGCTCTGCCGGAAGGTCATGAGCCGGACCAGGTCCCCGACGCTGACCGCCTCCTCGACGAGCGCGGACAGCAGGCGGGGCGTGGACACGGCTACGTCGATGCCCCACGACTCGTTGAACAGCCACTCGTTCTTCGGATGGTTCACCCGCGCCACCACCCGGGGAACCCCGTACTCGGTCTTGGCCAGCAGCGACACCACCAGGTTGACCTTGTCGTCGCCGGTCGCGCAGATGACGACGTTGCAGCGCTGCAGCCCGGCGTCGTCCAGCGAGGTGATCTCGCAGGCGTCGGCCAGCAGCCACTCGGCCCGCGGCACGCTGTCCACCTTGATCGCCCGGGGGTTCTTGTCGATCAGCAGCACCTCGTGACCGTTCTCCAGCAGCTCGCTGGCGATCGACTTGCCCACCGCTCCGGCCCCCGCGATAGCCACCCGCATCAGTGACCTCCCCCCGGCCGTTTGGCGAACGCGACCGCGATCCGCTCCAGGTCGCCTTCATCGGCCATCACGTGCAGCAGGTCGCCCTCCTGGAGCACGGTGCCGGGATCCGGCAGCAGGGCGCGGCCCAGCCTGGCCACGTACACGATCCTGACGCCGGCCGACTGCTCCAGCACCTTGATCTTCTCACCGAGCCAGTCCTCGGAGTAGGCCACCTCGGCCAGCACGATCTTCCCGCTCGGATCCCGCCACAGCGGCTCAGCGCCGTCGGGCAGCAGCGTGCGCAGCATCTGGTCGGCGGTCCACCGGACGGTCGCCACCGTGGGGATCCCCAGCCGCTGGTAGACCTCGGCCCGGCGCGGGTCGTAGATCCGCGCGGCCACCCGCTGGATTCCGAACGACTCGCGCACCACTCGCGCCGAGATGATGTTGGAGTTGTCGCCGCTGCTCACCGCGGCGAACGCGCCGGCCTGCTCGATCCCGGCCTCGATCAGCACGTCCCGGTCGAAGCCGAAGCCAGTTATCTTCCGGCCTTTGAAGCCCGAACGGAGCTTGCGGAACGCGTCCGCCTCCTGGTCGATGACCGACACGGAATGCCCCTGGTCCTCCAGGATGTGGGCCAGCGTCGATCCGACCCGCCCGCACCCCATGATCACGATATGCACGGCCGTCCTTCCGGCGATTCTGCTGCCGTACAAGGTATTCCCTCCCGCCGCCTGGCGCGCACCCCCGTACCGTAGGCGGGGTGAGGCTGACCGCCGGCGAGGCTCGCGAGCGGCTGGGCGGGGCCAGGGTCGCCCGGCTGGCCAGCGTGACCGGGACCGGGATTCCGCACATCGTTCCCATCACCTTCGCACTCGACGGCGACCATATCTACAGTGCGGTGGACGGCAAGA
>DASZAD010000237.1:0-3228 GCA_035945415.1 Streptosporangiaceae bacterium
GGCCACCCGTACATGACACTCGCCGAAGAGGTCCGCAACCAGGCACTCACGAACTATGACAACATCCCGCCGGCCAACCCGGACAAGACCGCCCGGCCGCTGCTCTACCCGCAGCAGCAAGCGGCCTGGGTCGACATGCAAGCCATCATCCTCGCCATCGAATATTTTAACACCAAAAACCAGCGCTACCCCTCGCCAGCGGAGATCCCGAGCCTCATCCCCATGCTGCAGGCAGAACCGCAGACAATTCCCACGCAAAACGGTCCGGTTCCGAGTCCGGCCGCGTCAATCCTGGCATCACTGGAGAAGATCCCAGGAGCCGCTACCGGAGCATTCACAGACCCATGGGGAAACTCCTACCACTACGACGCGCCAAGCATCCACGGCAACTACGAACTTGTCTCATACGGCAAGGACGGCAAATCCGGAGGCGAGGACACCGACCCGCTGAACGCCGACATCACCAGCTGGGCCGAAGGCTCGACCGTTGCACGCTGGTACGAATACACCCCCACGAGCGCCCTCGACGTCAACGTCAGTCCGCCGCTCACCCCAGGCGGGCCGCCCGTGACCGGTTAACCAGACTGCCGAGCCAATGCCGGGCCCCCGGCTACTCCACCAGCCCGTCAGGCGAGATGATAAGGAACTCTGGATGCGGAAAGACGACACTTGGCCGCCGCTGATGATGGCCGGACTCGTAGTCCGCAGCGCCCTGGGCAACGACAACTTGCGGCTCGCCACCAGCGCATCTGCGAGCATCATTAGCTGTCTGAAGGCTCGGTCACTGGTGGATGGCATGAGCACACGTCGGCGGACGAGTCCGACGCCGAGACCAAAGAGATCCGGCTCACGGGGCTAGTACCGGCATGACCACTGACTGGAAGCATGTCCTTGCGGCCAACGGCAAGGGTGCCGTGGTCCGCGAGGGGAACAGGGTCGACGCGCTCATCGACGGCCCGGAGACCTACCAGGCCATGTACGAGGCGATCAGGACCACGTTCAGCAAGCAGGGCGGGTTCTACATCTACCTGCTCGCCTGGTGGCTCGACGGCGAGGTGCCGCTGTCGCCAGGCGACCGGGACTCGGTGTTCACGGCCATGCTGCGGCGTGCGTCACAGGAGTTCGGCGTCCAGGTCCGGGTGCTGCTGTGGAAGAACCGGGTGGCGTCGCTGTGGCCGTTCGAGCCGAAAGCCCAGGACCGCCTGCACGACGAGATCGGCAAGCTGCCGACGGGAGCCTGCCTGCTCGACAACGTGCTGCCGAACCCGTACATCGCCCACCACCAGAAGGTGCTGATCGTCAAGGGCGCGCAGGGCCTCATCGGGTTCTGCGGCGGGCTCGACATCGCCTTCGACCGGATCCGGCACGTGGATTTGCACGACGGCTCCCCGTTCCACGACGCGCACTGCCGCATCGAGGGCCCGGCGGCCTGCGACCTAGTGGACGTGTTCGCCCAGCGCTGGGCGGCGCACCCGGACGCGAAGTCGGTGGACAAGGCGCAGGAACCGCTGCGCGGGCTGGCAGACCGCACCCCGCTGAAGGGGAGCGGCAAGCCCGCCGGGACCCTGTCGGTCGGGATCGCCCGGACCTACCTGGCCCCGCGACAGGACGTCCCGCCGGACCGGCCGGACGCCTGGTGCGCGGAGAACTTCTCGGTCTGGCCGATGCTGCAGGCGGCCATTGCAGCGGCCAGGCGCTTCATCTACATCGAGGACCAGTACCTGGTCGGCATGGCGGCGGCGGACGAGCTCGCCGCAGTGGCGGGTCGGCTGCAGCACATCACGATCCTCGTCAATGGCCGGACCGACCTGCCCTACAACAGGCTGGGCATGGCCAAGTTCGTCTACCGGCTGTGGCAGGACACCAGACTGTCCGCGCGGATTCGGATCTTCCACCTGCCGCCCGGAAACGGCTCCTACATCCACGCCAAGACCTGGGTCATCGACGACGAGCTTGCGCTGATCGGCTCCGCCAACGTGAACCGGCGCGGCTGGGCCGCGGACAGCGAGGCCCACGCTGCCATCTACGACAAGCCGGCCTCCGCGCCCGCGCCGTCGTTCGCCCAGCGGTACCGGATGCGGTTGTGGTCGCGGCATCTCGGCGTGGATCCAGACTCGGTGCGCAACGGCACCGATCCGACGCCGTGGGTCACCGCGGCGAATAACGACAAGGTGGTGACCTATGACCCGTTCGCTCAGGTGTCGAAGAAGGATGCGGAGCGGTTCCCGGATCCCAACGCGATAGCCATGGCTCCCGCCGCGCTCGCCGCGTACGTGGTCGGCTACCACGGCCCGAAGACCATCAAAGGGGTCTGGGACAACATCCTCGACCCGCCGGCCCGGCCGGCCGCCCCCTGCCCCGGCAGCGAGAAGCGCTGCCCGCGCTAGCCTCCGTCTTTCGTGCGCCCAGCAGAGCGGGAGGTGACGCTGTGACCTGGCAGCGGATCTTGCTGTTCGTAAGCTCGTCGTCGCCTGTAGTTGGCCGCTCCCACCCTGGCCCGGGCGCCCTCCTTGACGCTCTCGATGTGCCGACCGAGGGCGAGCTGGTTGCCGGCGCAGAGGAGCTCCACCCGGGTAAGCGACAAACAGTAACGACATTTCTGGAAATTAATTGCTTGTTTTATGGAACTAGCATAGCGTTGGTCACAGACGTCGAGGCTGGGCTGTCGCCGACCGCCGGGTTGCTCGGGGTCAGCGAAGGGTTGGTCATGGACAAGGGGGGCATGCATGTCGTGCCCGGGACCGGCCAGGTCGGAAGTGCCCTCGCCGCGCACCTGGCCGGGCTGGGTGTCGCGGTCCGGGCGGTGTCCAGGCACCGGCCAGCCACTATGTCCGGCGGCGCCGACTGGCGGGTCGCGGATATCACCGACCCCGAAGCGGACGCCGGCGCGGCCCAGGGCCCATTGGCGGTCTACCAATGCGTCGGCGCGCCTTACACCCGGTGGCCGGAGCTTTTCCCGCCGCTGAGGCTGGCCGGGGCCGCTTGGCGATCGGGCGAGCGTCGGACTTCTTCGGCCCGGGCGGCACCCGGGGGTCAGTTGCTTTCCCGGCCGCTCGGTTAGGGAGCCGCGAGATGTTTGAGAGGTTTACCGACCGGGCTCGGCGGGTTGTGGTGCTGGCGCAGGAAGAGGCCAGGATGCTCAACCACAACTACATCGGCACCGAGCACATCCTGCTGGGCCTGATCCATGAGGGCGAGGGCGTCGCGGCGAAGGCGCTGGAGTCGCTG
>DASZAD010000238.1:0-13390 GCA_035945415.1 Streptosporangiaceae bacterium
CACCGAGGGCAGCAGCGCCGCCATCACGACGCCGAACCAGGCGGTCTCCTTACGGTCGGCCCAGGCGAACGCGCGCGGGAACAGGCCGTCGTTCGCGGCGGCCCGCGCCACCTCGGTGGTGACCAGTGTCCAGCCGTTCAGCGCGCCGATGCCTGAGGTGACGGCCAGCGCGGCCACCAGCTTGCCGGCCCACGCGCCGTGGGTGAAGATCGCCTCGAACGCCGGCACGAACGGCGCCGTGTTGCCGGCCAGCGTGTGGTGTGGCACCAGGCCCATCACCGCCGCCGCCACCAGCAGGTACAGGATGGCGGACAGCCCGGTGCCAAGCAGTGAGGCGCGGCCCACGTTCTTGCGCGGGTTACGGACCCGCTTGGCCGTGATCGCCGCGACCTCGACCCCGATGAACGAGAACAGGGCCACCCCGGCGGCGATGCCGATCGCGCCGTACAGACTCCCGCCGGAGGCGTTGAACGGGCCGAAGTTACCCCCGGAGACGAAGAACCAGCCGGCCACGCCCACGAACAGCAGCGGCAGGAACTTCAGGACCACCGTGAGGTTCTGGAACCAGGCCATCTGCCTGACGCCGGCCAGGTTGACGGCGGCGGGAATCCACAGCCCCGCCACGGCGATCCCCCAGTTGCCCAGGCCCGAGGGGTTGATGCCGAACAGGGCGTCCACGTAGAGGACCCAGGCGGACACGATGGCGGCGTTCCCCGCCCAGGCCTGGATCCAGTAGCACCAGCCGGTCAGGTAGCCGGCGAAGTCGCCGAACTCGTGCCTGGCGTAGGCGTACAGCCCGCCGTCGGAGTTCGGGATCCGGCGGGTGAGCTGGCCGAACATCGCGGCCAGCAGCATCGCGCCGAGGGCGATCACGCCCAGCACGATGATCGAGCTCGTGCCCGCCTGGGCCAGCACGCCCGGCATGGCGAAGACCCCGGTCCCGACGATGCTGCCGATCACCAGCCCGCTGGCCGAGGTCAGGCCCAGCGCGCGGGCTTTGGCCTGCTCCCTCTGAGGGCCGGGCTGATGATTCATCTCGCGGCGTGACGCCGCGCGCACATGGATAGACATGGCCTCCTCCTTCGCAGGCTTCCTGTCGTAATCAGCGTGCGCTGGCGGCACTGGCGAAGGCAGGGACAATGGTCCTCAGGCCCGGGGCAAACAGCCCCCGGCACGCGGTCAGTCCAGGAGCATGCTGTGGTAAACGGCGAGCAGGGCCGCCTTCTGCTCCTCGGTCAGCCGCTGCTCGCCCCGGATCGCGGTTTCGACCTGCTCGGCCGGCGCGGCCCCGCCTCGGTTCTGGCTCTCGAACAGGCCGGCCTGCTCGAGCAGCGCCTCGGCGGAGATGTTGAGGGCCTCTGAGATCAGCTTGAGCACGCGCACCGAAGGCTGGTGCAGGCCGCGCTCGACCTGGCTGAGGTAGGGGTTGGACAGGCTGGTCAGCTCGGCCATCTGGCGCAGCGACAGGCCTGCCAGCCTGCGCTGGCTGCGGATGAAGGCACCCAGCGCCTCAAGCTGCGCGTTCCAAGGCTCCGTCATCCGTCCGCCCTCCGGCCTTGTTATACGCGCCACCCCGCTGGTGACACACCACGTTCCCTGGCGCTAAGTATAGTTAGCGCCGGGGCCGGGGTGCTGAGCGGGCTGAACCAAGATCGATGGGGAGTTTTATGCCCGGGATCCATAGAAAGTCCCCATCGATCTTGCTGCAGCAGGCAACTGCGCGGCGCAACCGGCACTGGGCCGGTTGCGCCGCGCACGAGACTGCCTACTTGGCCGCGGGGGTGGCCTTCTTCGCGGCGGGGGCGCCGCCGGTCGCGGTGAGCGCCGGCGCGGCGGCCTCGATCACATCCTCGGCGAACTGACGCTGGGCGGCCAGCAGTTGCCCGGCGAAGTCGTAGGCGTTCGCCACAACGTCAGCCGGGCTGGGGAGCTTGTCGGCGAACGGCAGGGCGGGCACCGGCAGCGACGGCGTGACCGACTGCACGGAGTCGGACCACTTCCGGACCGCGTCGACCACGGCCTCCTGGCTCTTGCGGATGGTCTCCAGGACCTGCCCCTGGATCTCCTCTGTGATGGTCTTGGTGTCGGTCATCCCGGTCCCTCCTCGGATCGCGTGTGTCTTGCAAACTATAACTAGCACTGGGTTGATTTGTCAAGCGAGAGGCGGCCGGTGGCTGGCCGGTGGCTGGCCGGGTGGCGGCGGATGGCCGGGGGCTGGCTGGGTGGCGGTGGCTGGCCGGGGGCTGGCTGGGTGGCTGGCTGGGTGGCGGCGGATGGCCGCCGGATTGCGGCGATGGCCGTCGAGTCGCCGCCGGGTGGCTGCCGGGAGTGGGGCGGTTGTCGTGTCGTGGCGCGGGCCGGGGCGGGGGCGCCTGCGGTCAGCCGCGGACGTAATCTCCTGGCGCGTCGCCCACGGCCGGATGGCGGGTGCTGCCCATCGGCGGCGGCGGGACGAGCTGGCCAGCCCGGGCGTCCGCCCAGCTGGTCCAGTCCTCCCACCAGGAGCCGTCGTGTTTGGTGGCGGCCTCGCGCCAGCGTGCGGCGCTGCCGGTGTGGTCTTCTGAAGCCAGGTACCAGGCCTTGGGCGAGGGCGGGTTGACGATTCCCGCGATGTGCCCGCCGCTGGACAGGACATAGCGGACGTTGCCGCCGAGCAGCCCGGTGGCCCGGTAGGACGACTGCCACGGCACGATGTGGTCGTTCACCGCGCCGACGACATATGCGTCGCTTTTGATGCCGGCCAGGGACAGCAGCCGGCCGGCCAGCTCCATCTCCCCGTTGGCCAGCTCGTTCCTGACGTACAGCGACCGCAGGTAGAAGGAGTGCATCGCGGCCGGCAGGCGGGTGCTGTCCGCGTTCCAGGCCAGGATGTCGAAGGCGGGCGGCGGCTGGCCCATCAGCCATCCGGACACCACGTAGTTGAAGATCAGGTCGTCGGCCCGCAGCACGTCGAAGGTCCCGGCCATCGTGCTGCCCTCCATGCCGCCGGTGCGCGCCATCTGCGCCTCCAGCCGGGCGACGGTCCGCTCGTCGGCGAACGCGCCGAGCGCTCCGGGCTCGCTGTAGTCGAGCATGGTATTGAGCAACGTGATCGAGCCGAGCCTGTCGTCACCGGTCCCGGCCAGGTGGGCGGCGAGCATCGCGGTCAGCGCGCCGCCCAGGCACAGCCCCACGATGTCGATGACGGCCGAGCCGGTGATGTCCGAGATCACGTCCAGCGCGGTCTTCGGGCCACCGATGAGGTAGTCGTCCAGGGTCACCCCGCTCATCGACGGACCGGGATTGCGGTAGGAGATCGCGAACACGGTCCGCCGCTGCCGCACCGCCCACTCGATGAAGCTGCGGCCGGGGGCCAGGTCCATGACGTAGTACTTGTTGATCCAGGGCGGGCTGGCCAACAGCGGGACGGCGCGGACTTCGGTGGTCTGCGGCGTGTACTGGATGACCTCCATCAGGTCGTTGCGGAACACCACCCGCCCGGGCGTGGCCGCGAGGTTGCGGCCCAGCTCGAAGGAGGAGGTGTCCACCTGACGGGGGCGCCCGCCGTTGTGGGCCAAGTCGTCGAGGAAGTTGCGGGCCCCGGCGATCAGGCTGGCACCCCCGGTGTCGAACGCCATCTTGACCGCCGCCGGATTGGTGGGCAGGAAGTTCGTCGGGGCCAGCGCGTCGAACAAGAAGCCCACGGCGAGCTGGGCCTTCTGCTCGGCCAGCGGGTCGCCGCGCCCGGCGGCCAGCAGATCCTCGCTGAGCCGCCGCGCCGCCAGGTACACCTGTCGCAGCGTGACGTAGCCGGGATTGTCCTCCCACGCCCGGTCGGCGAACCGGCGGTCGCCGGCGTCGGGCACCACGGGCGGGGGCACGTCGCCCCCGAGCCAGCCGGCGATCGCCGCCGGCCACACCTGGACCAGAGCGCTCCCGAACCGCAGCCAGGCCGCGGCGACCTCGGCCGGGCGCTCCGCCGCGCGAGCCAGCACGGACAGGACCGAGGCGCCGAAGGCGGCTGGATCCAGCCGGCCCAGGACACCGCCCTCCGGGGCGATCGCGTCCGCCGCCTCGACGGCGGGCTCCCGGCCGGTCTGTCGTCCGTTCATCAGCACTCCGATCCAGTCAACAGGGGGCCGCCCGACGGCCGGCGCATACCAGGGTAGAAGCCCCGGCAAAGGTCACAACTCCGATCCAGTCACCAGGGAGCCGCCCGACGGCCGGCGCATACCAGGGTAGAAGCCCCGGCAAAGGTCACAACTCCGATCCAGTCACCGGGGGGCCGCCCGACGGCCGGCGCATACCAGGGTAGAAGCCCCGGCAAGGGTCACATCCGCTGCGTCCGCACGGCCGACAGCACGAGCACGTCCCTTTCCGGTGTCATCACGGCTTGTCCTCACATGTCCAGGCCGCCGTTGACCGCCCAGATCTGCCCGGTGATGTACGCCGAGGCATCGGCAGCCAGGAAGCAGGCCACCCGCGCGATCTCCTCCGGCGCGCCGAGGCGGCCGACCGGGATCTGGGCCCGGATCCTGTCCAGCACCTTGTCCGGGATCGTGGCGAGCATGTCGGTGGCGATGAACCCGGGCGTGATCGCGTTCACGGTGAGCCCGATCCCGTCGCCGGCCGGGCGCCCAGCACGATTGAGCTGGAAGATGGCCTCCCGGGCCAGCGACTTGGTCAGCCCGAACAGGCCCGACTTGGACGCCGCGTAGTTCACCTGGCCGATGTTGCCGGTCTCGCCGATGACCGAGGACACGTTGATGATCCGGCCGCTGCCGCGTTCGATCATGTGCTCGACCGCCGTCTGCGCCATGAAGAACGCACCGGACAGGTTGACCGCGATCACCCGCTGCCAGTCCTCGTCGGTCATCTTCGCCACGGTCCGGTCGATGGTGATGCCCGCGTTGTTGACCAGGATGTCCAGGCGCCCGTGCTGGTCGATGACCTCGCGCAGGACTCGCCGGCAGTCGTCGGCCACGCCGATGTTGCCCTCGTGCACGGTGACCCGCTGACCGGGGAAGCCGGCGGTCATGGCGGCCAGGAACTTCTGCGCGCCCTCCAGGCCGCGCCAGTAGCCGGCCGCGACGTGCGCGCCCTCGCCCGCCAGCTCGCGACAGATGGCCGCGCCGATGCCCCGGGTGCCGCCGGTGACCAGCGCCACCCGGCCCCGGACCAGGCCGGGCCACGCCGGTTGTGCTCTCTCTTGTCCCTGCTGGTCAGGGGCTGTGGTGGTCATGACGTCGTTCCTGTCTCGTGTGAGACTGCTTGCTGGAGCGGGGCGAGCACGGTGGCGTCGCGCAGCGTGGTGGTGTCGCCCGGCTCGCGGCCTTCGGCCACATCGCGCAGCAGGCGGCGCATGATCTTCCCGGATCTGGTCTTGGGCAGGTCGTTCGCCCAGACGATCCGCTTCGGCCGGGCCAGCTTGCCGATCTGGCTGGCGACGTGCTCGCGCAGGGTGTCTTCCAGGCCGTGGGTCTGGACGTAGCCGGATGCCAGGGTGACGTACGCGATCACGGACTGGCCGGTCAGGTCGTCGGCCGCGGCGATGACCGCCGCCTCGGCCACCACCGGGTGCGAGACGAGGGCTGACTCGATCTCGGCGGTGGACAGCCGGTGGCCGGAGACGTTGATGACGTCGTCGACCCGCCCGGTGATCCAGAAGTAGCCGTCGGAGTCGCGCCGGGCGCCGTCGCCCGCGAAGTAGCGGCGATGGCCGAACCGGGAGAAGTAGGTCTGCACGTACCGGTCGGGGTCTTTATACAGCGTGCGGAGCATGCTCGGCCAGGGCTGGGTCAGCGCCAGCAGGCCGTTGCCCTCCTTGACCTCCTCGCCGGCCTCGTCCACCAGGACAGCGGACACACCGGGCAGCGGCCGTCCGGCCGACCCCGGCTTCGCCGCCAGGAGGCCGGGCAGCGTCGTGATCATGATGGCGCCGGTCTCTGTCTGCCACCAGGTGTCCACGACGGGGCAGCGCTCGCCGCCGACCACCGTGTGGTACCACAGCCACGCCTTGGGGTTGATCGGCTCGCCGACCGTGCCCAGCAGCCGTAGCGAGGACAGGTCGTGGCGGGCCGGGTATTCCTCACCCCACTTCATGCAGGCCCTGATGGCGGTCGGGGCGGTGTAGAAGATCGTCACGCCGTACCGCTCGACGATCTCCCACCAGATGTCCTTGTCCGGATAGTCGGGGGCACCCTCGAACAGCACCGAGGTGCAGCCGTTGGCCATCGGCCCGTACACGATGTAGGAGTGGCCGGTGATCCAGCCGACGTCGGCTGTGCACCAGAAGATGTCCCGGTCCGGGTCGAGGTCGAAGACCATGGCCATGGTCGTCGTGACCCCGGTCAGGTACCCGCCGGTGGTGTGCAGGATCCCCTTGGGCTTGGCCGTGGAGCCGGACGAGTACAACAGGAACAGCGGGTGCTCGGCTTCCATCGGCTCAGCCGGGCAGACCGGGTCCGCGCCCGCGATCAGGTCGTCGTACCAGACGTCGCGGCCCGGCCGCATCAGGCAGTCCGTGCCGGCCGCCCGGACCACGACGACGGTCTCCAGGCTGGGCAGATCCGCGATCACGTCATCCACCTGTTGCTTGACCGGGATGGTCTTGCCCTTGCGCCGGGCCCCGTCGGCGGTGATCAGCGCCTTGGCGCTGGAGACCTCCAGTCGCTCGCGCACCGCGGTGGCGGCGAAGCCACCGAAGACGACGGTGTGCGGCGCGCCGATCCGGGCGCAGGCGAGCATGGCCACGACCACCTCGGGGATCATCGGCAGGTAGATGCCGACGACGTCACCCTTGCCCACGCCATGCGCCCTGAGCGCGTTGGCCAGGCGCTGCACCTCGTCGAGTATCCCGGCGTAGGTCAGGTCGCGTTCCTCGCCCTCCTCGCCGCGCCAGTGGAAGGCCACCCGTTCACCGCGGCCGGCCAGCACGTGCCGGTCGAGGCAGTTGTACGACGCGTTGGTGGTGCCGTCGTCGAACCAGGTGTAGAACGGCGGGTTGCTGTCGTCGAGCACCGTGGTGAACGGCTTGTCCCAGTGCAGGCGCTCCCTGGCCTGCCTGGCCCACCAGGCCGCGAGGTCGTCCGGCGCCTGCTCGCAGACGGACGGATCGCTTTCGCGCGCCGCGGCGGCGAAGCCGTCCGGCGGCGGGAAATTCTCTATCTGCTGCAGTCTCTCGAGGCGCTCGGCGAGCGGCGAGGATGTGTCGGGCATTGCGCTCCTCCAATGACGTCCTTTCCAGCTTGCCTGAGATAAGCCCGCAGGCGTCACTCCCCGGACGGGGCGAATAGCACGGACAACCGGCCAGGTCCTCCCTGGCCAGTTGGCTGGTATCTCGGCGTCAACCGGGTGGCTTCAGGCCGGAGGCATTCCCTTGACCGGCGGATTTCCCTACGTTGGCGGCACGCGGCCAGGTCTGCCGGTAGCCCCGCGCCGCAGCGTAAAGGAGGAAATGGAATGTCCGTGTACGCAAAGCCTGGCGATCCGGGAAGCCCGGCCCGGTATGCCAGCCGCTACGAGAACTACATCGGCGGCGAATGGGTGCCGCCGGTAAAGGGCCAGTACTTTGAGAACGTCACGCCCGTCACCGGCCACTCTTTCACCGAGGTCGCCCGGGGAACCGCCGAGGACATCGAGCTCGCCCTCGATGCCGCGCACGGGGCCGCTCCCGGCTGGGGGCGGACGCCGGTAGCCGACCGGGCGGCCGTGCTACTCAAGATCGCCGACACCATGGAGCAGAACCTCCAGACGCTGGCCGTCGCGGAGACCTGGGACAACGGAAAGCCCGTCCGCGAGACGCTCGCCGCCGACATCCCGCTGGCCATCGACCACTTCCGCTACTTCGCCGGCGTGATCCGCGCGCAGGAGGGCACGCTCGGTGAGCTGGACGAGACGACCGTCGCCTACCACTTCCACGAGCCGCTCGGCGTCGTGGGCCAGATCATCCCGTGGAACTTCCCGATCCTCATGGCCACATGGAAGCTGGCGCCCGCCCTGGCCGCCGGCAACGCCGTCGTGCTGAAGCCGGCCGAGCAGACCCCGGCATCGATCCTGGTGCTGCTGGAGCTCATCGGTGGCCTGATCCCGCCGGGCGTGATCAACGTCGTCAACGGGTTCGGCGTCGAGGCCGGGAAGCCACTGGCCTCCAGCCCCCGGGTGGCGAAGGTCGCCTTCACCGGCGAGACCACCACCGGGCGCCTGATCATGCAGTACGCCAGCCAGAACATCAAACCGGTGACGCTGGAGCTGGGCGGCAAGAGCCCGAACATCTTCCTGGAGGACGTCGCGCGGGCCAGGGACGAGTTCTACGACAAGACGCTCGAAGGCTTCACCATGTTCGCGCTGAACCAGGGCGAGGTCTGCACGTGCCCCTCCCGCGCGCTGATCCAGGAGTCGATCTACGACCAGTTCATGGCCGACGCGGTCCAGCGGACCAGGGCCGTCAAGCAGGGTGACCCGCTGGACACCGACACGATGATCGGGGCGCAGGCCAGCAACGACCAGCTCGAAAAGATCCTCTCCTACATCGACATCGGCAAGAAGGAAGGCGCCAGGGTCCTGCTGGGCGGCGAGCGGGCTTACTTCGGCGGCGACATGGCCGACGGGTACTACGTGCAGCCGACGATCTTCGAGGGCGACAACCGGATGCGGATCTTCCAGGAGGAGATCTTCGGCCCGGTCGTCTCGGTCACCAAGTTCGCCAACGTGGACGACGCCGTGAAGATCGCCAACGACACGCTGTACGGCCTGGGCGCGGGCGTCTGGACCCGGGACCTGCACAGCGCCTACTACCTGGGACGCGCGATCCAGGCGGGCCGGGTGTGGACGAACTGCTACCACCTGTACCCGGCGCACGCGGCCTTCGGCGGCTACAAGCAGTCCGGCATCGGCCGCGAGACCCACAAGATGATGCTCGACCACTACCAGCAGACCAAGAACCTGCTGGTCAGCTACTCACCGACCAAGCTCGGCTTCTTCTGATCCTGGTGCTGGCCATGGAGGACATCAGCCGGGTGGCCATCACCGCGGAGGCGGCGGACGTGCTCCGCCGCCTCCGCGGCCAGCACGGGCCGCTCATGTTCCACCAGTCCGGCGGCTGCTGCGACGGCAGTTCGCCGATGTGCTATCCGCTGGGCGAGTTCGCGACGGGCGAATCCGACGTCCTGCTCGGCAACCTGCACGCGCGAGGCGTATCCGAGCCGGTGCCGGTGTGGATGTCGGCCGCCCAGTTCGAGTACTGGAGCCACACGCACCTGACCATCGACGTGGTGCCGGGGCGCGGCGGCGGGTTCTCTCTGGAAGCGCCGCTGGGCGTTCGTTTCATCATCCGCTCACGGATGCTCACCGATACCGAGATGGCCGCGCTGGACCCGGCGTGAGGGTATAGACGTGAGGGTCAGATCAGCCCGAGCTTGCTCGCCGCGTACACGGCCTCGGCGCGGCGCCGGGCGCCCAGCTTCTGCATCACGTTGCCCACGTGGAACTTGACCGTGGCGGCCGAGATGTACAGCCGCTGGCCGATCGCCACGTTGCTCATGCCCCTGGCCAGCAGGACCAGGATCTCCCGCTCGCGCGGGGTGATGTCACCGGCCGTCCTGCCCTGCCGCTGGCTGCCGTGCATCCAGCGAACCACGACGCTGGCGCTGCGCGAGTCGAAGGCGCTCTCGCCGCGGTGCACCGCTCTGATGGCCCGGATGAGCTCGGTGAGGTCCACGTCCTTGACCATGAAGCCCTTGGCGCCATGCTTGACTGATTCGAGGATCAGCCACTCGTCCGCGGAGCTGGTCAGCACGAGCACCCGGATGCCGGGATAGCGCTGGGTTATCGCGGTGCACAGGCCGAGGCCGTCGCAGTCGCCTTCCGCGCCCAGCCTGAGGTCGAGCAGGACGACCCGGGGCTGGGCCGCCTCGAGCATGGACAAGGCCGCCCGGGAGGATGATGCTTCGCCGACCACGCGCAGATTTGGTTCCCGGTCGATCATGGCCCGCAAGCCCTGGCGGACGATCGCCTGATCGTCCACGATGGCCACCCGGATCTCGTCCATCGCGTGCTCCGGGCTGGCGTGGACCGGCTGAACGGGATACAGGGGTGCCCGGGCGGCTGTGTGAGTCATGATGTCCCTCCTTAACGAGCGGGGCCATCGTAGCGACGAGAAGGTTGGCCGGTGGTAGGCCGGCGATTCCGGGCGGTGCCGAGAAGGCCCAGGTCATGAGGGGCGAGTTCCAGGTACCGCTGCATGGCGGCCGGCTGGGGGTCGGCCAGCAGAGCGTTGCGCAGCGCGACGGTGAGGAAGTGGCCGAATTCGGTCAGGGCCGGCGCCTCGGTGCCGGCCAGCAGCTCGCCGCCGTACAGTTCGGCCGCGCCCGCGACGTCACGCGCCCGCAGGCGGTGCAGCAGGTCGGTGACGTCGCTGCGCACATCGAGGTTGAGCCGGTAGGGACGAGACGCGAGGCGCCCGCCGAGCATCGCGCGGAGCTGTGAGATCTCTGCCTTCAGCGTGCCCGGGCTCACCGGCCGGTCGCCGTACAGCCGGGCGTGCAGCTCGCCCAGGTCCAGACCGTCCGGGTTGAGTGCCAGCAGTGCCAGGATCTCGGTCTGCCGCCGGGTGAGCCGCAGCCGCGTTCCGTTCAGGTGCGCGCTGGCCCGGCCGAGCAGCCTCAGCTCGAGCAGGCCGCCGGCCTCGCTGGCGCCGTTCGCACCGGGATCGGCCTCCGCCTGCCGGCGAACTTCGCCGCCCACCAGCCGGGCGAGGGCCTCGGCCATGGCCAGCCCGATCGGGTACGAGCGGTCCCAGGTGGTGGACAGGTCCAGCACGCCGAGCTGGTGCCCGGTGTGCGGGTCGTATACCGGGGCGGCCCAGCAGACCCAGCCGTGTACGCAACTGGAGAAATGCTCGGCGGAATACACGGTGGCCGGGTGGTCCAGCCTGAGCGCCAGATCCAGCGCGTTGGTCCCCACGCTGGCCTCGTCCCACTTACCGCCTGGTACGAAGTTCACCCGCTCCGCCTTACGCCGCATGACCGCGCTGCCGTGCGTCCACAGGATGCGAGCGGCGGGATCGGTGACCGCGACCACCAGCTCTCCGTCGTCGGCCGCGGCCCGGAGCTGGGTCTCCAGCGCCCGGACGGCCGCGCTGAGCGGGCTGGCCCGCCAGGCGCACCGCGTTTCGCTGGCGTCGGCGAGCGGGGCTTCCGCGACCTCGGGGGTAGTGCACGCGGCCGAGCGCTCCCAGCTCGCCACGATCTCAGAACGCAGGCCGGCGCGCTCTGCGTCGGCCGGCTGTTTGTCACGGATAGCCGGTATGAGCAGGTCCCAGGCCCGGGTCAGGATGGACCGCTGCCGGTGCAGTTGCGCGCGGGTCGGCATGGTGCACCTCGCCAGGGTTGCCAGAAGTGCCCGTGGCCCGGGCCTGGAGAGAGTATGTGCCGGCGGTTATGGGCGCCGGCAGAGGCCGAAAGTCCTGTCATGGGTAGTCGTCGGTCCCGTCGCCTGAGCTGGTGTCGCCGGGACCTTGGTCCCGGCGAACGGTCCCGAATGACCCTGAGCTCCCCCGCGGCCAACGGTGCATCATGCCTGGACAACAGGCAGGTGAGGGCCATGACCGTAGAGCATGAGATCGACGGGGCCGACAAGCCCGCGACGCACAAGGCGGAGCCGGACCTGACCGGGCAGGCCGGCTACCTGATCGCCACGGCAGCCCGCGCGCCGTCGGTGCACAACACGCAGCCGTGGCGGTTCAGGGTCAGCGGCCAGAAGGTCGAGGTGTACTCCGACCCCAGTCGCAAGCTGAAGGTGGATCCGCTCGGCCGGGAGATGCTCATCAGTTGCGGAGCGGCCCTGTTCGGGCTGCGGCTGGCCATCCGGTCGCTGGGCTACCAGACAGTGGTCGAGTTGTTCCCGGATCCGTCAAGCCTGCGGCTCCTGGCCCAGGTGCGGCTCGGCGCGGCGGCGCCGATGACCGAGCGCGAGCGGGCCATGCTCGAGGCGGTGCCTCACCGGCACACACACCGTGGCCCGTTCGATCCCGGCCCGCTGCCCGACGGCTTGCTGGCCGGCCTGCAACATGATGCCCTGACGGAAGGCGCCACGCTCGCGATCATCGGCGAGCACTCCTACGGGAAGCTGGTGGCCCTGGCCAGGCCGGCCAGCCAGGCGCGTGACCACGATCGGCTCACCCAGGCAGAGGTGCGGCGCTGGACCAGGGCGGCGGGCGACCGGGCCAGGGACGGCGTCCCCGCGCAAGCGTTCCCGGCCAGGCCTGGTGGTAGCCCCACCCGGCTGCCGCAGCGTGACTTCGACTTGGGCCGCGGTTTCGGGCTGCTGCCCACCGGGGACCCCCCGGCCATGACCGCAGCGCTGCTTACCCGCGGCGACGGGCGGGAAGACTGGCTGCGCGCCGGGCAAGCCTTGCACCGCCTGCTGCTGCACGCCACGACCAGGTGGGTCTTCGCCAGCCTGTACACCCAGCCGCTTGAGGCCGACGCGATCCGGAGGCAGATCCGGGCCAGCCTGGTTCTGCCCGGATGGCCTCAGGTGCTGCTGGAGCTCGGCATCGCCCGGACCAGCGCCACCACCGCCCGCAGGCCGTTCAGCGAGCTGATCGAGCCCTTGACGGCGCCTTGAATTGCTGTCACCTCTCCAGTGGACCAGGCTGACCGGTCAGCCTCATGTCCCCGCAGACGGGACCTTCGGCCCGTGCCTGTCAGCGGCCGATCGTGCTGGCCTGGATCTTGTCACAGGAGGAAAGCATGAACGGGCCGCTGACCCCCGTGGAGACCGTCCGGCACGTCGTGGCCGAGGCTATCTGGGCGCCGTCGGTGCACAACACCCAGCCATGGCGGTTCACCGCTGAAGGACAAGAGATCAGCCTGCACGCTGACCCCGACCGGAAGCTGGGCGTGTCCGACCCCGACGGCCGCCAGATGATGATCAGCTGCGGCGCGGCCTTGTTTACCGTCCGGCTGGCGCTGCGGTCGCTGGGCTGGATCCCGGAGACCCTGGTGCTGCCGGACGCTGGCGGGCCGCTGCTGGTGGCCCGGGTGCGCTGGCAGCAGCAGGCGCCTCCAACCGAGCTGGAGCGGCGGCTGGCCGCCCAGGTGCGGCGGCGGCGGACGCACCGCGGCGGGTTCGATCCGGAGCCGCTGCCGCCGGGCCTGCTGGCGGTGTTGCGGGGGGGCGCCGCGCGGGATGGGGCGATGCTGCGGATCGTGGCCGATGACGGGCGGCGAGCCGCGCTGGCCGCGGCCGTGCAGACCGCCGAGCGGGTCCTGGAACTCGACAGCGCACGCGTCCAGGAGCTGGCCCGGTGGTCGCCACCGCCGGGCAGCACCCGGGCCGACGGCGTGCCGTCGACTTCTTACCCGGCGAGGGCCGAGCACACTGACCCGGACTTTCCCGGCCGTGACTT
>DASZAD010000239.1:0-10762 GCA_035945415.1 Streptosporangiaceae bacterium
CCCGCGCCGCGGCACGTTCGGTTCCGGGCACCATGATTCCTTCAGTCACGCCCGGGTGCCGCACAAGGGGCGCAAGTCACTGCGCCGCGGGTCGCTCAGCACCGGCTCGTCGAGTGCCACCTGGACCGGCCGGCTCCGGACGCTGTTCGGCCTGCCGCCTGCCCGTCGGCTGACACCGGGACGATCCGGCGGCAAGCGCAAGGGAGGCCGGCGATGATCCCGGCCTCGCGGCGACGCCTGTGGGTGCTGCATCTGGTCGTGGCGGCGCTGCTCATCGCGCTCGGCGTGCGGCTGTGGAACGTCCAGGTCATCAACTCCCGGTCCTACGCGAGCCTGGCCGCGCATGACGAGACCCAGCTCGTGGTGGTGCCGCCGGTCCGCGGCCAGATCCTGGACGACACCGGCCTGCCGCTGGTGAACAACAAGACCGCGCTCGTGGTCTCGGTGAACATCGCGCGGCTCAACCAGCGGGCCGACGCCGCCGCGGTCCTGGCCCGGCTCGCCCGGCTGCTGCACCGGCCGGTCAAGCTGCTGCGGGAGGAGGTCAGGATCTGCACCGCCGGGGTCTCACCGCCCTGCTGGGCGGGCTCGCCCTACCAGCCCATCCCGGTCGCCCAGCGGGTCTCCTACCAGGTGGCGCTGCAGATCATGGAGAACCAGCAGCTTTACCCGGACGTCAGCGCGCAGGTGCAGCCGGTCGTGAACTATCCGCAGCCCGACGGCGCGAACCCGGCGCAGGTGCTCGGCTACCTGCAGCCGATCACCCCGCAGGAGATCCGGCAGCGGCACCTGACCGTGACCGGCTTCTCCGGCGTGGACCTGGTGGGGCAGGCCGGGCTGGAGTACCAGTACGACTCCGCGCTGCGCGGGACGTCCGGCGTCCAGCGGGTGGCGGTCAGCGCCTCGGGCACGGTCACTGGCACGGTCAGTCAGACGCCAGCCAGGCCGGGCGACAACCTGGTCACCAGCCTCAGCGCGCCGCTGCAGGTCGACGTGCAGAACATCCTGGCGGCCGCGATCCACAAGTCCTACAACGCCGGCAACCACGGCGCGACCAACGGCGCCGCGGTGGTCATGACCACCACCGGGCGGATACTGGCGATGGTCAGCTACCCCTCCTACGACCCCAGCGTGTGGACCGGCGGCATCTCCTCGTCCGAGTTCAGGTACCTGTTCGGCACCGGGCACGGTGAGCCGATCCTGAACCGGGTCACCCAGGGGGAGTACCCGCCCGGCTCGACGTTCAAGGTCACCACGATGGCCGCCGCCATCGCCAACGGCTACAGCCTGTACGGCACCTACGACTGCCCCGGCACGGTGACCATCGGCGGGCGCACGTTCGCCAACGACGGCCTGCCCAGCCTGGGTCCGATGTCCTTCCACGAGGCGCTGGTGCAGTCCTGCGACACCGTCTTCTACCAGCTCGCCTACGACATGTGGCTGCGCGACGACCCGAGGGTCAACGGCATCGCCAGCCCGCACGCGCCGCTCCAGAAGATGCAGAAGATGGAGCTGGCCTGGGGCTTCGGCAAGTCGACCGGGATCGACGTGCCGGAGCAGAGCACCGGCACCATCCCCACCCGGCAGTTTCTGTACTACTTCTGGAAGGACAACGCGCACACCGGCCAGAACTGGTGCAAGTACGGCCAGGAGTTCGGCTCCTACATCCAGCGGATCGAGTACCAGGACTGCCAGAGCGGCTACGTGTGGGAGCCCGGACAGGCGGCCAACGCCGCCATCGGGCAGGGCTATGTGACCGTGACCCCGCTCCAGCTCGCCCGGGCGTACGCGGCCATAGCCAACGGCGGCAAGCTCTACAGCCCGCGCATCGGCGAGGCGCTGATCAGCCCGGACGGCAAGGTCGTCAGCCAGATCAACCCGCCGCTGGCGGGCCGGCTGCCGGTGTCGGGCCGCACGCTGGCCTATATGCGCAGCGCGCTGGCCGGGGTGGTCACCCAGGGCACGGCGGCCGGCGCGTTCGCCGGGTTCCCGTTCAACAAGGTCTGCGTGGCCGGCAAGACCGGCACCGCCAGCATCGTGGGGGCGCAGGCCAACTCGGTGTTCGCCTCGTTCGCCCCGTGCGTGCACCCCAAGTACGTGGTGGTCATGATGATCCCGCACGCCGGTTACGGCGCCCAGGCGTCCGCGCCTGCGGTCCGCCAGATCTGGGATGCGATCTACGGTCTGGAGGGGCACACGGCCGCCTTCCCCGACGGCGTGGCGCCGGCCGCCCTGCCCACGATCTCCTCCTCCGGTGCGATCACGCCACCGGCCGGCTACGGGAGCGGCGGATGAGCCTGAGCCGCCTGGGGGAGGGCTACCCCCGGCTCGCGCCCGGCCCGCGCGGCCTCGCGGGGCTGCGGCGCAGGGAGCCAGGCCGGCGGGGATGGCTTCGCGGCCGGGCGTTCGGAAGTCAGTCTCCGCTCCGGCACTACGACTGGATCCTGGTCGGGACCGTCCTCGCCCTGTGCGTGCTCGGCACGCTGCTGGTCTGGTCGGCCACCGAGCCCTCGCTGCTGCAGGCCGGCGCCAGCCCGCGTACCTACCTGTACAAGGAGGTGGCCTGGTTCAGCATCGGGCTGGTCCTGATGGTCGTGGTCAGCAGCCTGGATGTCCGGCAGATCCGGGCCTACACGCCGGTCGTCTACGGCCTGGCGCTGCTGGCCCTCCTGGCCGTGCTCAGCCCGCTCGGCACCTCGATCAACGGCGCGAAGGCGTGGATCAACCTGCCGGCCGGGTTCCAGGTGGAGCCGTCGGAGTTCGCCAAGCTAGCCCTGGTGTTGATCTGCGCCCTGGTGCTCAGCCGGCTGGGGGACGGCGGCAAGCGCCCCTTGCTGCGCGAGATCGCGCTCACGGTCGCTCTCGCGGTGCCGCTGGCCGGGCTGGTGGCGGCGGAGCCCGCGCTCGGGGTCACGCTGGTGCTGCTGGCCGTGCTGGCCGGCATGATCGCGATCTCCGGGCTGCGGCTGCGCTGGCTGACCGTCCTGGCCGCGGGCGGGACCCTGGCGATGGTGGCAGCGATCAAACTGCACGTGCTCAAGTCCTACCAGTTGCAGCGGTTCACGTCGTTCCTGCATCCGTCGGCCAATCTGGCGGGCGCCGGCTACCAGGCCGAGCAAGCCCGGATCGCGGTAGGGTCCGGCGGGATGTTCGGTCACGGGCTGTTCCACGGCCCGCTGGTGGCCGGCAACTACATCCCCTCCCAGCCGACCGACTTCATCTTCACCGTGGTAGGCGAAGAGCTGGGCTTCGTCGGGTCGATCGCGATCGTGGCCCTGCTCGGTGTGGTGATCGCACGGGCGCTGCGCATCGCGGCGCGGGCCGAGGACCAGTTCGGGATGCTGGTCGCCTCCGGCATAGCCATCTGGTTCGGCTTCCAGGCATTCGTCAACGTCGGCATGACGATCGGGATCATGCCGATCACCGGGCTGCCGCTGCCGTTCATCTCCTACGGCGGCTCGGCCGCGCTCGCCGATATGATCGCGATCGGCGTCCTGCTGTCCATCCACCGCAGGCGCACCGGCATCGAGGCGATCTGGACCAGGCGTTAGGTCGTGGCTCGTGGGTCTTGGTGCCAGTGTTTGCTGGCGCGCCTCCGGCGCGAGGGCGGTGTCCAGGCGGCGTCCGGCAAGACGGAGGAGGAGCCAATAGTGGAGCTATTGGCGACGACCCCGGGGTGGGGCGTCCCTGTGCTGGCTTCAACTGGGGCCGGTCGTCGTCTGGGCGCCGATCCGCGCCGCCGAAGATCCACGAGACACGACCTGGGTCATGTCTGGCCGGGGGGGACAGCCGGCCTTTGTAGGCTGACGGTATGAGCGTCGAATCGGTCTATCCGCGCCTGGAGCCGCTGCTCCCGCTCGTGCGCAAGCCGGTTCAGTACGTGGGCGGTGAGCTGAACTCCGTCGTCAAGGACTGGGAATCAACGGACGTGCGCTGGGCGTTGATGTACCCGGATGCGTATGAGGTGGGCCTGCCCAACCAGGGTCTCCAGATCCTCTACGAGGTGCTCAACGGCGCTGACCGCGTGCTCGCCGAGCGTACCTATTGCGTCTGGCCCGATCTCGAGGCGCTGATGCGACGCCACGGCATCCCCCAGTTCACGGTGGACGCGCACCGCCCGGTGGCCGCGTTCGACCTGCTGGGCGTCAGCTTCGCGACGGAGATGGGATACACGAACCTGCTGACCGCCCTGGATCTGGCCGGCCTCCCGTTGGAGGCTGCCGACAGGGACGGCTCGCACCCCCTGGTGCTGGCCGGGGGCCACGCCGCGTTCAACCCGGAGCCCATCGCCACCTTCCTGGATGGAGCGGTGCTCGGCGACGGCGAGCAGGCGGTGCTGACCATCACCGAGCTCGTGCGCGAGTGGAAGGCCGCCGGACGGCCCGGTGGCCGGGACGGGCTGCTGCTGCGGCTGGCCGCCGACGGCGGGGTCTACGTACCGCGGTTCTACGACGTCAGCTACCTGCCCGACGGGCGGATCGGCGGGGTGCGGCCGAACCGTCCCGGCGTCCCGGCGTCGGTGGCCAAACACACGCTGATGAACCTGGACGACTGGCGCTACCCGCGCAAGCCGCTGGTGCCTGTGGCCGAGACCGTGCACGAGCGGTACAGCGTGGAGATCTTCCGCGGCTGTACCAGGGGCTGCCGGTTCTGCCAGGCCGGCATGATCACCAGGCCGGTCCGGGAGCGCAGCCAGGACACGATCACCAGCATGGTCGAGACGGGGCTCGCGGAAAGCGGCTTCAGCGAGGTGGGGCTGCTGTCGCTGTCCAGTTCTGATCACAGCGAGATCCTTGATGTCGCCCGCACGCTCGCCGACAAGTACGAGGGCACCCAGACCGGCCTCTCGCTGCCCTCCACCAGGGTGGACTCGTTCAACGTGACGCTCGCGGACGAGCTGACCCGGGGCGGACGCCGCTCCGGGCTCACCTTCGCTCCCGAGGGCGGCTCGGACCGGATCCGCAAGGTGATCAACAAGATGGTGAGCGAAGACGACCTGATCGCCTCGGTCGCCACCGCGTACGCCAGCGGCTGGCGGCATGTGAAGCTCTACTTCATGTGCGGGCTGCCCACCGAGACCGACGAGGACGTGCTCGCCATCGCCCGCCTGGCCCGGCGGGTGATCCAGACCGGGCGCGAGACGACCGGGCACCGTGACATCCGCGCGGTGGTCTCCATCGGCGGCTTCGTCCCCAAGCCGCACACTCCGTTCCAGTGGGCCGCGCAGGCCGGTCAGGACACCATCGACCGTCGGCTGCGCGCGCTCGGCAGCGCGCTTCGTTCCGACCCAGGCTACGGACGGTCGATCGGCTTCAGGTATCACGACGGCGAGCCGGCGGTCATTGAGGGGCTGCTGTCCCGCGGCGACCGCCGGGTGGCCAGGGTAATCAGGGCTGCCTGGGAGGACGGGGCCAGGTTCGACGGGTGGAGCGAGTACTTCTCGTTCGAGCGGTGGACCCGGGCGGCGGAGCGGGCGCTCGCCGGCGAGCCGGTCGACCTGGCCTGGTACACCAGCCGGGAGCGCGGCTACGAGGAGATCCTGCCCTGGGATCACCTGGACTCCGGGCTGGACCGCGACTGGCTGTGGCAGGACTGGCAGGACGCGATCGCCCCCGAAGGGGCGGCCGAGGTCGACGACTGCCGCTGGACCCCGTGCTACGAATGTGGCGTGTGCCCGGCCATGGGCACCGAGATCCAGACCGGCCCGATGGGAGTGCCCGGCGCGGAGCAACGGCGCCCCGTCCTCACCATCGGTCGTCGGCCTCCGGAGGACGCCAGTGGAGGCTGACCCAGTGGAGGCTGACTCCGTGGAGGCTGGCCCCGTGGAGGCTCGCAGGGCCGGCGCCTCGCCTCGCGGCAGGCAGCCCGCGACTTCTGGCGTTCGGGCCTCCCGCCAGCCGCCAGGGCCGCCCGCCGCACCGGCGGTACAGCATGTGCGGGTCAGGTACGCTAAGCGTGGCCGGATGCGTTTTGCTAGCCACCGGGACGTCGCGCGCGCCGTGGAACGGGGGGTCCGCAGGGCAGGGTTGCCGATGGCGTACTCTGCCGGGTTCACTCCGCACCCGAAGATTTCATATGCGGGCGCGGCCGCGACCGGGGTGGCCAGCGAAGCTGAGTATCTGGAACTGGCGCTTACTCGCCCGTGCGTGCCGGAAGACGTGCGGGATCGGCTCGGTGCTGCCCTTCCGGACGGGATAGAAGTGATTGATGTCACGGTGCGGGGCCGCGAGCAACTCGCGGACCTCGAGGTGTCACAGTGGGAGCTGACCCTCCCCGGAGTCAGCCGCCCTGCTGCGCAGGCAGCGGTGGATGAGTTCCTCGCCGCCAGCCAGGTGGAGGTCGAGCGGCTCACCAGTAGGGGCACACGGCGGATGGACGCCCGTGCCGCCGTGATCAGCATGGAGCTCGACCAGCGCGCCATCGGCGGGCCGGCGAGCGGGTGTGAGATACTTCGAATGGTTGTTCGGCATACGACTCCTGCCGTGCGACCCGACGACATTCTGGCTGCACTGGGCCGCATGGCGGGGCAGCGTTCCGCAGGTCTCACGGACCCGTGCGACGCTGCTGGCGGCAGTAGTGCGGTCGGACTCGGGCTTTCGGCGCCACCGCTGGTTACCAGGCTGGCGCAAGGGCCGCTTGACACGGCCGGCCTTCCAGCGGAAACGCGGGAACATCCGGGAGCTTCCGGGGGGTCGGCCCCCCGGGCCAGCACAGCCGCGGAAACGCGGGAACATCCGGGGGGTTCCGGGGGGTCGGCCCCCCGGGCCAGCACAGCCGCGGAAACGGCGGACGATGAGCGCTGGCAGCCCGAGGCATCAAGACAGGAACAGGCGACGCGCCCGGGCGCGACAACCGTCACCACGGCGGTGTTGCCCCAGTGAGCGCGCATAACGAGTTCCCGTGCGGCGCGATGGATCCGCGTAGGGTCCGCGCGCCCGGGAACCTGACGGGAGATTGCCCGCATGCTCGAACCCGAGCTGAACGACAGAGAGAACAAACCAGATGACCAGCGGAGCACCGCCGCCCAGGCAGGTGCTCCAGCGGGCGGTGAGAAGGCCGGGAAGGCCGGGCCGGAGGAGCCCGGGGAGGAGCGGGCCAGGAGGAAGGCCCCGCGAGCCCGCCGGGCGGCTACCAGGCCCGCCGGCCCGCCGTCCCCCGAGCTGGACACTTCACCGGCCGCCGGTACTCCCGAGGCGCCGGCCACCGAGAAGGCGGGCACGGCTGAGCCGCCGTCTTCTCCTTCCACCAGACGGAGCAGCACTCGCAGAACCACACGGCGTGCTGCCGGGACTGCCGAGCGGCCTGCCGCTGAGTCCGCCGGGGAGCCGCCCGGCGGGACGGCGGGAGCGGCGCCGTCGGAAACCGCCGGCCCGCCGTCCACCGGGACGGTTGAGCGGCCTGCCGCCGGGTCCGGCGATTCCGCCGGGTCCGCGGGGGAGCCGGCCGCCGAGACGGCGGGCACGGCTGAGCCGTCATCCGCTACTTCCACCAGACGCGGCACCGGCAAAACCACGCGGCGTGTTGCTGGTACAAGCCGGCGGCGTGCTGCCGGTACGGCGGCAGCGCCGGCCGCTGAGGCGGGGGAGCCGCCTTCGACTGGGGTGAGCGGGTCGTCGGCGGCCGAGATGACGGGACCGCCGACAGCGGGACCCGACGGCCCGGCCCCCGCTGGCCCGACCGGACCTTCATCCGAGGAAGCAGCCGCCGGGGTCGGCGCGCCGCACGAGCCTGACCGGGCGGTAGCACCACCGGTCTTCCAGCCGCCACAGCTCATATTCCAGGCGCCCGCCGCCCGGAAAGACTCCGTGAGCGCCGGCGATGCGCAGGCGCGGAAGGCAGGCCCGGCGGACGGCGACGAGCCGGCCGGCCAGAGCCAGCCAGACGAGGACAGCACCCGCAAGCGCAGGCGCCGGGGCGGTCGCGGCCGGTCCAAGGGGACGGGCGGCGAGGCCGCCGCGGAGGCTGCCCAGCAGCCCGAAGCCGGGGACGACACGGCCGCTCCTAGCGGTGGTGACCGGGCCGCCGCCAGCGCTGCGGCCAGCCCCGGTACCGGCGAGGACAGCGAGGCCGGGGCCGATGCTGACGCCCAGGGTGACGGGGAAGCGGGCGAGGCTGCGGGCCGCCGCCGTCGGCGTCGACGCCGCCGCGGTTCTGGGGCGGACACCGACCAGCCGGCCCCCGACGATCCGCCGGACACCGTGGTGCATGTCCGCGAGCCCAGGGCATCGTCGGCCCGCACGGACGAGGTGCAGGGGGTCAAGGGATCGACCAGGCTGGAGGCCAAGAAGCAGCGGCGGCGCGAGGGCCGCGACACCGGCCGCCGTCGCCCGCCGATCATCACCGAGTCCGAGTTCCTGGCCCGCAGGGAAGCGGTCGACCGGGAGATGGTGGTCCGCCAGCGCGGCGACCGGACTCAGATCGCGGTCCTCGAAGACGACATCCTGGTCGAGCACTACGTCGACAAGACCAGCCATCAGTCTTTCGTGGGCAACGTCTACCTGGGCAAGGTGCAGAACGTGCTGCCGTCGATGGAGGCCGCCTTCGTCGACATCGGCAAAGGCCGCAACGCTGTGCTGTACGCCGGCGAGGTCAACTTCGACGCGAGCGGGCTCGAGGGCCAGACCAGGCGGATCGAGTCAGCCCTGAAGTCGGGCCAGTCAGTCCTCGTGCAGGTCACGAAGGATCCGGTGGGTCACAAGGGCGCCAGGCTGACCAGTCAGATCAGCCTACCCGGGCGGTACCTGGTGTACGTGCCCGGCGCGTCCATGACCGGCATCAGCCGCAAGCTGCCCGACACCGAGCGCAACCGGCTGAAGCAGATCCTCAAGAAGGTCATGCCGGAGGGAGCCGGTGTCATCGTGCGGACGGCGGCCGAGGGCGCGACCGAAGAGGAGCTTTCCCGCGACGTCGCCAGGCTGTCGGCGCAATGGGAGAACATCGAGCGCAAGGCCAAGACCGCGAACGCGCCCGCGCTGCTCTACAGCGAGCCTGACCTGACGATCAGGGTGGTCAGGGACATCTTCAACGAGGACTTCACCAAGCTGGTCGTCGCCGGAGACGACGGCTGGGACACGGTGGACGAGTACGTGCGCTACGTGGCGCCGCACCTGGCCGACCGGCTCAGCCACTGGCAGGACAGCCAGGACGTGTTCGCCAGCTACCGCGTCGACGAGCAGCTGGCCAAGGCGCTGGAGCGCAAGGTGTGGCTGCCGAGCGGCGGCTCGCTGGTCATCGACCGCACCGAGGCGATGACCGTCGTCGATGTCAACACGGGGAAGTTCACCGGTCAGGGCGGCAACCTGGAAGAGACGGTGACCCGCAACAACCTGGAGGCGGCCGAGGAGATCGTCAGGCAGCTGCGGCTGCGTGACATCGGCGGCATCATCGTCATCGACTTCATTGACATGGTGCTGGAGAGCAACCGGGAACTGGTGCTCAGGCGGCTGCTCGAGTGCCTGGCCAGGGACCGGACCAAGCACCAGGTCGCGGAAGTCACCTCGCTGGGGCTGGTCCAGATGACCCGCAAGCGGGTCGGCTCCGGCCTGCTCGAAGCGTTCTCCGTCACCTGCGAGTGCTGCAACGGGCGCGGCCTGCACGTCTCACTTGATCCGGCCGAGCTCGCCCAGGCCGAGGGCCGCCGGCGCGGCGACGAGAAGCCCGCGCCGGCCCGCGACGGCAAGCCCTCGTCCGACGGCAAGTCCTCATCCGCCAGCAAATCCTCGTCCGACAGCAAGATCCAGGCCCCGGGCGCGGCGGCCACGAGGAGCAACGGGAACGCCGAGGAGGACCGGCCCGCGGGCGGCCGCCGCCGTAGGCGCAAGCCCGCGGCCTCGGCTGAGGCGGAAGTCACGGCGGAGCCCGCGGCCACCAAACCCGCCGACGGTAAACCCGCCGACGGTAAACCCGCCGACAGCAAACCCGCCGACAGCGCGAACGGCCACCGGGAGCCGGCAGCCCCGCAAGAGGCGAGCAGCGGAGGCGGAACCCGGCGACGGAGGGCTAGCCGCCGGCCGGCCGGCCCACCCGCCGCTCTCCAGGAGGAGGGCGGCCAGGAGCCGGCTCACCAGGAGGAGGGCGGCCAGGAGCGGGCTCACCAGCAGGCGCAAGCCCCCTCCGCCGGCGATACCGCGGGGGTCTGAGGGGCCTGCCAGGTCTGGTAACCTGTTCTTTCGGCGCGCCTCAGGTGCGCCCTGCAGGCATGCAGGGAAATTTCGCTGCGACGGTGCCCCTTCGGCCTCTGGCGGCCGGGCCCCGCGCATAAAGGGAAAGAGAGTTCTCGGTGTACGCGATCGTGCGCTGCGGCGGGCGGCAGGAGAAGGCGTCGGTGGACGACGTCCTCACCGTGGATCTCCTGGCTGGTGAGGTCGGCTCCACCCTGACGCTGCCCGCCCTGCTGGTGGTGGACGGCGACCAGGTGGTCTCCGATCCCGCGGAACTCGACAGCTACGAAGTCGCCGCGGAGATCGTCGGCCCGGCCGCCGGGCCCAAGATCAACATGATCCGGTACAAGAACAAGACCGGCTACCGTCGCCGCCTGGGGCACCGGCAGAAGTACACGCAGGTGAAGATCACCAGCATCGGCAGGCCCAGCACGGCCAAGCCCAGCACTGGCAAGCAGGCCCAGGCTCCCAAGGCCGCCGCCGAGAAGGCTACCAGGGCCGCCGCCGAGAAGGCTCCCAGGGCCGCCGCCGAGAAGGCTCCCAGGGCCGCCGAGAAGGCTCCCAGGGCTGGCAAGGCGAGCGGGACCAGCCGGACCAGCAGG
>DASZAD010000240.1:0-4036 GCA_035945415.1 Streptosporangiaceae bacterium
TGGAGGGGTCATGGGAGAAAGCATCACAGATGGCGCAAGACACCCAGGCTCACAGCCATCGCGTCGTGCGCGTCACTGGCCGGGGCGCTGGGCGTGGCCATCGCCGTGCCCGGCAGCGCGGCCGCGGGCCAGCGGCCCCCAGGCCAGCAGCTAGCTGCTCACCGGGCAACCGCCATCACGACCGGCTGCCAGCTCGGCAACGGCATCAAGCACGTCGTCCAGCTCACGTTCGATAATGTCCACTTCTTCCGCGACAATCCGAACGTCCCCTCTGACCTGCAGATGATGCCGAACCTGCTGCACTTCATCGAGCGCAACGGCACGCTGCGGGCCTGACGAACGTCAACCCGTACGCGGGCACATCCCCCCAGCTCATCACCAACTACCTGGCGGACCGCACCGAGATGGGCATCCTGCACATGGTGAACGCGGACCCGGCTCGCACGCCCGCGTTCGCCATGTTCGCCCGGCCCGACTACTACCTGACCACCGGCTCCACCACGTGCAACGGATCCTGCGTGACCCAGACCACCAGCTTCGCCTACGATCACGGTGATTACGCCGCCGAGATCAACACCAACTGGCTGGGCATGGCCGGCCCGGGGGTCAAGCAACTCGGCGTGGACGGGACGGGCGCCGCCAACGGCCCGAGCTCCGCGGGTGCCGACAGCGGCCAGGTCACCGTCCCGCAATCGGGCACCACGGGCCCATGGGCCGACGAGACGGACATCCGGCCTACGATCATGTACCTCACCGGCCTGAAGGATGACTACGCGCACGATGGCCGGGTGATCACGGAGATCCTGGCCAGCCCGAACCAGGCCCTCAGCCCGTCCACCGTGACCAGGCTCGGCGAGTGCTACAAGCAGCTCAACTCCAGCGTGGGTGAGTTCGGCACGGCCACGCTGCAGGCCGCCACCAAGGCGATCGAGAGCACGAGCAGCCGTGACTCGGCCTACCAGCGTACGGACCGGATCCTGTACGTACTGGAGGCCGCCAGGGACGGGCTGGCCGGGCAGATCAAGACCGAGCTGGAGGCCGCCGCGTTCAACGGCACGCCGATCTCCGCCCGCGAGGCCCAGGGGCAGACCATGGCCTGTCAGTTCCTGATCACCGTGGCCCAGCGGCTGGCCCAGCACACCTCGTAACCGGTTGCAAACCTTTGAATTAACGATGCCAGGAGCCCGTCCGGTCATCGCAGGCCGGACGGGCTCCTGGTTCTGACCATCCGGTCCGGTCAGGAGGCCGCTACCGAGGCCAGCAGCTCCGTGCGAGCGGCCTCGACCGCCGCGAGCATCGCGCCGCGCAGAACCGGGGCGCGCGGCAGACCGGTCGGGACCACCTGTGGCGTGGCCGGGCAGATGCGGCCCACGTCCTGGGCCACCCGACGGGCCAGCTCAGTGCCCCCGGCCAGCCCGATATCGCCGCCGAGCACCACGAGCCCGGGATCCAGGATGACCGAGATCGCGGCGACTCCGAGCGCGACCCGGCCGGCCAACTCGTCGAGGAACCGCCGGGCGCGCTCACCGTCCGCCGCCCCGCCGTCGCTCCGTCCGGGACCGTCCAGTCCCCCGCTCCAGGAGCCGCTGCCGCCCGCGCCGCCGGACCTCCCGGCGTCGCCCGATCCGGGACCGTACAGTTCCCTGGTCCAGGCGGCCCTGCCGTCGCCTGCCCGCGCGGCGGCCAGGGCGACGGCCGCGGCTACCGCCTCCGCTGCCGCGGTCACGTCGGAGGCTGACTGGCTGACGAAGCCGCAGCTGGCCGCCAGCCGCCGGACCCCGCTGGCGCCGGCCAGCGACTGGAACGATCCGGTCAGCGGCCTGCGTACGTTCTCCGGAAGCCCCACGCCGGGCACCGGCAGATAGCCGATCTCACCTGCCGCGCCGGCCGCGCCCTGGTGCACCCGCCCGCCGATGACCGCGGCGAGGCCCAGCCCGGTGCCGATCCAGACCAGCGCGAAGTCGCCAGCATCCCTGGCGGCGCCCAGGGCGTGCTCGGCGCGCGCCGCCAGGTTGGTGTCGTTCTCGATGATGACCGTCCGGCCCAGGTCGCCACGCAGCGCGTCGAGCACGCCCTCGTGCCAGAGCGGAATGTTGACGGCCAGCCTGACATCGCCGGTGCGCGGGTCCACCACGCCAGGGCTGCCGATCACGAAGGCGCTCAGCCGGTCCTGATCCAGGCCCGCCGCGCCGCACGCGGCGGCGACCGCGTGGTGCACCAGCGCGACCGGGTCCTGGTCGCCGTCGGTGTCGATCACCATCTCGGCGACCATCTGGCCGGTCACATCGGCGATGCCGGCGCTGACCATATCCGACTCCACGTGCAAGCCGGCCACGTAGGCGGTGGAGGGCACCACGGCGTACACGGCGGCGTTCGGCCCTCGGCCGCCGGATCTGCTGCCGGTGACCTGCACGAGCCCACGCTCCTCCAGCCGGCCGAGGAGCTGGGCGGCGGTGACCTTGGACAGGCCGGTTCGCACACCGAGCTCCGCCCTGGTCATCGGGCCGCTGGTGAGCAGCAGCTCCAGCGCCGCGCGGTCGTTGAGCTCCCGCAGCAGGCTGGGCGTTCCCGGGCGCGGCGCCAAATCTGCCCCCTCAGGCTGGTTACCGGCTGTGCCGGCATGGTTTCTATCTCGATCTGGCTACAAACACTATCTTATAGGAAAGTTTCCTGTTAGTTTCTGTCCAACGGACCCGCACGGCTCCGCGGACGTCCCCGGAAGGGAGATCCAGCAGTGCGACTCAGAACATCCGCCCTCGCAATCGGCGCCACGGTTGCGCTCGCCGGAGCCGCCGCAGGGTGCGGCTCCGGGAGCGGTGGCTCAGCATCATCATCCGCAGTGCCCGCCTCACTCACCGTCTGGCGGATGGGCTCATCCGTTCCCTCCCAAGTCACGTGGATGAACGGGGTGGTGGCGCAGTTCCATAAGCAGTATCGCGCGTACGCCAAGACTAAGATCAACGTGGTCTGGATCCCCTGGGCCAACCGGACCGCCGACTGGCAGAAGGCCCTGGCCAGCGGCAAAAACGCCCCCGACGTCACCGAGCTGGGCAACACCGACACGCCCACCGAGGCCTCGCTTGGCATGCTGGCCAACATCGGTAGCGAGGTCGGCTCGTGGGCGAACAGGCCCGACGTGGTGCCCGGCATGCTGGCCAACGACACCCAGAAGGGCAACGTCTACGCGGTGCCGTGGTTCGGCGGCGTGCGCGGCATCTGGTACCGCCAGAACGAGTTCCAGGCGGCGGGCATCACCTCGACGCCGACCAGCTGGGCGCAGCTCCTGGCCGACGCGAAGAAGCTGATGAAGAAGTTCCCGGGCAGCTACGGGATCGGCGCGCCGACGAACTACACCTACGGCCTGGCCAGCTTCATCTGGGGCGCGGGCGGCCAGGTGGCCGTGCAGAAGAACGGCAAATGGGTGGGCGAGCTCACCAGCCCGCAGTCGGAGGCCGGCATCAGGTTCTACTCAGACCTCACGCTGACCCAGCACGTGTCACCGGCCAAGTACATCGGCCAGACCGAGCTCGGCAACCCCGGCGCCACCTCCGGCGGCTCGAACGAGGACTTCGGCCTCGGCCGGCTCGGCATGTACCTCGACGGCCCCTGGGCCCAGGCCGAGTTCCCGGCCAACGCCGTGGACAAGTCATCCCTCGCGTCGTTCCCGGTGCCGAGCGAGAACGGCCCGAACCCGGCGCCCGCCTTCGCCGGCGGTTCCGACCTCGGTGTTTTCGCCACCAGCAAGTACAAGGCAGCCGACTGGGCGCTGATCCAGGTGATGGGCAGCCCGGCCAACTCCACCTCGTTCGCGAACCTGCAGGGCTTCTTCCCGCCTTACACCTCGAAGCTCACCGGCGGCGCCTACGCCGCTAACCCGATCATGTCCGGGTTCGCCAAAGCCGCCGCGATCACCCAGATCTCGCCGTTCAACGCGAAGAACTGGAGCATCGCGGACACCACTGACCAGATCCTGCCGACCATGATGAAGGCGCTGAACAAGGGGGCGAACTTCAGCTCCACGGTAGCCAAGGCCAAC
>DASZAD010000241.1:0-8109 GCA_035945415.1 Streptosporangiaceae bacterium
AGATCTGATCAGCGCCCGGCGCCACCCGCCGCCGGTCACGAGCAGGTAGAGCACGGCGGGCAGGATCAGCAGCTCGCCCACCTGCCGGAAGGTGGCGGAGGCCCCCAGGATCAGGCCTGCCACCGCCGCCGCTCGCGGGGACGTGGCTGGTTTCCAGAGCAGCACGGCCAGCCCGGCGACGATGATCGCCTCGAACCAGACGTCCGGCATGATCGTCTGCTCCATCTGGAGCTGGTAGGCGTCCAGCAGCACTGGCGCCACGGCCAGCGACGCCAGCCACCGGTTGACCCCGCGGCGCATCAGCACGATGTACAGCACCACAGCCATCGCCAGGCCGAGCAGATGCTGGATCGCGGCCACCAGACCCAGGTCACCGGCCACCAGGATGACCTTCAGCAGGTACCGGTAGCCCAGCGGGTCGGAGCCGGGGTACGCGCCGTACAGGTACTTGAGCGTGTCCACGTACAGCAGCGCAGGCCGATAGGCGATCTGCGCCAGCACCCGCAGCACCAGCCCGGTGACCAGCAGCGCGGATACCAGCCAGTGACGGCCGATCACCGATGCCGCCCGGCGCGAGCCGTGACCCCAGTCGCCCGAGGCCGAGGCGAGCTTGCGCCACCGCAGCCACCGGCCGCCGGGAGCGGCGGCGGGCTCGGCCGGGGCCGTCTCCTCACCCGGTGGAGCGGCGGGCTGCGAGGTGGCACCGGCCGGGATGGCGGGCTGCGGGCCGGTCGTACCGTCAACAGAGGTCATGGCACCCGCTAGCCTAGCTACGCCGCGCGCTGGTTGTGGCCCCACTGGAGCTCATCGTGGAACTGCTGCATTCGGGGAAGATTCGTGACGTCTATGCCGACGGCGACGACGTCATCCTCGTAGCCTCGGATCGGATCTCGGTGTATGACGTGGTACTGCCCACGCCCATCCCGGGCAAGGGGGAGATCCTCACCGCGCTGTCGCTGTGGTGGTTCGACCGGCTGGCTTCGGTGGTTCCCAACCACGTCATCTCCGGGACGGACGTGCCCGCCGCGTTCGCCGGCCGGGCGATCAGGTGCCAGCGGCTGCGGATGCTGCCGGTGGAGTGCATCGCCCGCGGCTATTTGACCGGCCTGGGCCTGCGCAGCTACCAGGAGACGGGGTCGATCTCCGGCGTCAGGCTGCCCGCCGGGCTGGTCGAAGGTTCGCAGCTGCACGAGCCGGTGTTCACGCCGACGACCAAGGCGCCCCCCGGACAGCACGACGAGTTCATGACCTTCGACGACGTGGCTGCCGCCGTGGGTGCTGAGACAGCCGGGCAGCTACGCCGGCTGACCCTCGAGGTCTACCAGCGGGGGCACGAGTTGGCGCTGGCCCAGGGGATCATCATCGCCGACACGAAGCTGGAGTTCGGCCGCGCGGCGGACGGGACGCTGACCCTCGGCGACGAGCTGCTCACCCCGGACTCCTCGCGGTTCTGGGACGCCGCGGACTGGCGGCCGGGCCGTCCGCAGCGCTCCTTCGACAAGCAGTTCGTCCGGGACTGGTCCACCACCCTGGACTGGGATCGGACCGCACCGGGCCCGGAGATCCCACCCGGCATCGTGGCGGCGACCCTGGACCGCTACACCGCCGCCTACCAGCGGATTACCGGAACTGGCTGACGGGGCTCCAGGCCGTGTGCCTGGGTGCCGGCCACGCTGGACAGCGCCTTGGTGTCAGCGGCCGACGGCACCAGCGCCGAAGGCCCACGGGACCCGGCCCGGGGCCGCGCCCTAGCGGACGAGATCAGGTGATGGGCCAGGGGCGGGCGATGGCACCCAGCCGGTTCCAGGCGTTGATCACCGCGATCGTCCAGATCAGCCCGGCCAGCTCCGCTTCGGTGAACTCCGCGGCGGCCCGGGCGAACACCTCGTCGGGTACCGGGCCGTCGGTCAGCCTGGTACCCGCCTCGGTCAGCTCCAGCGCCGCGCGCTCGCGGGCGGTGAAGAACGGGGTCTCGCGCCAGACCGGCAGCGCGTACAACTTCCGCTCGGTGACCCCCGCCTTACGGGCGTCGGCCGAGTGCATGTCCACGCAGTAGGCGCAGCCGTTGAGCTGCGAGGCACGCGCTCTGACCAGCTCGATCAGGGCCGGCTCCAGGTCGATGTGCCTGGCGGCGGCGTCCAGCGTGCTCATGGCCTTGCTGATCCGGGGAGCGAGCTCGTCCACGTCCAAGCGGACCGGGGGAACGACGGGCGACTCGGTGATTGCTTCTGTGGTCATACTGCGAGCCTATGAAGCAATTGGCTCGATAGTAAGATCCAGTTATATGCCAGAATCTTGGACCACTTTGGGTGTGGATCTGCATCTGGAGCTGGCCCCGCGCGGCGAGGGCCGTCGCTCAGCCCTGGAGCGCGCGCTCCGCGACGCGATCCGTACCGGGCGCCTGGCCCCGCTGGCCAGCCTGCCTTCCAGCCGCGCACTGGCCGCCGAACTCGGCCTGTCCCGCGGCACGGTCAGCGCCGCCTACGGGCAACTGGTGGCGGAGGGATACCTGACCGCCCAGCGGGGCTCAGGCACCGTGGTGAGCAGCCTGGCCCAGACCCGCCCGGCTCGCCGGACGCCCGCGCCGGCCGGCGCGCCGCCCCAGCGGCACGACCCGCGGCACGACCTGAGGCCCGGCCAGCCCGACGTGTCCCAGTTCCCCGTCCCGGCCTGGCTGCGCGCGACCAGGCGGGTGCTGAGCCGGGTGCCGTGGGAGGCATACGGTTACGGCGACCCCAGAGGGCGCGCTGAGCTGCGTACCGTCCTGGCGGAATACCTCGGCCGGGCGCGCGGCGTCCTCGCGGTGCCGGAGCAGGTCATCATCACCTCCGGGTATGCCCAGGCCCTGGCCCTGCTGGGCCGGGTGCTCGCCGAGGACGGGACCACCACGGTGTGGATGGAGGACCCTTGCCTGGACTTCCACCGCGACATCGTCCGGCACGCTGGCCTCAGCGTGGCCGGCCTGCCCGTCGACGACCGGGGCGCGCGGACCGGCCAGCTCCCTCTGGAGGCGGGCGCGGTCGTGCTGACCCCCGCCCATCAGTACCCGGCCGGCGCCACCCTGCACCCGGCCCGCCGGCACGCGCTGGCCGAATGGGCGCGCAGCAGCGGCGGGCTCGTCATCGAGGACGACTACGACGGGGAGTTCCGGTATGACCGCCAGCCGGTGGGGGCCGTGCAAGGAACGGCGCCGGATCATGTCGTATACGCCGGCACCACGGCCAAGACGCTGGGGCCGGCGCTGCGGCTGGGCTGGATGGTGCTGCCGCGCCGCCTGGTCGAACCGGTCGCGGAGGCGAAGCGTCTGGCCGACCATCACACCGAGACGCTGGGCCAGCTGGCGTTGGCCGAACTCATCGCCGTCCATGCTTACGACCGGCACATCCGAGCCTGCCGGCTGCGCTACCGGCGCCGCCGTGACCTGCTGCTGGCACGTCTGCCAGGCCCGGCCGTCCGCGGGGTCGCCGCCGGGCTGCACGCGCTGGTCAGCGTGCCGAGCGAGGCCGAAGTGATGGATCTGGCGGCCCGGGAAGGCCTCGCCATCGGGGGGCTGGGCGCCCACTGGCATCAGCCTGGAGATCATCCCCAGGGAGTGCTGGTCGGCTTCGGAACGCCGTCAGAAAGTGCCTACCCGAGTGCGCTGGACGCGCTGGTGCGGGTCCTGCGTGCCGCCGGGGTGCGCTGAATGCGAGGGGCGAGCGACACGCGGATAGGGGTGTCTGCGGAAATATAGGGGCAGCGCTAGATAAAGGCATAGAGTCCTATGGCGTGGATCCAGTGCGCAATCCCTATGCTCCGGGGGCCGGGCAGCGGCCGCCCGAGCTGGCCGGGCGGGACCGGGAGATCGGGCAGTTCCAGGTGGTGCTTGAGCGGGTTGCCCGGGGGCGGCCCGAGCGCAGCATCGTGCTCATCGGGCTCCGGGGGGTCGGCAAGACCGTGCTGCTCAACTCGTTCCGGTCCATGGCGATCCAACGGCTGTGGGGGACGGGGAAGATCGAAGCGCGGCCGGAACAGTCGATCAGGCGGCCGGTGGCCAGCGCGCTGCACATGGCGATCAGGGAGCTGGCGCCGCGGCACCGGGCACCGGATCGGGTCGAGCGCTTCCTGGGGGTGCTCAAGGCGTTCGCGGCGCGCGACTCAAATGCGCCCAAGGGGGTCCCGCAACTCGGCATCGACGTTCCCGCGATTCGGGGGCGGGCCGACTCCGGTGATCTGGAGATCGACCTGACCGAGCTGCTCGCCGACGCCGCTTCGGTGGCGACCGATCTGGGGGTGGGCATCGCGCTGTTCGTGGACGAGATGCAGGACGTGCCCGCGCCGGATGTATCCGCGCTCTGCGCGGCGTGCCACGAGCTGTCCCAGACCGGCGGGCCGCTGATCGTGGTCGGCGCCGGCCTGCCCCACCTGCCGTCGGTGCTGTCGGCCAGCAAGAGCTATTCCGAGCGGCTGTTCAGCTATGTCCGGATCGACCGGCTCGACCGGGAGGCCGCTGACCTGGCCCTGATCGCGCCGGCTCGCCGTGAGGGCATCGAGTTCAAGCCCGAGGCGCTCGACGCGCTCTACGCCGCAGCCGACGGCTACCCCTATTTCGTGCAGGCCTACGGCAAGGTGACCTGGGATATGGCCACCGAGAGCCCGGTGACCGCGGGCGACGTCGCCGTGGCCGCCCCGCTGGCCGAGGGAGAGCTGGCCGTCGGATTCTTCGGCAGCAGGTACGAGCGGGCGACCCCGGCTGAGCGGGAGTACATGCGGGCGATGGCGGCGCTGGGTGATGAGCCGGTCCCGACCCCGCGGGTGGCCGACGAGCTGGGGCGCAAGCCCTCCAGCGTGTCGCCGGCCCGCGATGCTCTGATCAAGAAGGGGCTGATCTACAGCTCCGAAAGAGGGCTGATCGCATTCACGGTCCCGCACTTCGGCCGGTTCCTGCGCACGCAACTCGCCTGACCGCCGCCTGCGGGCTTATATCCCTTTCTAGGCGAAAGGCAAGAAAGGTCTAGAAAGGTTGAGAGACAGGCCGCCGGAACGGGACCGGCTCACCGGCCGGCCGGGCGCGCCCAGGCAGCGCGGCTAGGAATCCGCCGGAGGCCGGGCCCACGGCCGCGGGAGTCGCCGCCCCGCAGAGTGACGTTTCCCCGGGCGCATGGCAGTATCCCCAAAAGGTGTCCTGTGCCCTGCCGCGTGCGCCTGGCGCGGCAGCACCGGCCGTCGAGCCGCCCGTGCCCGTCGTCCGTGCCCGTCGCCCAGGAGCCTGTCGCCCAGGAGGTGGAGCCAGTGCGCAGCACCATGATGGACGAGCCGCTGACCGTGGCCGCGATCATGCGATATGGCACCTCGGTCTTCGGGGAGCGCGAGGTGGTGACCGCGACCGAGGGCGGCGTCCGGCGCCGGACCTACGCGGAGACCGGCCGCCGCGCCGCCCGGCTGGCGAACGCGCTGCGCCAGCTCGACGTGGACGGCGATCAGCGGGTCGGCACGCTCATGTGGAACAACGCCGAGCACTTGGAGGCCTATCTGGCCGTCCCGTCGATGGGCGCGGTGCTGCACACCCTCAACCTCAGGCTCGACCCCCACCAGATCGGCTACATCGCCGGGCACGCCGGCGACCATGCGATCATCGTGGACGCGACCCTGGTGCCGCTGCTCTCCCGGGTGTTGCCCGGCGTTACCGGCGTGCGGCACATCCTGGTGACGAGCCTTCCCGACGGCACGGTGCCCGCCGAAGCAGCCGAGCTCGCGGGCGAGGGCCGCGCCGTGCACGTTTATGAAGACCTGCTGGCAGCCGAGCCCGAGGAGTTCGACTGGCCGGTGCTCGACGAGCGGTCCGCGGCCGCCATGTGCTACACCAGCGGGACCACCGGCAACCCGAAGGGCGTCGCCTACAGCCACCGCTCCAGCTACCTGCACTCGATGGGCGCGTGCCTGGGCAACACGTTCGCGATGTCCGAGCGGGACCGGGTCCTGCCGGTGGTACCGATGTTCCACGCCAACGCCTGGGGGCTGCCGTACGCCGCGGTCATGGCCGGCGCGGACCTGGTCATGCCGGACCGGTTCCTGCAGCCGGAGCCGTTGGTCCGGCTCATCGAGGCCGAGCGGCCCACGCTGGCCGGCGCGGTGCCGACGATCTGGAGCGAGGTGCTGCGCTACGTGCGCGAGCACGGCGGCGACCTGTCCTCGCTGCGGCTGGTGCCTTGCGGCGGTTCGGCGGTGCCGCACGCCCTGATGTCGGCCTACGAGTCCGAGCTTGGGGTCAGGATCGTGCACGCCTGGGGGATGACGGAGACCTCGCCGCTTGGCAGCGTGGCGCATCCCCCGGCCGAGGTGCCAGCGGACCAGGAGTGGTACTACCGGGACAGCCAGGGCAGGGTGATCTGCACGCTGCAGGCCAGGCTGGCCGGCGAGGGCGGCGTCCTGCTCCCGCACGACGGCCAGGCTGTCGGCGAGGTGGAGGTGCGCGGGCCGTGGGTCACCGGCTCCTACTACCAGGACGACGACCCGGAGAAGTTCCGGGACGGCTGGCTGCGCACTGGCGACGTCGGCACGATCGACCCCCGCGGTTTCATCCGGCTCACCGACCGGGCCAAGGACGTGATCAAGTCGGGCGGTGAGTGGATCTCGTCGATGGAGCTCGAGAACCTGCTGATGGCCCACCCCGACGTGGCCGAGGCGGCGGTCATCGGCGTGGCCGACGAGAAGTGGGGCGAGCGGCCGCTGGCCGCCGTGGTGCTCCGCTCCGGTGCCTCAATCAAGGCCGAGGACCTGCGCGAGTTCCTCAGCGACCGGGTGCCGCGCTGGCAGTTGCCCGAGCGGTGGTCGTTCATCAGCGAGGTGCCCAAGACCAGCGTCGGCAAGTTCGCGAAAACCCGGATGCGCGAATCCTACGCCAGGGGTGAGTATGAGGTTGTTGAGGTCCGCTGACGGGAACCGTCCGGGTAGTCTTGACCAGACCATCGGTCACGGGAGGCTTCGCCTAGTCCGGTCTATGGCGCCGCACTGCTAATGCGGTTAGGGTTCGCGCCCTTCCGGGGTTCAAATCCCCGAGCCTCCGCCCTCTGGCCAGCGCTTTCTCCGGGGCTCCGGTCCCCGGAGAGGCGCTGGCGGCGCGCCGGTACGCGCGTTTGCGCACAGTTTGCGCACGTAATTTCCGGCTGCGCTTTGATCCGTCCCTCTCGGCTGACCCTGGACAGCGCCATCTCCGCCCGTGCGCCCGGGCCTTGCCCCCAGCCGTGCCGAAGGGGGGCGAGAACCTGTGATCCAGGCCGCGAACACCACATCGTCGTCGGTGAGGCTGAGCGGCGGGCAGCGGATGGCTGTCGGCGGGTCAGTGGCGCTGGGGCTGGGCCTGGCGGCCTACGGGGTCGTGGGTTCCTACCGTGCGGTGTCCGGGCTGGCGCAGCGCAAAGGCGTGCCGCTGGCGCACCTGGTTCCGGTGGGCATCGATGGCGGGCTGATCGGCGTAGTGGTGCTCGATCTCGTGCTGTCCTGGATCGGCCAGCCAATCGGCTGGCTGCGGCAGTTCGTCCGGGTCCTGACGGTGGGCACGGTGGCCGCAAACGCGGCGGCGGGCTGGCCGGACCTGGTGTCCGCCGGGCTGCATGTCGCCGCACCGCTGATGCTGCTGGCTATGGTCGAGGCGGGCCGGGCGGTCCTGCTGCGGCGCATCAAGAGTCCGGACGGCCGGACGCGCGAGCCGATCCCGGTGGCCCGGTGGGTCCTGGCGCCGTGGCCGACCTGGCTGATGTGGCGGCGCATGGTGCTGTGGCAGATCGCCAGTTTCCAGGACGCTTTGGAGGCCGAGCAAGAACGGCGGCACGCGATCGCGCTGCTGAAGGCCAGCTATGGTCGGCGCTGGAAGGGGCACGCGCCGCCGGAACTGGTATGGATGCTGCGAGCCGGCGTGTCCGCACACGACGCTGTTGCCCGTGCCCGCGTCCTCACAACGGCAGCGGACAACGGACATGCGCCAGGCGGTCCCCACGCTGCGACATGCGAGATATGCGAAACGGACATGTCCGCAAGCACCCGGACCACGGCGAACGGACATGCTGCCGGACGCAATCGCGGGCCTGTGCCGGTCCGCAAGATGCCACGGTCCGCGTCTGCCGCTCACGG
>DASZAD010000242.1:0-13342 GCA_035945415.1 Streptosporangiaceae bacterium
GACGCGCTGGAGCTGATCCTGGCCGGCGCGTCCATGGTCAGCGTGGGCACCGAGATCTTCCACGATCCTTCCGCCTGCGACCGGATCCTCCGCGAGCTGGGCGACGAACTCGCCCGCGCTGGGCTGGACCGGCTCACTGACGCGGTCGGGCTGGCCCACCAGCGCATCAACAGCCCTCCGCAGTACCGGGACGTCGCCACCAGGATCTAGGCCGTGTCCGGTGGGGTCTTCGGCGGTGCGGAGCGGTGCCCAGGCGACGACCGCCCGGATCGCCGCTCCGTCATGCCGGAAGCGAGCCAGCAAGCACTGCCGCCACGACCGGCGGGCCACGACCTGGCTAGGATCGGGCCACGACCTGGCTAGGATGAGGCCCTGTGACCAAGCGCGCGCCGATCGCCGTGGCCCTGGACGCCCCGAATCTGGAGACTGCCGCCTTGTGGGCCGGCCTGGTCACTCCGTACGTGAGCACGGTGAAGATCGGGCTGGAGCTCTACCTGCGATACGGCCCGGAAGCGGTCGCCTCGATCCGGGGGGCCAGCGGAGTGCGGATCTTCCTCGACCTCAAGCTGCACGACATCCCGGCGACCGTCGCCGGCGCGGCCAAGGCCGTGGCCCGGCTGCACCCGCAACTGCTGACCGTGCACGCCGCGGGCGGTCCCGCGATGATCCGGGCGGCGGTCGACGCGGCCCCCGACGTCCCGGTCGCCGCCGTCACCGTGCTGACGTCCCTGAGCAGCGCCGACATGGATCAGGTCGGCGTCACCGGCAACACGACGGACTGGGTGCTCCGGCTGGCCACGCTCGCGGTGGAGGCTGGAGCAAGCGGGCTGGTCTGCTCCCCGCAGGAGGTGGCCGCCGTTCGCGCCGCGGTGGGCCCTGACGTGACCTTGATCACCCCGGGCGTCCGCACGGCCGGGTCGGCGGTGCACGACCAGGCCCGGGTGGCGACTCCGGAAGAGGCCCTGGCGGCCGGCGCCGACCTGCTGGTGATCGGCCGGGCCATCACCGCGGCGCCGGATCCGGGTGCCGCCGCGGCCGCTATCGCCGCCTCTCTTCGCCGGGTCCCGATCACCGGCCAGCCCGCCTGACCCGCCGCAGGGCCTGGCGCCAGCCTGGGCCGCCGGCTCGACGCGCTTTCCCCGGCCCGGCCGTCCCGCTGGGCTGGCCGTTCCGCTGGGCTGGCCGTTCCGCTGCTTCGGCGATCATGATGCCGTTCGGCGGAGGGGTCCGCTCCCGCCGTGGAACCGTGCACATGGGCCTGGTGAGGTGGGTGTCCCTGGTTCGGTCCCGGCGGCGTTCGCCGGGGTCTTCATCGACCACGCACTCGGTTCCGGCAAAGCCATGCAGCAGAACTCGGATTGATTAGATGGGAATAAGTGTCTATTCTCCAGTTCGACGCCCGTTTTAGAGGGCAACCTGGCGGTTGTCTCCGGCCGTTCAGGGTAGCGACGGTCCTGCGGAGGTCCTTGTGAGCCTGAGCATCGTCATCGCTGGTCTCGTGGTGGGTGTGCTCGTCGGCATGACTGGTGCGGGGGGCGGCGCGCTCATGACGCCGATCCTCATCCTGTTGTTCGGCGTGACGCCCAGTTCCGCGGTGTCCAGCGACATCGTGGCTTCGGCGATCATGAAACCGTTCGGCGGAGCCATCCACCTCCGCAAGGGGACCGTGCACCTGGGCCTGGTCGGGTGGCTGTCCGTCGGGTCGGTCCCAGCGGCGTTCGCTGGGGTCTTCATCGATCACGCACTCGGTTCCGGCAAAGTCATGCAGCAGAACATCGAGTACGCCATGGGGGCGGCCATCTTCCTGGCTGCCAGCGCGATGATCCTCAAGCTGCTGCTCGACAGCGCCGGGTGGCGCACGTCTGCCGACAGCAGTGACCAGGACGAGCCGGTCATCAAAGTCAAGCGGATTCTGACCCTGCTCATCGGCGCGTTCGGCGGGTTCCTGGTCGGGATCACGTCGGTCGGCTCAGGATCGCTGATGCTCGTCCTGCTCATGCTGGCCTACCCGCAGCTCTCGATGCGGCGCCTGGTCGGCACCGACATCGTGCAGTCGATGCCGCTGGTCGCCTCGGCCGCGCTCGGGCACACGCTGTTCGGCGGCCTGAAGTTCGGGCTCACCGCGTCGATCACGGTGGGCGCGATCCCCGGCGTGATCGTGGGGGCGTGGCTGTCGTCCCGCGCCTCCAACATCATGCTCCGCCCGATCATCGCGTTCGTGCTGACGGCGAGCGCACTCAAGCTCTTCGGGGTGGGCGCGACCAGTCTGGCCATCACGATGGGCGTGGTGGCGCTCGTGGGCCTGCCGCTGTGGGCGTTCGTGGACGGGTACGGGCGACCGGCCACCGCCTGGCGGGCGGCCGGATATCGGAGACGGAACCTCCTCACCCTGGTCAGCGCGGGCACGCCCGTCGGCGTGGGCTTCGTGACCGCTGCGTTGTATTTCGGCCGCTTCCGGCCCAGAATCCTGCGCGCCTCCGCCACGCACGCCGGGCAGGCTGGATCCAGGGCGGGGGATGGCGCGGCCCGGGAGCACGTGCCGGAGCCGACCGGCCGGCGCGGCTAGGCCTACGCCCACCGGGTCGGGGCTTGCGCAGGGAGATCCGGACGAAGGCGAGGCCGAGCACGATCAACCCGGCGACCTGGCCCGCCTGCCACAGGCTGAGCGGCACGACCTCGGACACCGGGGTCGCGTCGTCAGAGCCAGCCCCCTCGCCCCATGGCCTGCTGGTGCCGTAGCTCTTTTGCCTGGCTACAACCTGACGGCTGGCGCGTGATAAGACATGTGGCGTTAAACCGACACCTGCCGTAGGCCCGCCACTACGGCACTCTTGCGTCATCTGACGGGACGATAGACCATGTGCGGCATATCGGCATGTATCAAACGCGGCAGCCGGTGATCTCAGCCTGCGGTTGCTCTCGAGCCTGCCGCACGTTCCGGCAGGACCGATCGGTCTCGGATTTTGCTTGCTACGAAAGGAACGGAATGAGAGCTCTTCACCCCATCCGGAGGCTGGCCCGGCGTACCGGTGCGGCCGCGTTCGCGGCCGTGGTCCTGACGGCCGGGATGCAGACGGCCGTCACCGGAGCTCAGGCATCGGTCCGCCTTACATCGACGCCGACGGGGACCAACCCGTATTCACCGGCTTACCACCACCCCTACCGGCACGGCGTCGTGCCGACCGTCGCGCGGCTGCGGCAGATGGGCCGCTGGACAGGCGCGCTCGTGTCCGCGAGGAACCTCATGTACGGCGGCGGCATCGACGGGATCGGCGTCACCACCGGCCACGAGAAGGTCTACCTGGTCTTCTACGGCTCCCAGTGGGGCACCCAGTCCACCAACTCCAACGGCGACGCCACCTTCGCCGGTGACCCCTCGGGCATGGCTCCGTACCTCCAGGAGCTGCTCAAGGGCCTGGGCACCGGCGGTGAGCGGTGGTCGGGCGTCATGACGCAGTACTGCAACAGCGTGGCGATCGGCTCCCAGACCTGCCCGAGCACCGCGCCGCACGTGCGTTACCCCACGGGCGGCGCGCTGGCCGGTGTGTGGGCCGATGAGAGCACCTCGTCGCCGTTCATGGCCACCGGCCACCAGCTCGGCGTGGAGGCGGTCAACGCGGCCGCGCACTTCGGCAACACGACCAAGGCCGCCAACCGGAACGCGCAGTACGTGATCGTCTCGCCGACCGGCACCGATCCCGACGGCTGGCTGCAGAACGGGTTCTGCGCCTGGCACGACTACAACGGCGACACCACCCTCAGCGGCGGGCCGGTGTCCTCACCGTACGGCGACATCGCGTTCACCAACCTGCCCTACATCACGGACGCCTCCGTGAACTGCGGTCAGAACTTCGTCAACTCCGGCACGGCCGGCCTGCTGGACGGGGTCTCGATCGTGGAGGGCCACGAGTACGCCGAGACGATCACCGACCAGAACCCGGCGGGCGGCTGGACCGACTCCGTCGGCGCGGAGACCGGCGACAAGTGCGCCTGGAAGACGCCGGGCACCCCGGGGGGCGCGTTCGACCTGGGCACCGCGCACGGCACGTTCGCCATGCAGACCACCTGGTCGAACCTCGGCGCAGCGGGCCAGGGGGCCTGCCAGGCCAAGCACTCCATAGTGACCTGACACCTGACCGGCTCAAGGGGTGTCCGCTGCCATCGGATGGTCAGTCCGGAGTCAGCAGCACCACCTGGATGAGCGAGGGCCGCCGGGGACGGCGGTTGCGCCAGGCGCGGCGGATACGGCTGGCCAGTAGGGCGGTGGCGAGCAGGCTCCCCAGCAGCAGGACCGCCGCGAGCACCGCGGCGGCGACGGGCGAGAGCAGCCCGTGGGCCACCATGCCCGTCACCGACAGGTCCTCGACCACGCTGGCGGCACTGTTGCTGAACGGTTCGGGGCTGGCGTTGACTCCCATCCGGACGCCTGTCTTGCCCAGATGGGTGAGCAACGACGTCCCAACGGCGATGGCCGCCGCCGCGGTGGTCATCGCCGGGGACCCGTGCGCATCTCCGCATCACGACCGTTGCGCGACAGACATCCCGCCCCTACCCGGACCCGCCGCGGTCATCCGGCCGCCGCACAGCGGGCAGGAAGACCAGCCGGCCGGGGCCATCACCGGCGGCCTGATAGGCCAAAATTGGTGGCTTACGGTATTCGGTCACTAGCAGAGCGTAGTTTCGGCTAATTTATGACACGACAAACGGGGGTTCGCGTTGCCGTAGCGCGCTGAACTCGCTAGTTTCCCCTCCCGAGCGAGTTTTTCGATACGAAACCCGAGGTGAACGGCGTGGCTCTTCCTCCCCTAACCCCCGAACAGCGCGCAGCAGCCCTGGAGAAGGCAGCCAGGGCACGCAAGGAGCGTGCCGAGGTGAAGAGTCGCCTCAAGCGTGGCCAGACAACCCTCCCCCAGGTCCTCAAAGAGGGCAAGTCCGATGATGTGATCGGCAAGATGAAGGTTTCTGCCCTGCTTGAGTCGATGCCTGGTGTCGGCAAGGTGCGTGCCAGGCAGATCATGGAGCGGCTCGGCATTGCGGAGTCCCGGCGAGTTGGCGGTCTTGGCGCCAACCAGCGGGCGTCGCTCGAGAGCGAATTCGGCGGTGGTGTCTGACCGAATCCGACGACCCAGCGGGCGGGCGCGGAGGCGCGGCCATCCCGCCCGGTTCCGGATCGTGTCCACCACTGTCCGGTGACCGGGCCCGGCTGACCGTGCTCTCCGGCCCCTCCGGGGTCGGTAAGAGCACCGTGGTCAAGCGGCTGCGCGAGACCGCCCCGCGGATCTGGGTGTCGGTGTCGGTGACCACCCGGCCACCGAGACCCGGCGAGGTGCACGGCCGGGAGTACTACTTCGTGGACGACCGCGAGTTCGACCGGATGGTCGCAGCGGGTGATCTGCTGGAGTGGGCTTCCTACGTGAACCTCAGGCACGGCACGCCCCGCGGGCCGGTGGAGAGCAAGCTCGCCGCAGGCATGCCCGTCCTGCTGGAGATCGACCTGGCCGGGGCGCGGCAGGTCCGCGCAGCCGTGCCCGACGCGTGCCTGGTGTTCCTCGCGCCCCCGTCCTGGGAGGAACTGATCCGTAGGCTGACCGGACGCGGGACCGAATCACCCGGCCTCATCGAGCAGCGGCTCGACGTGGCCAGGGTCGAGATGGCGGCGGAGAAGGAGTTCGACGTCACGCTGGTCAACACGTCCGTCGATGAGGTGTGCCACAAGCTGGTAACCTTGATGACTTGGTAAAGCACCTCTTACGGAAGGCACAACGTGGCAGGGACTCCCGCCCCTGAAGGCATCACCAACCCGCCCATCGACGACCTGCTGGACGTCGTGGACAGCAAGTACCGGCTGGTCATCATGGCGGCCAAGCGGGCGCGGCAGATCAACGCCTACTACGCACAGCTCGGAGAGGGGTTGCTGGAGTACGTCGGACCGCTGGTCGAGACCCGCGTCCAGGAGAAGCCCCTCTCGATCGCCCTGCGCGAGATCCGTGAGCGGCTGTTGACCGCCGAGAGCATCGAGGAACCCACCACCTAGGCCGTGCCTAGGGACCCGGCCTGAATTCCTGGCGAGCGTCATGTCGCGGCGGGTCATCCTCGGGATCGGTGCCGGTATCGCGGCGTACAAGTCCTGTGAGCTGCTGCGGCGGCTGAAAGAGGCGGGCTGCGAGGTCCGGGTCATTCCCACCAGGGACTCGCTGCGGTTCGTGGGCGAGGCGACCTGGGCGGCATTGTCCGGGCAACCGGCCACGCCCAGCGCGTGGGACGACGTTCATGACGTGCCCCACGTCCGTCTGGGCCAAATGGCCGACCTGGTCATGGTCGCTCCCGCAACCGCCGACCTGCTGGCGCGCGCCGCCGGGGGGCTGGTTGACGACCTGTTGACCGCCACATTGCTGATGGCGCGCTGTCCGGTCGTCTTCGCGCCGGCCATGCACACTGAGATGTGGGAGCACCCGGCCACCCAGGCCAACGTGACGCTGCTGCGCGAGCGGGGAGCGCTCGTCCTGGACCCGGCCACCGGGCGGCTCACCGGCCCGGACACCGGGCCCGGACGGCTGCCGGAGCCCGCCGGGCTGGCCGAGGTGGCGCTGCGGGTGCTGGAGCGCGGCGCGGCCGGGCTGCGGCCCGACCTGTCCGGCCGGCGCGTCGTGGTCTCGGCCGGCGGAACCAGGGAGGAACTCGACCCGGTCCGGTTCATCGGCAACTGGTCATCGGGCCGGCAGGGCTACGCGCTGGCCGCCGTGGCGGTTGCCCGCGGCGCCGACGTCACGGTGGTGTCCGCGAACGTCGCGCTCGATGACCCGGCCGGGGCGAAGGTGATCCGGGTCGTGTCCGCCGCTCAACTACGGGAGGCGGTTATCTCCACGGCGGCCGGCGCCGATGCCGTGGTCATGGCCGCTGCGGTCGCTGATTTCCGCCCCATCGTTCGTCATGAATCGAAGATCAAAAAAACGGACGCCGGACTCGAGCCGGTCATCCTGACGGAAAACCCGGACGTGCTGGCGGAGCTTTCCGCCCACCGCACCCGCCCGGGTCAGGTGGTGGTGGGGTTCGCCGCCGAGACCGAGGACCTGCTGGCCAACGGCCGGGCCAAGCTGGCCCGCAAGGGGTGCGACCTGCTCGTGGTCAACCAGGTGGGCGCCGGGCGGGCGTTCGGCACGGACGACAACGAAGCCGTCGTGCTGGCCGCCGACGGCAGCGTGACGGAAGTGCCGCGCGGCCGCAAGGAGGCACTGGCCGACGTGGTGTGGGATCTCGTGGCGGCCAGGCTGGCATCGCCGCCGCCCCCCGACGTCAGGTCCACCGGTGACAGGTCCCCCGGATAAACTGCGGCGAAGCCTCCGCGGGAGAAAAGGATGTCAGGTGGCCCGTCGCCTCTTTACCTCCGAGTCAGTCACCGAAGGTCATCCGGACAAGATGGCCGACCAGATCAGTGACGTGATCCTCGATGCCATGATCAAGGATGACCCGTTCAGCCGGGTCGCCGTGGAGACTATGATCACCACCGGCCAGGTGCACGTCGCCGGTGAGGTCACCACCCAGACCTATGTCGACATCCCGGGAATCATCAGGGAAAAGATCCTGGAGATCGGGTACGACTCGTCCATCAAGGGGTACGACGGCGCGTCCTGCGGAGTATCGGTCTCGATCGGCTCGCAGTCGCCCGACATCGCCCAGGGCGTCGCCGACGCCTACGAATACCGCGAGGGTGAGGGCACCGACGAGTTCGACCGGCAGGGTGCGGGCGACCAGGGCATGATGTTCGGCTACGCCTGCCGGGAGACGCCGGAGCTCATGCCGCTCCCGATCATGCTGGCGCACCGGCTGGCCCGTCGGCTGTCCGCCGTGCGGCGCAGCGGCACCGTCCCCTACCTGCGGCCAGACGGCAAGACGCAGGTGACGATCGAGTACGACGGGGACCAGCCGGTCCGGCTGGACACCGTCGTCGTCTCCGCCCAGCACGCGCCCGACATTGACCTGGACGAGCTACTCGCCCCCGATGTGCGCGAGCACGTGGTCGAACCGATGATCACCGGCCTCGACATCGACATCGCCCGCTACCGGCTGCTGGTGAACCCCACCGGGCGGTTCGAGGTCGGCGGCCCGATGGGCGACGCCGGGCTGACCGGCCGCAAGATCATCATCGACACTTACGGCGGGATGGCCAGGCACGGCGGCGGTGCGTTCTCCGGCAAGGACCCCTCCAAGGTGGACCGCAGCGCCGCTTACGCCATGCGCTGGGTGGCCAAGAACGTCGTGGCCGCCGGCCTGGCTGACCGGTGCGAGACGCAGGTCGCCTACGCGATCGGCAAGGCGAAGCCGGTGGGGCTGTTCCTGGAGTGCTTCGGGACCGAGCGCATCCCGGTGGAGCGCCTCCAGGAGGCGGTGCTCGCCGTCTTCGACCTGCGCCCCGCAGCGATCACCGCCGCGCTCGACCTGCTCCGCCCGATCTACTCGCGGACCGCCACCTACGGCCACTTCGGCCGCGAAGAGCTGGAGTTCTCCTGGGAGCGCGCCGATCGTGTGGACGCGCTGCGCTCGGCGGCGGGCCTGTAGGCCACCCCTGGCGGGATGAGCAACCTGGAGACGCGGCCGGCGGAGGTGACGGCTGGCCCGGCATCGGGCGGCCCGGCATCGGGCGGCCCGGCATCGGGCGGGCCTGGTGCGGTCGTGGCCGGGCCGGCGGCGGCCGAGGTGCTGCGGCCGCGCGAGGTCCCGCTGGGCGGACCGCGGGCCATGACCGTGCGTCGCACGCTGCCGCAGCGGCAGCGGTCGCTGATCGGCGCGTGGTGCTTCATCGACCACTACGGGCCGGATCAGGTCGTTGCCACCGGTGGCATGCGGGTTCCGCCGCATCCGCACACCGGGCTGCAGACGATCAGCTGGCTGCTGCGCGGGATGGTGGAGCATCGCGACAGCGCCGGGAACCACGCCCTGATCCGGCCGGGCGAGCTGAACCTGATGACGGCCGGGCGCGGGATCAGCCACTCAGAAGTGTCCACCCCGGACACCCCGGTGCTGCACGGCGTGCAGTTGTGGGCCGCCCTGCCGTCGGCCAGCCGGTTCGCGGAGCCTGGGTTCGCCCAGTACGTGCCCCCGCTCGTCCGGGCGGACGGGCTGTGGGCCCGGGTCTTTCTCGGGTCGCTGCTCGGCAGCTCATCCCCGGTTGCCACCCACTCGCCGCTGCTGGGGGCCGAGGTGTCCATCGACGCGGGTGCGGTGGCGCGGATCCCCGTCGAGGTCACGCACGAGCACGGCGTCCTGGTGGACGGCGGCCCGGTCGCTTTGGACGGCACCCCGCTTTCCACCGGTGAGCTGGGCTACCTTACCCCTGGCCGGGACGCGATCGAGCTGGCGGCCCCCGGCGCCGCCGCGCGGGTGCTCATCCTCGGCGGGACCCCGCTGGGCGAGCAGATCGTGATGTGGTGGAACTTCGTCGGCCGTAGCCACGACGAGATCGCCGGGTTCCGCGCTGACTGGCAGGCGCGGATCGGGGCCGCACCCGGCGGCGACCGGCAGCGCTTTGACCTGCCCGTGGGCAACACCCTCCCGCCGCTGCCAGCCCCGCCACTGCCCGCCGTCACCCTGCGTCCCCGGCAGTAGCGCCCCGGCACTAGCGGCCCCGGCGGTGGCGGCAACTGCCGTCGGCGCCGGGACCGCCGGCCAAAGTCTTCGCGGACCCTCGAATGTGGCACGTGACAGACATCCCTGGGTTGCGAGAGCTCGCGCGTGAGCCAGAAACCGTCGCCGCCAGGCTCGCTGGGGCGGCCCAGCTGTCCGTGCGGGCTGGCCGGATTGGATTGTCGGCAGGTCTTGTTAGGGTAATCGAAGAGATGATCGAACGATGGTATGGACGATGGCCTGCTGGCCTGCTGGCCTGCATCATCGATCCCGGGAGCCCGCCAGGGCGTCGGGACGGATCGGGTCGGCATCTTCTGATAGGACGGACACGTGTCTGAGGAGGACAGGCTGCCGGAACTCGTGATGGCCGGGGCTGGCCCGGGCCACGGCATCACCGCCGGCCCGGGCGATAGCGACACCGCCAGTGTGAGCGATGGCGTCACCGTCGGCCCGGGCAATGGCGCCAGTGTGAGCGATGACGTCACCGCCGGCCCGGGCAATGGCGCCAGTGTGAGCGATGGCGTCACCGCCGGCCCAGGGAATCGACGTAGCGTCAGGCCGGCCAGCCAGGCCGTGGCCAGCCAGACGAGCCGGTCCGCGACCGGCCGGACCAGCCGGCGGTCCACTCGGGTTCCCGCGGAGACGCTGCCGGTCGCACAGGTCGCCGTCGACCTCTCCCTGGCCCACTTGGACCGGCCCTTCGACTACCTGGTGCCCGAGCGGCTGTCCGAGACCGCGGTGCCCGGCTGCCGGGTCCGGGTCCGCTTCGCCGGCCAGCTCGTCGACGGGTTCCTGCTCAGCCGGGAAGCCACATCTGAACACGACGGCAAGCTTGCCTTCCTGGAGCGGGTGGTGTCGCCGGAGCCTGTCCTCACCCCAGAGATAGCCGCCCTGGCCCGCGCCGTGGCCGACCGTTACGCCGGCACGCTGGCCGACGTCCTGCGGCTGGCCATACCTCCCCGGCACGCGGCCGCCGAGGCAGGCACCGCGGTGGCCGGAGCGGGCACAGAGGGCCAAGCAGGCACGGTGAGCGGAGCGGGTGCAGATGCCGCCGGGCCGGATACCGTCGCGGCCAAGACAGAGACCGGTCACACCGCAGCGAACGGCGCCAGCTCTCCACATGCCGGCGCCGGCTCCCCACAGGTCCTGGCCCGCTCGCCGCAGCCAGGCACGCCTTCCGCAGGGCCCGCGCCGGGCTCTCCGGAGACCGGCGCGGGCCCTGCGGAAGCAGGCGCGGGCTTTCCACCGGGCGGCCCGGCCTCACCGCCTCCTTCCGAGCCTTGGGCCAGGTATCCGGCGGGGCGGGCGTTCCTGGCCGCTCTGGCCGCCGGCCGTGCCCCCCGCGCGGTCTGGTCCGCGCTGCCGGGGCCGCGCTGGGCGGAGGAGATCGCACGTGCCGCCGCCACCACGGCCGCGAGCGGCCGCGGCACGCTGATCGTCGTCCCCGACGCCAGGGACCTCGCCCAGATCGACGAAGCGCTGAGCGCCGAGCTAGGAGCCGGGCGACACGTCTGCGTGGCCGCCGGCCTGGGCCCGGCCGAGCGCTACCGCCGCTGGCTGTCGGTGCTGCGCGGCGAGGTCAAGGTCGTGGCGGGCTTGCGGGGCGCGATGTTCGCCCCGGTCAAAGACCTGGGACTGGTGGTGATCTGGGATGACGGCGACGATCTGCACGCCGAGCGCCGCGCGCCCTACCCGCACGCCAGGGAGGTGCTGGCGCTCAGGGCGCACCGCCTCGGCGCCGCCGCGCTGATAGGTGGGTTCGCCCGGACGGTGGAGGCAACGCAGCTGGTGGCCGCAGGCTGGGCCCGGCCGCTCACCGGCGACCGGCGTACTATCCGGACGCTCGCCCCCATGATCCGTGGCACCGGCGACGACGCCGAGCTGGCCAAGGACGAGGCAGCCAGCGCTGCGCGCCTGCCCAGCCTGGCGCTGCGCACCGCCAGGGAGGCGCTGGGCCGCGGGCCGGTACTGGTGCAGGTGCCGCGCGGTGGTTACCTCGCTGCCGTGGCGTGCGGGCGCTGCCGGGAGCAGGCCCGCTGTGAGACGTGCGGCGGACCGCTCTCGCTGGGGGCTGCGGGCTCGCCGCCGGGGTGCTCCTGGTGCGGAGCCGTGGCCGCCTCCTGGAGCTGCGCGAACTGCGGGTTCACCCGGCTGCGGTCGATCGTGACCGGGGCGGCCCGTACCGCGGAGGAGCTGGGGCACGCATTCTCGTCGGTTCCGGTGCGCACCTCGGCCGGGCAGGCCGCTCTGTCCTCGGTCCCGGCTACGCCTGCCGTCGTGGTGGCCACTCCGGGCGCCGAGCCCATCGCTCCCGGCGGGTACGCCGCGGCCTTGCTGCTCGACGGCCGGGTGCTGCTGGGCCGGGCCAGCCTGCGCGCCGCCGAGGAGGCGCTGCGCCGGTGGCTGAACGCCGCCGCCCTGGTCCGGCCGGCCAGCGAAGGGGGCAGGGTGGTAGTGGTAGCCGACGCGGCCCTCGCGGCCGTGCAGGCCCTCGTCCGGTGGGACCCGGTCACTCATTCCGAACGGGAACACGCCGAGCGTAAGCACCTGAGGTTCCCCCCGGCGGTGCGCATGGCCGCTGCCTTCGGACCGCAAGCGGCGGTGACCGAGCTGATCGAAGCTACGGAGCTGCCGCCGGGTGCCGAAGTCCTGGGGCCGGTGCCGAACGAGGCGCCCGAGGACCCGCCAGCCGATGAGGTGCGCGTGTTCTTCCGCGCGCCCAGGCGGCAGGGAGCCGGTCTCGCCCGCGCCCTGCAGGCCGCCCAGGCGGTGCGCAGCGCCCGCAAGGCCAGCGGCGCCGTCCGGGTCCAGATGGACCCGCTGGACCTCATCTAGCGACCCGGGCCACTCCCGACCCTGGGAGCGGCCAACGCGTGCCGCCGGGCCACCGACGCGGTGATCGAGCCCACTCGCGCCCGCCCCGGCGGCCCGGTGGCAGCCCCCGCTACCGGGCCTGCCGAAGGCAATATTGTTTGATCCGGCCCTGCCCAGTTGCGATCAGGAGTCCAGCCGGACGAGTTCTCGCCATGCGGGCGAGACACGGCGTGGGTGGCTTCTGGCTCAGAACGCGTAAGGTGCTTGAGTGGCCCCCTCGCCGAAAGCCGCTGGCGGCGTCCCGCGCCCGCCGGTCGTCCGGCTCGCCCCCCGGGACGAGCTGGCGGCGGCGGCCCGGGTGGCGCCGTTGCTGCGCGCAGCCCGCGACCTGGCCCGTTGGGTGACCGCCCGGCAGGACGGGCGGAGCGGTCGGGAAGAGCCCAGCCTGCCGGACGCGGCCGCCGCGGAACTCGATCTGTCTTCAGAAGAGCTGGAGGCGGCCTGGCAGGTGGCGGCTGGGACCGGGATGCTCGGGACCGCGGGGTCCGGCCGTCCGGCGGACATCCTGTCTGGGGGAGACCCCGATGCGGTGCTGGCCCTGTGGGACAACGCGCTCGGCGTGACGCTGCGCGCTCCGGAGCTTGACGGGCTGGTCACCGCGCTCTACACGGTCGATGGCCCGGTCCGGATAGACGCGTTGTTCGAGGCGTACGAGACGGCCCGCCGAGCCGCCCCGCCCGGAGATTCGCCACCTGGACCGCCGCCCGGACCCGCCGAAGGGGAGGGAGTCGAGACCGCGGACGTGGCCCGGCTCTCGGCTGCCTTGGAGACGCTGGCGGATCTCGGCGTGGTCGATCTGGGCAGCGACGAGGAAGCCGGGGTGCTCACCGTCGTCCTGTCCCGGCTG
>DASZAD010000243.1:0-2838 GCA_035945415.1 Streptosporangiaceae bacterium
GTCCTCGGCTGTGACCGGGTCGGCGGGGGCCGGGGGCTGGTCGCTCACCGTGCCTCCTCCGGGCCGTCAGGCAGCGAGGAAGGGGCGGCGTCTATGTCGCGGACCAGCGGCAGCCCGAGCGCTTCGGCGTCATCGCCGTAGAACCGCGTCTCGGGCCCGTAGTACGGAGGCTTGGCCACGCACGACGGCTCCGAGTTGGGGTTGTCCGGGTCCGGGTCCGGATGGTTCACGCACTCGCAGCAGTCGCATGCATGCGGTACTTCGGCGGGATGGCCTCGCGGCTCATGGCAGCCGTGCGAACCCCAGAAGACCTCGCAGAAGCCCTCAGGAGGCGGCTCGGGCGGGTAGAACTCCATCGTGAACGACGGCCACGGCTCCGGGTAGACCCGGCGTCCCGTCCTCTAGCTCACCGATCGGCTCGGGCGACTTGAAGGTGTGGACGTAGGGCGGTCCCGGCTCGGGTTCGATGCCGCCGAGCAGGTTGTGCAGGATCTCACCCATCACAGCTGGCTGCCTTCGATCTCCAGCACGGTCAAGTCAGCCAGCATCGACAGCTTCGCATCCAGATCCGGGGCCGGGACGAACTCGACGAAGGTCCACTGGTCGTCGGGCGCTCCGACGTGCGGGCCGGTGTAGAGGTTCCAGCCGAGGAGCGGGCCGCGCGTGGTCACCGGGGTAGCCTACTCGCCCTCGCCGCTGCTTTCCGGCTCGCCGTAGTCGTCCAGGCAGAGGTGATCGTCAGGCCGTTCGCCCGGATCCAGCGGCTGACGGCACCGGGCGCAGATACGAGCCACCTGACTAGGCTGGGGGTGCGCCGAGGGTGGTCCGCAGCACGGACGCCCCGCCCTCGGCCAGCTCCACAGTGAACGAGTCCCCCAGCGAGTCCGTCGCGGACGCGACCTGGAACCCGGACGCCGGAGTGTGGACGGGCAGGTCCAGCTCACCGGATACGGGGGTCCCGTCGGCGAGGGTGACCTGGACGGCGACCTTCACCGTGCCAGGCTGGAGGACGCCGACAGTGACAGCGAGCGGGTCGCCGTGCTGGTATGCCGTGGTCTTGTCCGGGGTGAGCACGACCACCGGAGGCAGGGAATCGGACACGGGGGCTCCTAAAGGTTGGTCCGGGGTTCAGGCGGCGCGCTGGCGCAGCTGGCGCGGGTCGATGCCGGTCTTCTCGATGCCGTTCTCACGGACCCGGCGCTCAGCCGCGCGTACCGCCTCGCGGGTGTGCAACGGGTATCCGCGCTCGTCAAGGCCCTGTGCGACCAGATGCCCGCGGTTCCGCCACGTGTAGATCGTGTTCACGCTCACCCCGGCAAGCCGGGCGGCCTCCGCAGTGGTGAGATAGCCGTCTGCGCGTCCGGGAGGCATGATCACCACCCGGAAACGACGAAGCCCCGGGCGCGACCGCGCTCCGGGGACAGTTATTCTCTGCGCCAATGATCCTTTCACCTCGCCCGGTTTGTCAAATACCTCGCAGGTCACGCCGCGGCGGGCCGGCGCGGGTGCTCTCCCTCGCCGCATGAGCACGCCGCCCAGCAGCACTCGTCATGGCGGGGCTCAGCTAGTGAGCAGCGGCGGCACTTCTGGATTCCCGCGCCCCGCGCCCACGAGACATAAGTGTCGGCCCACTGGGTGAAAGTCTCCCGGTCCATCTCGTCGCGGCACTCCGGGCAGCGGGAATGATTGGCGGGAAGCGACGGGTCCGAGGGCGGCTCGGCTCGTTCCAGGGTCATGGCCTCGCATGCGCGGCACGGAACCCCGTCGAATGGCTCCGGTCGGGCCTTCGACTCGCCGAGCAGGCGGCGGCCTCGCCAGTGCAGGTCCAGGATCTCGTTACCCGCATCGGCGCCGGAACGCTGCACCGTCACCTTGACCCAGCCGTCGCCGATAGCGACGATTTCCTCATCGCCGATCTCGTCCTCGACTCCGGGCGGCATCGGATCGCCGGGCGGCCACGTGTAGATGCGGGTTGTCCACCCTGGCTGGAGGGCGAGCAGCGGAGTCACATGCCTGGCCATGGCCTCGCATGCCGCTTTGATCCCTTCCGGGCTGTCGTGCAGCACGCCGGGGTCGGTGAGCTCCAGGCCGGGGACATGCCGGACCCGGGCGAACCAGCCGCCGAGAACCGCGGACATAGGCCGCATCAGCGCGTCGACCTCGACGGGAACCAGGACCCTTGATCCGGGCATCACCCGGACAGGGTTCGTCCGCCTGACCGGGTCGGCGATGGCCTCCTCTAGCCGCTCATACGCCGATGGCAGTTCCTCCAGGCAGGTGATGATCCTCGACCGGCACGGCTCGCAGAACGCCCTCGGGGTCAAGCCCGGTTCCCGTCTGCTGGTGCCGTCGCCCTGGTCGACCATGCGGGCGCTGTCGCACAGTTCGGGCGGCCGCCGGGAGCATGGATGCTGGCCGCTGGCGTCCTCGTCCTGGTATGCGGGCAGGCGAGAGTCCAGTTTCCGGCGCGACGACATGGAGCCATGATGGAGCCGGCACGGAGCCGGCGCCAAGCCGGGCCGGCTCTCCAGGCCGTCACAGTCCGGTCACGCGGCCAGGCAAGCCCGTCTGAACTCACGCCGCAGCGGCCATAAGGTCCGGCTCGTCATCGTCCCGCGGAGCGTCCTCCTGGACATGCTCGATCACATTACCGGGAGGGTCATCGCCTGCGAAGGCGCACAAGACGGGGACGAGGATCACGGCGGCGATAAGAAGCCAGATAGCGAGCATGCGGAAGCGCACCGTTCAAGAATTGCAGCGACGAGGGGAGGTGTGACGCGAAGCGCCGCGGATAGCCTATCGGTGCGTCAGGGCGTCCATCGCTGTGCCTTGGCCCAC
>DASZAD010000244.1:0-6023 GCA_035945415.1 Streptosporangiaceae bacterium
CTACGGCGATGACGCCGAAGCGCTCGGGCTGCCGCTGGTCCGCGACATAGACGCCGCCCCTTCCTCGCTGCCTGACGGCCCGGAGGAGGCACGGTGAGCGACCAGCCCCCGGCCCCCGCCGACCCGGTCACAGCCGAGGACGGCCTCTACGCCACCCTCGGAGCGGTATACGCGGGCCTCCGCCGCAACGGAACCGGGATCATCGGCTCAGCCGCGATCACCGCGTTCCACTGGGCCGTCAGCAACCTGGTAGTTGAGGCGCGGCAGGATGGGCCGGACGGCTCCTAGCTGCGGCTTCTCCGTCGCTGCGACCTTGAGACCGGAGCGCTCACGCTCGTATAGCCCCGCCCGGTCCTGGTCCCGATCGACCCCCACACCCGGCCCCGTCCGGACAGGGGGATGCTGAGCCGGAACCGGAACGGCCCGATCCACACCGACCCGGCGACCCTGGCCCCGCGGACACCACGACGCGCCATCACGCACCTCCGCTCTTGCGTTTGTCCGCGTTTGTCCTGCCGAGGACCGCACCGGGATGCCCCCGGCCCGGTGCCTGAGCCAGGTGCAGGACGATCGCCCGGTACGACCAGGCGGGGGACCGTCCGAACGTGTTGCCCGGCTCAGGCTCAGGCCATTCCGGGCTGCCGTCCGCGCGTGTGCGCCACCGTTTCCGCTTGACGGTGTGCGGGCTGGTGTAGCCGAGGAACACGGCGGCCCTGGTGGTGTCGGCGAGCTGGTCGATGGCGGGCGCCCACCGGTCCAGCGCGCGGCTGGCCGCTTCGGCCGGGGTGCCTGGGTGGGCGCGCATGGCTTCGCGGGCGGCGTCGATCAGCGTCTGTGCTGACGGCAGCCCTTCGACCACTGCATCCCGCGAGTACGTCTCACTCATGGGGACAATCTTATAGGCGCGGCCGGGGAATGTCACTAAGGCGTGATGCCGCTCTTGGCTTTCAGGCCGCCGCGCTTCCCATCTGCGGGTAGCCGAACACGTCGTCAAACTGATGCGCCAACCGTTCGCTGACCAGGTAGTAAGCGCCGCCGGGCGCGAGACGTCCGTAGCTTGCGACTTCGGTAGGGCATAGGACGCCGAGGTTTCCGAACACGTAATAGACCGGGATGCTGAACGCCGCGAAGAATTGCAGCCCGAATGACACGCACTCGCGGGCGACCGCGTAGCGCGCCGTCTCAGTGCTACGCATCCGGTCCTTGGCGTCTATGGTGACGATCTCGCCCGGCCGGGAGGCTACGAGGTCGGGGAAGTGGCGGAAACGGGAGCGGGAGTCTCGCAGGGCCTGCCTGGTCGCCTCGGGGAGGATCGACTGGCCCCAGGGTGTGACAGTCCAGTCGGGGCGGCGCTGTAGTTCCAGGCGGACCCGGCGCTCATGCTGGTCTCCGGTCGCGGCGCGTTCTGCGTAAGCTGCCACTGTGATCGTTCCTTTCGCAGCGGGACGGGGTGTCCCTCTCTTCGTACAGACGCTCGGCGAGCGCTTCAATTTCTTCCGGGTCGTAATGCGCCTCGTGAAGGGCCGCCAACTCATCGAGCCTCAGTACTTTCCGTAGCGGAAGAGTTGGGATAAGCGTCTTGTCGCCGAGCTGAATAGCCTCGATCTGGCCAGCGTCGATCGCCTTACGGATAGTCCGTTCATCAGTGAAAAATAGCTTGGCAACCGTGCGCACCGATACGGCCACTCTCAGCATCGTCTCGTGTATTGCCTGCACTGAGGCGAGTTCTTGTCTCAACGATCTATTCCGTGCAGCGGCGTTCCAGCCATACATGTCGCTCATCCCCGCAGTGTGGACTAGTCGCCTCTGGTGGGTCAAACGGAGAATTGTTGCAGGCAGAAGCAAGCGCGGGCAAGCTCTGACATGCGGAAACAATCCGGCGCATTCCTGTCGCCGCCGCTGTGGCAAGGATCACACCGTCACGGGAGGCCGCCTGCCGGCGTTAACGATTGACGATCTCTTTGGCGCCGCCTGCGCCTGTACTCCCGTGACGCCTGGGCCTGAGCGCACGACCGCTTGCAGTAGATCGCGTCGGCCCGGCCGCCCTCCCCCCGGTAGAACGTCCTGCCGCATGCCTCGTTCGCGCATGTCTTCGCGGGCGGGAGCGGCACCTGACAGGTCGGGCAGCGCTCGGCGTTCATGAGGCCATCATACGCCCGCGTCATACAAACCGCATTAGCTTGAATATATGACGCAGGCGGCGTGTCGCTCTCAGAATGTCGGCGCCCTGCGGGACAATAGGTGGATGCCCTCGAATGCCTTTACGAGGCAGCGGTCAGCGGAAGCGGCTGCCGAGTTCCATGCCAGGATCACGGCGCTTGGCGGCGTCGTCCTTGGCGAGTACCGGAACAGCAGGACCGGCATACATGTCCGCTGCCCCGCTGGCCATGATTGCTACCCGGTCCGAGACAGGCTAAGGCGGGGAGACGGCATCTGCCCCACATGCAGGGGCGGAAGCCACGGCGAGATCGCGGCAGCGGCGGCATTCCGCGCCCGGCTAGCCGAACTCGGCGCGGAACTGCTAGAGCCGGAATGGCTCGGCAACAGGTCGAAGCACCGGGCCATCTGCGCCGAAGGTCATGGTTGCTACCCAACACCGTCCGGCGTCCGGCGCGGCCAGGGCATCTGCCGGACTTGCGCCGACCGTGACCCGATTACTGCTGCGGCGGCCTTCTATGCCAGGGTCGCCGAACTGGGCGGTACCGTCCTGGGCGAGTACAGCAGCGCCCACGTGAAGGTCCGTACCTTGTGCGCCGCCGGACACGAGTGCTATCCGATCCCGCAGACTGTCCGGAAGGGCGGCGGGATCTGCCGGACGTGCTCACGGTGCGATCCGGCTGCGGCCGAGGCTGGATTCCGCGCCCTGCTGGCCGAACTGGGCGCCACGCTGCTGGAGCCAAGATGGCTCGGCTCCGACGAGCCTCATCGTGTGCGATGTGCGGCTGGCCATGAATGTGCTCCGAAGCCAAACAAGGTCGTCAACTGCGGACGAGGGATCTGTCGTACCTGTTCGGGCCGGGATCCCGTGGCAGCGGAGGCAGCCTTCCTGGCAACGCTCGGCGAGCGTGGGGCAACTCCCCTCTATGAGGAGTGGCGGGGAGTTAACGCTCCGCACCACATTCGCTGCCGGCAGGGCCACGACAGCTTTCCTGCGCCCGCTCATGTGCAGCAGGGCACGGGGATCTGCCGGGTCTGCGCTCGGAGAGATCCTGCGACGGCGGAAGCGGAGTTCCGCGAGCGACTGGCCAAGGTCGGAGCGGTGCCACTCTACGAGAGATGGCTCGGCGCCCTGCAGCCCCATCACGTCCGGTGCGCCGCCGGGCATGACTGCTATCCGCGCCCGGCTTCGATCTCGCAAGGCTTTGGGCCATGCCGGACGTGCAAAGGGCAGCGCTGGGACGTCTTTTACGTGGTGGCATCCCCACTTGAGGTCAAGTTCGGAATCACGTCAGGCGACCCGGCCGGCCGGCTTCGCGTACATGTCCGCAACGGTTTTACCCGCGTGATCCGCATTGTCGAGACGCTGCCGGGCGGGATAGCTCTTGACGTGGAGCGGGCCGTGAAAGCCGCGCTGGCCCTGGCGGACGAGCGGCCGATCCGGGGCAAGGAATACTTCGATATCTCCTGCTTGGCGCTGATCCTTGACGTGGCCGACTCCTGGCTGACCGAACCTGCTAGGGCGGAGCGTGACGGCGAGGTCGTCGCGGTCTGGCTGCAAGACGAACTGTTCGCCGCCTGACCCATCGGATTGCCCCCATCGGCCAGACCCGTGGAGGTGCCCCCGGTGGCGAAGCGACGGCAGGCCCGGAAGTGCAGCGGCACCCGGTCAACGGACGGGATGCCCTGCGAAGGCTGGGCGGTCAACGGGAGCAAGGTCTGTTCCGCCCACGGCGGCCGGGCACCCCAGGTCAAGGCAAAGGCCGCCGAGCGGCTAGTCGAGCAGCAGATCCGCCGCGAGTTGGCCCGCCTCGACGTGGCACCGGTCGATGACTATCTGAGCCAGATGGCCCTGATCGCGGGGCAGGTCATCGCCTGGAAAGACGCGCTCGCCGAGAAGGTCAACGCGCTGACGTCGCTGCGATACGAGGCCGAGACCGGCGGCGAGCAACTCCGCGCCGAGGTGGCGTTGTGGGAGCGGGCCCTTGACCGCTGCGAGCGGTTCCTGACGGCGATGGCGCGGATGAACATCGAAGAGCGCATGACGAAGGTCACCGAGAAGCAGGCCGCGATGGTGCAGGACGCTCTTGCCTTGACGTTCCGGGAGATGGGCCTGCCTGCCGAGCAGCAACGGGACGCTCAGGTGAGGCTCGGCCGCCACCTCCGCTCCGTCAGCTAGCAAGCCAGGCATGGGCAGTTTCGCCCTGGCACTCGCCGACCGGCTCGACCCGCAGCCTGCTATCCCGGTGCGCCAGTGGGAGACGCCGGGCGAACTGGCCAGGGCTATCGACCCGGCAACTGTCCAGACACCCGCGCTTGACCTGATCGATGACATGATCGTCTGGGCCTACGGCACGCGCGGAGCCCGGCTGATCATCTCGATGCCCCCGCAGGAAGGGAAGTCGAGCCGCGTCACCAAGACGGGTTCGCTGTGGGCGCTGACCCGCAACCCGGACACGAGGCTCGGTATCGCCTCTTACGCCCAGTCTCTCGCCGAGGGCTTCGGCCGCGAGGTCCGGAACTGGATCACGACCTACTGCGGCGATGAGGACACCCTGGACCTCGGGCTGCGGATTGCCCCTGACTACGGCTCGGCGAAGCGCTGGCAGCTTGACGGGCGCCGCGGCGGGGTCGTCTGCGTCGGCATCGGGTCGGGCCTGACCGGCAAGCCGCTCGATGCCCTGGTGATCGACGACCCGCTCGCCGACCGGGAGCAGGCCGAGTCTGAGCGCTACCGGGACCGCGTGTGGGACTGGTGGCAGTCGGTCGGCGCCCCGCGTCTCGCCCCCGGCGCTCCTGTCATCGTGATCCTCACCCGCTGGCACGAAGACGACCTGGCCGGCCGTCTCATCGCTGCCGAGGACGGCAAGCGCTGGCGTGTGCTCAACGTTCCCGCGCTGGCCGACCACGACCCCGCCAAGGGGCAGTCTGACCCGCTCGGCCGCCAGCCTGGCGAGTGGCTTACCTCGGCGCGCGGGCGGACAGATGCGGAGTGGGAGCAGATCCGGGTACAGGCCGGCAGCCGGAACTTCGCCGCACTGTACCAGGGACGCCCGTCCCCGGATCAGGGCAATGTGTGGAAGCGGCAGTGGTGGCGCCGCTACCGCGAGCCGCTATGGTCCCAGCACCCCGACATGCCCGGCGCCTGGCGCGTCGATGACTGCGACGAGATGGTCATGTCGTGGGACATGGCCTTCAAGGACACCAGCTCGTCGGACTTCGTGGTCGGGCAGGTATGGGCGCGCCGCGGGGCGAGGGTCTACCTCCTCGACCAGGTGCGGAAACGGCTGTCGTTCACGGACACGCTTACCGCGTTCTGCGCGCTCGTGGCCCGCTGGCCGCAAGCGTCCAGGCGTCTCGTGGAGGACAAGGCCAACGGCACCGCGGTAATCGACTCCCTCGGTGCCAAGATCCCCGGCATCATCCCGGTCACGCCGCACGAGTCGAAGTACGCGCGGGCCAACGCGGTCGCACCGTTCGTCGAAGCCGGCAATGCATTCCTCCCCGCCCCCGAGGTCGCGCTGTTCGACGTGGACGAGTTCATCACCGAGACGGCAGCGTTCCCGAACGCCGCCCATGATGACCAGGTTGACGCCGCGAGCCAGGCGCTGAACGAGATGCTGCTGAACCTCGGCCCGGAGTTCACGATCCTCCCCGGCCAGCCCGCGACAGGCCTGGACGGGGAGTTCGAGGTGCTGCAGCCGCTCGGCCAGTTCGCCTACCGCCCGTACGCCGACGATCCGGAGTGGGAGTACGAGGAGCAGGCGCAGCGGGTCATCCGCACCGTGAGAACCATCGAGTAGGGGGTCGCGTGTGGGCCTCCGCGAGCGGTACAAGACCTGGCGGGACCGCGGCGTCCTCGCAGA
>DASZAD010000245.1:0-20933 GCA_035945415.1 Streptosporangiaceae bacterium
TGTCAGACCCCGGCGATATGATCGAAGCGAATTCAATAAAAGGGTGACCCCCGCGAGGCGGCAACCTCCGGGGGTCCGGACCAAGGAGTTGCAGCTCCATGGCCGCTTCGACGGTACCACTTCCAAGCGACGCTTCACAGGTCGCCAGACTGCTCGCCAGCCCTGAGATAATCGCGCTGATCGCTGAGCTACAGTCCACCCACTGGACCGGACGCCCCGGCTACCCGATCCGCTCCATGGTCGGGCTCGCGCTGGTCAAGTCCGTTTATGCCCTGCCTACCTGGACACGGGCCGTGAACCTGGTCAGGGAGCACGTCGCGCTGCTGGACGTGCTGGGCGCGGCCCCGAGCGCGGACGCGGCCTACAGGTTCAACAAGAAGCTGAGAGAGAACGACGGGATGCTGGACGGCTGCATCGAAAAGGTGATCGCCGCGTTGCGCGAAGCACGCCCCGAGATGGGCCAGACCGTCGCCATCGACGGATCGGACATGCCCGCCTACGCCAACGGTCACAAGCACATCGGAAACAAGAACGGCCCGCTGCGCACCCGGTTTGCCGACCCTGACGCGGGATGGGGTCACCGGTCGTCCATTTCCACCCGTAAAGGCGGGGCGTTTTACGGCTACAAGCTCCACATGGCCATCTGCACTCGCACGGAATTGCCGCTCGCGTGGACGGTGAAGGCCGCCAACGAGCCCGAGCGGGCAGAGCTTCCCGGCCTGCTGGACGTGATCCACGAACGCAAGTTCGCTCCGCTCGTGCTGGTGCTCGACAAGGGCTACGACGGCCAGCCGATGTATGACGAGTGCGAGTCGCGCGGCATCCGTCCGGTGATCGCGCTCACGGAGACGCAGGCGGTCAAGGACGGGAAGCACAAGCCGCCGTCCTGCGAGCACGGCGAGTGGACGTTCGCGGGCGCGGACACCAGGCGCGGCGCGACCAAGTGGCGCTGCCCGACCGGCGGGTGCTCGCCTGCGTCTGTGTGGATCAAGGCCGACCGGTTGCATCCCTTGATCCCGCACGGTAGCGAGCGGTGGAAGGCGCTCTACCGCCAGAGGACCAGCGTGGAGCGCGAGTTTGGACGCCTCAAGACGGAGTGGGGCCTGCTCCCGCTGCGGGTTCGCAGGATCTACCGGGTCAAGCTGCACGCGGACCTGACCATCCTCGCCCAACTGGCCTCGGCGCTGCTGGCCACGCGGGACACGTAGGACGGCCTGACCAGAGCACCCCGCCAGAAGGCGGGGACTTTGGCGTGCCCGGAGGCGGAAAACCGGCTGCTGAGGCTCAGATCCGGCCCATCTGAGGCCGTTTCTGGCATCCTGAGAGCCAGATCCGCAGGTAGCTAGGCTAGGTCAGTGACCGTAGACCAAGATCGGCCGGGTTTGGCAGGCCGTAACGCCGGACCCTACTAGTGCCGTAGCGGGTAAGGGTCCGCCCTGCCCGACCCGGCCGCCGGCCCGGTCCCGTTCATGATCGATGGGGAATTTCTACCAGTCCCGGCCATAAAAGTCCCCATCGACTTGACCGGGATCGCCGGTCCGCCGCCGTATCGGCCGGGCCAACGCAGCCAGTCACGGCACGAGGTTCCGGCGCGGCGTCACTGGCTGTCGTATTCGTCGTGACGGCGCCACCAGAAGCTGGTCTCGTTGCGACCGAGCGGGGCCCGGTCGAGCCACTGGTACATGCCCCACAGGGCGTCCACCCCGCGCGAGTACGCCGAGTAGGTGTGGTACACGACACCATCCTCGAGCGCGAAGGCGCTCATCCCGGGCCCTTCGCTCCGGTAGGTTTCCCAGTCCGTACCGACGATCGACTCGCTCCAGGCGTCTATGGAATCCTTCTCGCCGGCCGGCGGCCGCAGGTCCTGCTCGCCGAAGTTGTACTCGACAGCCCCCGCGTCCCACGCCCGCTTGGTGTGCGCCACCTGGAAGTCGTAGTTGAAGTCGCTGCCGTAGGACGAGGCGAAGGGGAAGTTCCAGCCCATCCGCCGCTTGTACGCCTGGATCTTCGCCAGCGGCGCCCGCGACACCGCGGTCAGCGTGACGTCATGGTTGGCGAGATGGACGACCGAGCCGCTGAAGCCGTCGGCGATCGCCGAGCAGGACGGGCATCCGGCCGCGTAGTCAGGTCCGAACATGAAGTGGTAGACGAGCAGCTGCGAACGCCCCTGGAACAGGCTGGCCAGGGACGCCGGCCCCTCGTCGGTGTCGAACCGGTAGTCCTTGTCGATCCGGACCCAGGGCAGCTCCCGGCGCCGCCGCACCAGATCGTCGCTGCGCCGGGTCAGCTCCTTCTCGGCCTGGAGCAGCTCCCGCCGGGCGGTGAGCCACTCCTCACGTGTTGCGGTCTTGTGACTGGTCATTGGTTGTCTCCTTCTATATCGGTCGTCAGCTCGGCCTGGCCCTGCCGTCGATGACGCCTCACATCGGTGGCACCAGGCCGGGAACCGACGACGGCGCCAGGACGATCCAGATACCAAGCCCGATGATCGCGAGTGCCAGCGGCACATCGACGGTGGCTTTGGCGGGCAGCAGCTTCTGACCCACGATCAGGACGGCGACCACCACCATCCAGGTCACGCTCATCACGCCCAGCGCCACCAGCACGGCCATCAGCCCGGCGCTCGAGCCTGCGCAGCACAGCCCGAACCGATATCCGGAGCGGACGCTGTCCTGGCAGCGGCGGCGGAAGTACCGCTTGACCGGCGTCAGCTCATAGACGCCGGCCGCGAGCGCCACGACTCCGGCGGCCACGGACCCGTGCGGCCGGTACAGCGCGTACACCGCGGCGCCCGCCAGTGTCCAGACCGCGAGGTAGGACCCGACGAACAGCGGCACGGCGCGCACCCCGCCGCCGGCCTGGGCGCGTCTGAGCACCGCCGGGGCCGCGCCCGGCAGCATCATCGCCGCCATCATCACCGCCCACACGGCGATGAAGAACGCGAACGAACCGAGCCGGGTCGCGGTCCCCATGTCCATGCCCCGCATCTGCCAGACCGCAACGATCCAGGACGCGGCGGCGAGCCCGAGCGTCGCCGCGAGCGCGGCCGTCCTCGCGGTCGCCCTGGCGGTCGGACTGGCGGGGGTGAATCCGTGATCAGCCATCATGTCCTCGGGTTTCGCGAAGCGGAGTTGCGGCGGGCTGGCGATCAGATCGGTCGAGGTGGTCCTTCAGCGCGTCGAGCGGACTGTCCCAGTCGCGGGCGAGCGCGGCCAGGAACTGCTGCGCCACCCGCATCGGTTCCGACCGCAGCCGGTAGCGCACCCGGCGCCGCTCCCCCGGTTCTGGCCACACCAGGCCGGCCTCGGCCAGCAGGGCCAGGTGCTTGGCGATCGCCTGCCTCGTGATCGGCAGACCAGCCGCCAGGTCCGTAGCCGTGGCCGGGCCCCCCGAGGCCAGTGCGGCCAGGATGGCGCGCCGGCTCGGGTCGGCCAGGGCGGTGAAGACCTGTTCGGCGATCGCCTCGACGTCAGGTTCGGCGAGCGCCCGGACGTCAGGCGGCATCGAGATAGGCGACCAGTTCGGCCAGCTCGCTCGCCCAGCCCTGGGTGTTGCCGTCGTACGCCTTGCGGAAGACATCCTCCGGCAGCTGGGCGAAACCGGTCTCGACCACCCTCAGCCGCGTGCCCGCACCGGCCGGCTCGAGCGTGAACTCCACGTAGGTCCGGCGCGGATCATCCTCGGGGAGCCCGTAGATCGGCCAGGTGAACCCGAATATCGCCGGCTCCTCCACCCGTTCCACCCGCATGTCGACCGTGGGGCCGTCGGTCCACCTCATCCAAGCCCGGCCGCCCGGACGCAGGTCGATCGTCGCCTCGTTGCCGAACCAGCTGGCCAGACCCTCGGCCGTGGTGAGCGCCGGCCACACCTTGTCCGGCGGCTGAGCGAGCTCCACGGTCCGCTCGATGCGATCAGGAAACCCCATGACGCCTCCGTCAAATAGCAACCTAGTAGTTGCCACTTTATAGCAACCGACCGGTTGCGTCAACGGGGCCGTCTGGGGGGTGGTCCGATGCGGGAACGCGACAGAAGCGAGGGCAGGAAGAGGGCCGGGCTACGGCACGACCACGAGGGGAACCGGGGAGTGACGGGCCAGGCTCACGGCGACCGAGCCGACCATGCGGTGCGTGGCGTGGGACGAGCTCCCCACCACGATCAACACGGTCTGGCCGGGGCTGGCCTCGCGGATGCCGGTGGCCGCGGCGATCAACTCCCCCGCGATCGGTCCCTGGCGCCGCACGAACTCCCAGGTGGCACCGCTGCCGCGCAGCTGCGCGGCCGCCTGGGCGCTGAGGTCCCGCCCAAGCTCGTCGAATCCGGACTCCATCTCGGCGATCGCACCGGCCGACAGCATAACGGTGCTGGACAGGTGGGCCACCCAGACGACGTCGATGCGGCCGGTCCGCCCGCGCAGCAAGAGGATCGCACCGTCAAGCGCCCGGACCGCGGGCGGAGAACCGTCGTACCCGACAATGATGTGCAGGAACTGCCCCTCCGGGGCCGCAGTGGTCACGACGGTCAGCCTAGCCCCGGGCTGTCGATTCCCGGCGCCTTGGTCGTAATCTCGATCAAAGGAAGGCTAGGCCGTGTCTCGTGGATCTTGGTGCCAGTGCTTGCCAGCGCGCCTCCGGCTCGACGGACGATGTCCAGGCGGCGTCCGGCCAGGCGGAGGAGGAGTCAACAGTGGAACTATTGGCGACGACCCCGGGGCCCGCGGCGAAAACGCGCCAGCGTTTTCGCCGGGGTGGGGCGTCCCTGTGCTGGCTTCAACTGGGGCCGGTCGTCGCCTGGGCGCCGATCCGCGCCACTGAAGATCTACGAGACACGGCCTAGCACAGCACGAGCCGGGGAGTTCAGGTGTCCGTTTCAGCGATCCAGGTGCCCGCACGGGCGGCCAGACGGCTGTGCCTCCCCTCGTTTGCCCTGGCCGGCGTCACCGCCTTCATCCTGTGGGTCGCGGTCAGGCAGCTGCTCGGGCAGGGCCGTCTGGCGGCCGTGTTGTCCGCGGGCCGGGCCGAGCTGGCCGCTCCCCTGCTGGTGGTGCTGGTGGTCGCGACCGCGGTCTGCGAGCGGGTGTGGCCGGCGGAGCGTCGCCCGGTCCTGGCCCGCGGCCACGTGCAGGACGCGTGCTTCGCAGCCTTGCACGCCGTGGTGGTGATCCCGCTGATGACGCTGCTCGGCGTCGGAGCGGCGACGCTGATCGGCGGGCATGCCCGGTGGATCGAGCTGCGGCCGGTGGAGCACTGGCCCGGCTGGCTGCTCGTCCCGCTCACCATCGTGGCGATGGACGCCGCCAACTGGCTGGCCCACTACGCCGATCATCGGGTCGGTGCCCTGTGGCGCTTCCACGCCCTGCATCACAGCCAGGAGGAGCTGAGCGTCCTCACCTCATTCCGCGCCCACCCGCTCATGCACACGACGGGGTTCCTGCTGGCGACCATCCCGGTCGTGGCCCTGATGCCGGCCCGGCCGATCGACCCGGTCCTGATCACCATCTACGTCTGTATCGGCACCCTCCAGCACGCCAACCTGCGCTGGACCTTCGGCCCCATCGGCCGGGTGATCGTCAGCCCGGCGTACCACCGGCTGCACCACGCGCCGGACACGCAGCGGGCCAACCTCGGCGTCGTCCTGACGATCTGGGACGTGCTGGCCGGCTGCGCGAGGTTCCCCGCCCGCGGCGATGCCGTCGGGCGCACCGGTCTGGATGGCCGGCCGGTCCCGGTGGAGCAGGACGACCCGGCGGCGCCCGCGCTGCTGCTCCTGGCCGGACAGCTCATCGAGCCGTTCCAGGCACGAGGCTGATCCGGCGGCTCTCCTCGAAGAACTCCAGCGCCCCGGCCGGCCGCAGGCCCTCGTGGACGACTTTGCTGACGGCCTGGATCATCGCGGCGGGATCACGGGACTGGAAGATGTTGCGGCCCATGTCGACGCCTGCCGCACCCTCCTGCACGGCCCGGTAGGCCATCTCCAGCGCGCGGGCCTCGGGGAGCTTCTTGCCGCCGGCCATCACGACCGGCACCGGGCAGCCGGCCGTCACCTCCTCGAAGCCCTCCGCGCAGTAGTACGTCTTCACGAACTGGGCGCCCAGCTCGGCGCAGATCCGGGTGGCCAGCCCGAGGTAGCGCGCGTCCCTGGTGAGCTCCTTGCCGACGGCCGTCACGCCGAGCACGGGGATCCCGCAGCGGTAGCCGGCGTCCACGAGCCTGGTCATGTTCTCCACGGACCGCGTCTCGTGCTCGCCGCCCACGAACACCTGCACCGCGACCGCGTGGACATTCATCCGCACGGCGTCCTCCATGGCGACGGCGATCCGCTCGTCGGACGGGTCCTTCAGGATGCTCGGACCGCCGCTGGCCCGCATCACGATCCCGCCCTGGTAGTCCGCCGGGATGGTGGTGCGGAGCATGCCCCGGGTCAGCATCAGCGCGTCAGCGTACCCAGCGATCGGCACGATGTTCAGATCGACCCGCTCCAGCCCGCTCGTCGGGCCCTGGAAGTAGCCGTGATCGATGGCGAGCATGGTGGTGCGCCCGCCGTCCGGCCGGAAGATCCGGGCCAGCCGGTTGCGCATCCCCCAGTCGTACCCGGCCGCGCCCTTGACGAAGGAGCCTCGCTCCGGTGCCGGGATGTCCGGATAGAACTCTTTCCGGCCGCCGCTGTCCACTTCCGGCATGATCACCTCGCTAGGCCGTTCCTAGATGACTCGCTCGTTGCCGCCGTCCACCGGCACCTGGGCGCCGGTGGTCTTGGCGAACGCCGGGCCGCACATCGCCACGGCCAGGCTGGCCACGTCACGGCTGGTGACCTCGATACCGAGGACGTTGCGGGTCCGGTATTCGGCCACGGTCAGACCGTAGTGCGCCGCCCGGGCTTCGAGAACCTCGTCGGTCCACAGGCCGGTGTCGAAGACCGCGTCCGGGTGGATGATGTTCACCCGGATGCCGTCGCGCCCCCACTCCAGCGCCGCCACCCGGGCCAGCTGCGTGAGGGCGGCCTTCGACGCCGAGTAGGCGGCCGCCCCGGGTCCGGGCGCGGGCACGTTCTTCGAGGCGATCACCACCACGCGCCCCCCTCGGGGAGCCAGTTCGAGGAAGGGCTTGGCCTGGCGCATCAGGAGCAGGGCGGCGTCGGCGTTGACGTCGAACGCACGCCGCCACTCGGCCAGCCCGAGCTCGCCGACCGGCTGGCTGGGCGAGAACACTCCGGCGGACAACACGAGCATGTCCACGCCGCCGAACCACCGCGCACACCGCTCGAGTGCCGCGCTGACCGCCTTTTGGTCAGTTACGTCGCACACGACTCCGAGAAAACCGGCGGACCCGGCCGCCCCAGTGACGGAGGGGGTGACGGACGGAGTAACGGAGGGGGTGACGGACAGAGTGACGGACGGGTTGATGTCCAAGCCGCACACCGCGGCCCCGCGGGCCAGGAACTCCCGGGCGCAGGCGGCTCCGATCCCCGAGGCCGCGCCGGTGACCACGACGATCTGCCCCTCGAACTCGGGGACTCGCCTGTCCAGCTTGAGCTTGGCCTGCTGGAGGTCCCAGTATTCGACCGCGAAGACGTCCCCGGGCGGCAGCGGCTGCCAGCGCTCCAGCGCGGTGGCCCGCAGGATCAGCTCGATCGTGTGCCGGTAGATGCCGGCCACCGCGCCCGCTTCGGCCGGGGTGCGCCCGGCCGCGCACAGCCCGAGCTCCGGGTCGAGCACCACGCGCGGCGCCGGGTCCAGCATGGTCAGCTCCCGGCCGGTCTGCCCGGCCTGCCGGGCGGCGTGCGTGCGGAAGTAGTCCCGGTAGGCCGCGGCGTAGCCGACCACGTCCCGGCCCAGCAGCGGGACGCGTTTCGTCCAGATCGCGTGGTCCGGGGTGGCCGGTCCGGCCTGGGACAGGACCTCGACGCCGGGGCGGCGGGCGAACGCCAGGCCAGCCGGATCGCTGTCGCGGCGCAGGATGACGGGGAAGCCGGCGGCCGCCGAGATCCGGGCGCGAAGGCCCGCCAGCTCGGTTCCCAGCGGCTGGCCCGCTGGGAACCGAGCTGGCGCGGGTGCGGGTTCCTGAGCAGCCGGGGCGCTGGCCCCGTGCTCATCCAGCCCATGCTCGTCCAGCCCATGCTCGTCCAGCCCGTGCTCGTCCAGCCCGTGCTCGTTCAGATCGTTCTTGTTCAGTCCGTGCTTGTTCAGATAATCCTCAGCCCGGGTGACCAGGGCGATCATGCGCTCGTACGACACCCGCGCGGTGTCGCCGAACGAGACCAGGCCGTGGTGGAGCAGGACCAGCCCGATGGTCGCCGGGGTCATCTGTTCCGCGAAGAGCTGGGCGGCCAGCCGGGCGAGCCCGAACCCGGGCCGGACGTAGGGCACGACCACGGCCAGCTCGCCGTAGGCCTTGCGGGCGTGTTCCGGACCCGACGGCGTGTTGGACAGCACGAGCGCGGCGCCGGCGTGCGTGTGGTGCACGTAGCGGTGCGGGAGGACGGCGTGCAGGAGGGTTTCCACCGAGGCGGGCGGCGCATCCGGCTCGACCGCGGCCGTCCGCAGCTCGCGGGCCATCACGGCGTCCGCCAGCTCGTCGAGCCCGGCCAGCGTCCGCAGCCGCTCCAGCCGCACCGCCGTGAACCCGCCGGCCTCGATGGTGGCCAGGTCGTGGCCGCTGGCCTTGACGTAGAGCAGGTCTTCCTCGCCGCCGCCGAGGGCCGGCCCGCGCCGCTTCACCGAGGTGTTACCGCCGCCGTGCAGCACGAGCGAGGGATCGCGTCCGAGCAGGCGTGAGGAGTATCCGAGCAGGCCGAGCGGACCGGGAAAAGCCGCAGCCTGTACGTCATCCCACTGGCTTCTCATCGGCGATCCCATCCAGCGTAGCCGTCGCCCGGCGGGCAGAGCCAGCGCGGAAATAAGCTGGCCGGCGGCCGAGCGGGGGCGCCATGATCGGGGCATGACCGCCGCATCACTCCGGGCCGAGCCCATCCGCGCCGCGCTCGACTCTCGCGCGCTGGAAGATCTGACCCAGCGGCTGCGCACGGCCCGGCTGAGCCCGGACGCCGGTGACACCTGGTCGCGCGGGACCCCCGGCGGATGGCTGGCTGGGCTGATCGCCGGCTGGCGGGCCTTCGACCCGGCCCCGCTGCAGGCCCGGTTGGACCAGCTCAATCACCTACGGGTCGAGGTGGACGGGATCTCCGTTCATTTCGTCCATGCGCCCGGGCGAGGACCGAACCCGCTGCCGCTGCTGCTGACCCACGGCTGGCCCGGTTCGTTCCTGGAGTACTCCAAGCTCCTGCCGCTGCTCACCGACCCGGCGGCCCACGGCGGGGCGGCCGCCGACGCGTTCACCGTGGTGACGCCGTCCCTGCCCGGGTTCGGTTTTTCCGGGCCGCCGCCGACGGGCGGGCTGATCCACGAGAAGGTCGCGGAGCTGTGGTACCAGCTCATGACCGGCGCGCTCGGCTACCGGCGGTTCGTCGCCCACGGCAGCGACCTGGGCGCCGGCGTCACCGCGCGGCTGGCCCGCGCCCACCCGGACGCGGTGGCCGCGATCCACCTCGCCACTCCCGGGCTGGCCGAGCCGCCCGAGCCGTGGAGCGACGCGATCCGCGAGCACTTCCGCGAGGTGGGCGAGTGGTCGGCCGAGGAGGGCGGCTACGCGCACATGCACGCCACCAAGCCCGCGACGATCGGCGCCGCGCTCGATGACTCACCGGTCGCGCTGGCCGCCTGGATCGGCGAGAAGCTCACCCGGTGGAGCAGCACGACCGGCGACGGCGAGCCCGCGTTCGACCGTGACCTGCTGCTGGCCACGCTCACGCTGTACTGGACCACGCGGACGGGCGCGTCCTCCCTGCTGCCGTACTGGGCGTACAGCCATACTCCGGGGAGCGCCCTGCCGGCCGACGATCCGCCGCCGGTGCCGGCCGCGATCGACGTCTTCGGCGGCGAGGTCGTCCCGTTCCCCAAGCCCCCCAGAGAGCTGGCCGAGCGGTACTTCCGCGTCGCCGCCTGGGCCGAGCACGACCGCGGCGGCCACTTCCCCGCCGTGGCTGAGCCGCGGCTACTGGCGGAGCGGCTGCGCGCCGTGTTCAGCCCGCACCGCCCAGCCTGACGCCCTCGTCTGACAGCCTCGTCTGACAGCCCCGTCTGACAGCCCCGTCTGACAGCCCCGCCTGACAGCCCCGTCTGACAGCCCAGCCTGACGTCCCGGTCCGACGCCTCAGCCTGACGCCGGGGGCAGGCCGGAGACGACGGTGGCGAAGATCTCCGAATTGGGCAACGTGGTCGCGCTGCCCCAGCTCAGCATCACCCGCGCAGGCCCGGTGCTGCCGCCTTGGCCGGGCAGGAAGGACGAGATGCCGAACGTGTCTCCCGGCCACACATTCCGGTGGCCGAACTGCTGGGACACCTGGACCGGCGGCGACAGCCAGCCCCGGGCGATGGAGAACACGCGCACGTATTCGGCGTAGCCGTGCGGGGAGTTGTCGGCGAGCCAGCCGACGTATGCCCGGCCGGGCAAGCCGCCGGCCGGCTCGACGATGTGGACCGAGTGGTCCTGGTCCGGCGTTACCCGGCGCAGCGGCGACCAGGTCCGGCCGCCGTCGGTGGAGAAGGACAGCCAGCCGATGTCGCGGTGATGTCCCTGGCTGTCCCAGGTGGCGTACAGGTTCCCGGCCGCGTCCCTGGCCAGGGCGCCGTCGATCCACCACTCGGCCTTCGACATCGTGAGCCGGGCCGGGCCGATCCGCACCGGGGCCGTCCAGGTGTGGCCGCCGTCGGAGGACGAGGTGAAGTAGCTGTGGGCCGGGGCCAGGGCGTAGGTCTTCGGGTTGGTGACCCGGTAGCCCTGGTACTCGACGTCGATCCGGCCGTTGGGCTCGATCACCATCGGGGCGCTGTCCCCGCCGCTGGCCGGGAAGCCGGGGCTGACGGGGATGATCCCGCTCCAGGTCTTGCCGCCGTCGCGGGAGATCTGAATGACCGCGTTCAGATCACCGGACGCGAACGCGCAACTGCCGGTCGGGGAGCAGATGAACGTGACCTTCTTGGCGCTCGGCCCGTAGTCCCAGGTCACATAAACCGTCCCGGCCGGGCTTACCGCGATGAAGTCCCGGTCGCCCCAGTTGCCGTCCTGGTGGGGCACAAGCTGGCGGACTTGCGGGAAGCTCTGCCCGTGGTCGAAGGAGGCCTCGACGACCGGGAAGGAGTGGTGCTTGGTGGAGTTCATGAACGCGGCGTAGACGGTGCCGCCCGGCGCGACCGCCAGCGCCGGGTCCCAGCCGCCGGCCGAGCCGGGCAGGACGACCGGCCTGCCGAAGTGCCGGCCGCCGTCGGTTGACCGGCTGAACCCGATCGAGTTGTGGCAGCCCATCCACTCCTCGTAGACGTAGCCCCGGGCCGGGTCGACGGCTTGCTCGACCTCGGCGTTCTGGCCGCTGCAAGCCTGGCTGATGTCGGTGATCGTGCCTGAGCCCGCCGCACCGGCCGCGGCCAGCGACCCGCCGCCGCCGATAGCCAGCACGACCGGCGCCGCCACGGCGCCCGCCGTCAGGAAAGCCCGCCAGCCGCGTGTCATATCGCACCTCCCGCTGGATTGGTCACGGCTTCCACTATGCACCCGATTCCCCCGGTCCAGACTGGCTGGAGAATATACGCGTGCCAGGCGAGCCCCCCGCAGGACAGGTGGAACTGGTGCGGGATCTGGACCGCCCGGACGCCTGGGTCCTGCTGGTCGACGGGATCATCCAGTCGCACGTGGATCTGGACGATCCCTCCCACCTCGAGCTCGAGTACGTGCGCTGGCTGGGGCACTTGGCCGACCTGGCCGCCCCGGCCGCCCCGGCCGGATCGCCACTGCGGGTGCTGCACCTGGGCGGCGGCGGCCTGACGCTGGCCCGCTACGTGGCGGCGACCCGGCCCGGTTCCCGCCAGCTGGCCATCGAGGCCAGCGCCGAGGTGGCCGGTCTCGTGCGCACCCGGCTGCCGCTGGACCAGCCGGGGCGCGCGAGCGGGCCGGCCGGCCGGATCCGGATGCGCGTGGCCGACGCCCGTGACGCCCTGGAGAGGCTGCCGGCCGGCTCGGTCGACCTGCTGTTCGCCGACGTGTTCGCCGGCGGCCAGACTCCCGCCCACCTGACGTCGATGGAGTTCACCGCGGCGGCGGCGAGGGCGCTGGCCCCGGCCGGGATGTTCGCGGTCAACCTGGCCGACGGCCCGCCGCTGGCCCACGCCCGCGCCCGGGTCGCCACCGTCCGCGCGGTGTTCGCCCAGGCCTGCCTCATCGCCGAGCCCGGGGTGCTGCGCGGCCGCCGGTTCGGCAACCTGGTCATCGCCGCCGCCGATCATCCGCTCCCGGTGGCCGGACTGACCCGGCGCACCGCCGGCGGCCCGTTCCCGGCCCGGCTGGTGCACGGGGCCGCGCTGCGCGAGTTCGCCGCAAGCTCGGTGCCGATCACCGATGCCAGCGCCCGGCCCTCCCCCCTCCTGCCTCCCCAGGCTTTCGCCTGACAGCGAGGCCAGACAGCGAGGCCAGACAGCGAGGCCAGACAGCGGGGAAGGAGGGGGAGGAGGGGGAGGGCCGGGCTGATGTGTCAACTGGGCTGCGCCGCTGACGGTGCCGGGCGTTCCAGCGCCGCCGGCGGCCGCCCGCCGAGCCAGCGGGGGAGGTACCAGCAGCGCTCGCCGAGCAGGGCCATGGCCGCCGGGACCAGGATGCCGCGCACTATGGTGGCGTCGATCAGCACCGCGGCGGGCAGCCCGATGCCGAGCATCTTCAGCTCGATCTCGTGCATGCTGGCGAAGATCGAGAACACCGCCATCATGATCACTGCCGCGCTGGTCACCACCCCGGCGCTGCTGGCGATGCCGTCGATGATCGCCTGGCGGGTGCTGTGGCCGCGGGCCCGTAGTTCCTTGATGCGGCTGAGGATGAACACGTGGTAGTCCATGGACAGCCCGAACAGGAACACGAACAGGAACAGCGGTACCCAGTAGGTGATCGCCCCGAAGCCGGTGTAGCCGAGCGGTCCCTGCCAGCGGCCGTCCTGGAAGACCAGGGTGATCAGGCCGTAGGCGGCACCGACCGACAGCAGGTTGAGGCCCACGGAGACCAGCGGCAGCAGCAGCGACCTGAACGTGATCAGCAGCAGCAGGAACGCCAGCCCGGCGACGGCGGCGAGCACGATCGGGGTCCTGACGTCCATTTGCCGGGTGTTGTCGTAGCCGGAGGCGGTGTCCCCGGCGACGGCATAGCTGACCCCAGCCTGGCCCAGCGTGGCGGGCAGGATGTGATCCCGCAGCGCGAGCAGGGCCCGGTCGGAGGTGGCGTTGCCGCCGTCGCCGGCCAGTTCGACGTCGATGACGAGTGCTCGCCCGCCGGCCACGCTGGTCACCGTGACCGGCTGGCGGATCGGTCCGCCGCGAGCGGCGCGCTGCCGGAGGGCGTCGATCGCGCGAGTTACGGCAGGCCCCTGCAGGTCACGGCCGGTGACGACCACCTGGGCGGGCGCGGGGGCGGCCGGAAACGCGGTCTCGATCTGGTGGATGGTGTGCACGACCGGGAGGCTGGCCGGGGCGTCGATGCCCGGGTTGGCCAGTCGCATGCCGGCCGCCGGCGCCGCGAGCGCGATCATGGCGAGCAGGGCCGCGCCGCCCCACAGCAGCGGGCGCCGCACCACCTGGCGGACCAGCCCGCCCCACATCCAGGACCGTCCGGCAGCGGTGCGGCGGCGGCCGAGGACCGGGATCCGGCCCCAGTCCGCGCGGTGGCCCAGCCAGGACAGCAGCGCGGGCAGCACCGTGAGCGAGCCGATCACCGCGACCCCGACGACCATGATCGCGCCGATGGCCATTCCGTCGAACAAGGCCGCGCCGGTCAGGAACAGCCCGGCCAGCGCCGCCATCACAGTCAGCCCGGAGACCACGATGGCCCGGCCCGACGTTCTCGCGGCGGTCCTGATCGCCTCGGCGGTGCTGGCGCCCTTGGCCCGCTCCTCCCGCTCTCGCCGGAGGTAGAACAGCGAGTAGTCAACCCCGACCGCCATCCCGACGAGCAGCACCACCTCCGAGGTGTTCGAACCGATGGGGAACCAGTGCCCGGGAATGGTCAGCAGCGACACCGCGGTCATCACCGCGGTGACCGCGAGCAGCACCGGGATCCCGGCGGCGACCAGGGCACCGAACACCAGCAGCAGCAAGATCAGCGTGATCGGCACCGAGGTGGTCTCGGCCGTACGGAAATCCTGGTTGACCTGGTCGTTGACGGCCTGGTTCAAGCTCGCGTCCCCCGCCTCGGCGATCCTCAGCCCCGGGTGCCTGGCCTGCACCGACGCCACGGCCTTCAGGGCAGGACCAATCGCGTTTGACGCGTTGTCAGCGGAGCCGGGGACGCTGAAGGTGACCAGGGCGCTACGGCCGTCGGCGGAGACCAGCGCGCGGTCGCCGGGGCCGGCCGGGGATCTGATCCCGGCGGCCGCGTGCGGCAGCCGGGCCAGGGCGGCGGTGACCTGACCGGCCGCGTGGCGCATGGCCGGGTCGTTGGCGTAACTGTCACCCGGTGTCCTGGCCTGGATGAGCACGCTCTCATGGGCAGGTGCCGAGGCGCCTATACGGTCCAGGGTGCGCTCGGCCTGACCGGACTGCCCGGAGTCGTACGATTGCAGCTTCCCGGTACCGACCGCATGCCCGACTGCGAACACCAGGGCCACCAGGACCAGCCAGCCCAGGACGACCGTCTTCCGGTGCCGGGCGCTCCACCCGGCGATGCGTTCGACGACCGGGGCGCGAGCCCGGGAGCGATGGTCGCCCCCCTGGCTGGCGGGCCACGGGCTGGCGTGGCGGGCCGGGTCTGTTTCCGGCAATACTGAACTACTCGACTGGCGCATCGTGGTCTCTCTCGGATGAGGTGGGAGTGCGTGGGTCGTGGCCCCGCCCGTGAGCTGACCCCTCACGGGCGGGGCACTGGACTTGCCTTATCTCATGTCCGGGACACCCGCGTTGAGCGGACCCAGCGGGCCGGGGTGGGTGAGCACCTCCTTTGCCTCAGCCAGCGGGTCGGCGGGCGCGCGCAGCACGGCCCGCGCGATCCGGGCGTGCGCCCGCGCGGTGATCACCAGGACGTAGCTGAACAACAGGAACAACACCAGGAACACGGCGGCGGCCAGCAGGGCCTTGGGCAGGGTGTCGACGTACAAGCCGTGCCCGCCGGGCCCGTGCGGGCCGTTCGGGAAGTAACCAAGCTGCGCGCCATGTGCCCGCAGGCCGTTGTCGAACGTGTTCTCCGGCGCCCAGTACCAGGCGGGCAGGGTGATGCCGGCGAGAAATGTGAGCCAGATCGCGAACACGATCGTGTCCAGAATGAACAGCGGGGCCCAGAGCCCGATCAGATACGCGACGTCGCGCCAGGTGGCCCGGTCCCGCCACCGGGTCGTGGCCTGGGCGATGATCCCGGGCCTGGTGACCGGCAGATAGCGGCCGCGGACCGGCTGGGTGAGGACCCAGTGCAGCCGCCCGCGCTCCACGTTGGCGCAGCCCCGCACCACCCCCGCCGCGGCGGCCAGCAACGGGATCCCGGCCAGGGTGACCGCGAACACTGCCGCGGTAACGGTCGCGGTCAGCGCCACGGCGAACAGGATCCATCCGGTGACGAAGACATAACCGGCCAGATACCAGACGCCACGCCACAGGCTGGCCGAGACCACCAGGCGCAACGGATTCCGGTACAGCACCAGGCGAGTGCCGCCTCCCGAGCCGCCGGCCGGGGGCGGTGGACCAGCGCCGTTCACCTGCGTGGTCATCCGACATCCCGCATCAGTTGCTCGACCGCCTGCACCTTGTCGGTGAGCTTGGTGAGCTGGTCGCGAAGCTCCTGCTGGTTGGCCACGGCGTCCTCGGCCAGCTTGCGGTAGTGGGCCATCGCGACCGCGTCGGCACGGTGTGCCTGCAGCCGGAAGTAGGACCAGACCACAGTGGCGATGGTGGCGCCGATGATGAAGATGATCCCCACAGCGATCGTGATCGCGGTGTAGTTGGTCCCGTGCGCGGCGGCCGCGACCGGCATGCTGGTCATTGTTCGCTCTCTTCCGTGTGATCCTGGCCGTCCTGGCTGGCGCCGCTGGCCCGTAGTGCTTCGATGATCGTCTCAGGGGTCACCTGCAGCTGGAAGGGCGCCAGCTCGAAGTACTTCATCGCCTTCCCGTCCCCCGACAGCTCCAGCCGCCCGGTCACAAGTCCCGCCTTCTCCAGCCGGTCCAGGTGCATGTACAGCAGCGGCCTGGACATCCCGAGCCTGCGGGCCAGCTCGCTCACGTGCACCCGGCCGCCGGCCAGCTCGGCTATCACCCGCAGCCGCTGCGAATTGCCTATGGCGGTGAGCACCGCGAGCAGTTCCGCTTCGCTGGATGGGGCCAGTTCCCGGTCTTCGTGACCTGTTTGAGCTGGAGGGCAAGACCAGCCAGATCCCGGACCTATCAGAGCTACCTCATCCCCGGCATCTTCCAGACCGAGGCATATGAGCGGGCCACAGCCGAAGCGGTGCGACGGCCTACCGGGTGCTCGGCTACCCGCTGAGCCGACGGCGGCGGTCTACCGGGCGCTCGGCTACCCGGCGAGCGGCCGCTGGAGCCGGTAGGCGACGTGCGGGCGGACCCGGTGGCCGGCCGCCACGTTCGGATGCTCGAAGTGGCCATACAGGACCATGCCCAGTCGCCGCATCACGGCCTGCGACGGCTCGTTGAGCACGGCCGTTATCGACCAGATCTCCGCCAGGCCCGCCCCGTCGAACCCGACGCCCACCGCCGCCCTGGCCGCCTCGGTGGCGTACCCCTGATGCCATGCCTGGCGGGCCAGCCGCCAGCCCACCTCCATGCCGCCTGCCCCCGGGACGCCCTCGGGCATGGGGTTGAGCCCGGTGAACCCGATGAACTCCCCCGTCGCCGCCACCTCCAGCGCCCACAAGCCGAACCCCTGCCGGTCGAACAGGTCTTCCATTCGATCGATCGCGGCGTCGCTGGCGGCGCGGTCGGGCCGGGCCGGGAAGTACCGCATGACCTCGGGGTCGGCGTTCAGCGCCGCGAACGACTCCCGGTCGCTCTCCCGCCAGCGCCGCATCACCAGCCGGGCGGTATGCACAGTGTCGAACCGGCGCTCCACTCCGCCAGCGTAGTCACAACGGCGCCCGGCTATGGCGCAGCATTCGCCCGGTCCGTGAGCTCCCGCGCTGCCGCCAGGTGAGTAGGCTGGCCGCGACCCGGGGAGGTGCCGGGTGGCCCGTCGGGCGGTGGTCCCTGGCTGCGGCGTGCCGTGCCCGACAGGCACCACGGTGAACTTCCGCTGGCATTACAGTGCCAACGGCAGCTCCGGGTCGTGGAGCGCCACCAAGCCGGTGGTCTGCCCCGGCTCGCTGAGCATGGGGCCGCAGGCGATGGAGGGCGACCTGAAGGTCTCGCCCGGGGTGACGCTGAAGGCCGGCTATGACTTCACGGTGCCCGGCAACCACGCCTCGTTCTCGGTGACGGTCACCAACCCTCAGGTGGTCTTCGCGGTGGCGTGTGCCTCGGGCGCGGCGCCGTCGGCGAGCACGCTCACTGTGGTGATGCCGGCCCAGTCCTACGCGGTGACCGGCAGCCAGTGGTATCCCAGCGGGGATCAGAGCAGCCCGCTGGTCTTTCAGGGCTCGATCACCGTCCCGGACCTGTGCGCCGGGGGCCAGCTGCGGCTCAACCAGGGCGGCACCTTCACCGCCACCGTCAGCTGAATCCCGGGATTGTCACGGGCCGCGGACGCGGCACCGGCCGCGCGGGCGGACATGCTGAGAACATCCGACGCTGTTCGCCCCGCGTCCCCGGGGAACACGAGTGGCCCGGGCGGACAACACGTGCCGATTCGACACGTCTCCATGTCCCAGTCTTACCGCACGGTCGCAGGGCCGGCCGCGATCCCGGGTAGCCCAGCCTGGCCGCCGGGTAGATGACTGCTACGCACGGTCACGGAGGTGGCTGGCAAGCTGTGTGCGCGATCGCACGCCGAGCTTGGCGTAGATCTTGGTCAGGGTGGACTCGATGGCCCTGACCGTCACGAACAGCTCGGCCGCGGCCGCGCGGTTGCTCATCCCCTGCGCGATCAACTCCGCCACCCGAAGCTCGGTGGCGGTGAGCTCACCGATGCTGGGCGCGCGGCCGCTGACCCTCGCCAGCTCTTCTTCGGCGCGGGCAGCCCACAGGGCCGCTCCGGCACCCTGAAACAGCCTGATCGCCTCGGTGAGGGTTTCCCTGGCCGCCCGCCGCTGCTTGAGCCGGCGCTGCATCGAGCCGAGCGCCAGTAGCGTTCTGCCCAGCTGTACTGGCTGAGGTGTCATCGCTGCCTGAAGTTCCACCGCGTGGTCAAGGTGGGTCACGGCCTCACCGGGGTCTCCTCGCGCGGCAGCCAGCAGGCCCCGGCAACGCGCGGCGGACGCGGACGTGATCGGGTCGGTGTAGCGCTGTTGCGTGGCGGCCAGCAGCGAAGCGGCCTCATCGAGCTCACCCGCGCCGATCAGCGCCTCGATGGCGTCAGTCGCGATGCTCTGGGAGTTGGGCCGCCGGCCAAGAGAAGGAAGCTGACCGGCGAGCGGGCGGAGCCGGGCAGCGGCCGCGGCGAAGTTCCCGAGCGCCAGGTCAAGAGCGCCAAGAAGCCATTCGTGGCACACCAGATAGACGCGTTCACCCACCGCGCGGGACAGCTCCAGGCCACGGCGGGCCGCTTCGGTTACTTCGGCCGGTTGGCCCCGCTGGAGAGCCGCGAACCCGCAGCCGAACAACAGCGCGCTGGTGAGCTGCTCAAGGACGAGTTGCTCGGCAATGTCGAGCCCCGCCCGTGCCAGCTCGGCGCCCCGGAGCGGGTCGCCTTTCTGGCTCGCGATCACCGAAAGCCGGAGGAGCACATCCGCCCGGACGTACTCAACGCCCTCCGCCTCGGCCCGCGCCAGCGCGCGCTCCAGCGCGGCCCGCGCCTCATCCAGCCGCCCCATGCCCATCAGGTACAGCCCGGCGGCCTCGCTCGGCGGCCCATGGGACCCCACGGAACCCAGCTGCCGTTCCAGGTCCAGCGCCCGGTCAAGCTGGCGCTCGTCGGTCTGGTGCCCGCACATCCAGTCGAAGAAGAAGGCCTGCGCGATCCCGGATGCGAGCAGCGCGGGCTCGTCTGCCCGCTCCGCGTCCGCCACCGCGAAGTGCGCTTCCTCCGCCGCGCGCTCGATGTTCCCCCTGATCGCCCAGTGATCGGAAAGGAAGAAGTGGATGCTGGCGCGGAGTCCGGCTGCCTCCCCTGCCTCCGCCAGCGCCTCCTCCAGCAGCCTGGTTGAGGCCTCGAAATCTTCCTCGCTGTTCCAGCCGAGGTGGGCGAGGGCCTCCGCGCGCTGGGGTCCCGGCGGAGAGGTCTGGGCCAGATGATCCAGCAGGGCCGCCGCGGCGCGCGTTTCTCCCGCGATGTGGAGCAGCCGGCCGGCCGCAAGCAGCCGGCGGTGCCTGTCGCCAAGGTGGGTGCCGGGGGTGAGCGAGGCAGCGAGTTCCAGGAGTTCCGCGGCGGCGGCGGGGGCACCGCGCAGCTCGGCCGCCCGCGCCGCGTCATCCAGTCCGGCCGCGATCTGGGCCGAAGTCGTGGCCGTGGCGAGCGCGATGTGGCGTGCCTTCTCCTCGGGATCCGCGGCTGTGTTCGCGGCCGCCAGGTGAAGCTCGCGGCGCCGGGCGGGCGGGGTCGTGCCGAGGACCGCCGACGCCAGCAGTGGATGGGAGAAACGCAGCCGTCCGCTGTCCACCTCGACCACACCCGCGGTAACACCCGCGTCCAGATCACCATCGGGCACCCCGGCGGCCAGGTAGCGGCTCAACGGTGCGTCCGGCATGACCGCGACCAGCCTCAGCGCCTCCGTCACGGGGGCGGGCAGTTCGCGCAGCCGCTCACCGACCAGGCCACCCACGGTGTCGGGTACCGGCAGCGGGCCGCTGGCCAGGCGGGTGATCCCGCGCCGTCTCATCGTGCGGACGATCTCCAGTGCGATGAACGGGTTGCCCGCCGACTCGGCATGCACCCGGCGCAGGGTCGGGTGGGAGAACGACACGCCCAGCCTGGTCCGGAGCAGGTGGTGGAGCGCGCCGAGACTCAGGCCGCCCAGCGCCACCGCCTGGGTGCTCAGCCGGGCACGGCCGAGCTCAAGCGGCAGCTCACCCTGCGGTTCCTCCCGGCGCTGCGCGCACAGCAGGCCAACCGGTTCACGCTCCAGCCGGCGAAGCGCGAAACTCGCGGCCGACGCGGTAGGCGCGTCCAGCCATTGGATGTCGTCGACCACCACAACGACCGGCGCTGACTCCGCCAGGACCAGCAGCGCGCTACGGAACGCCGCCGCGATCACCCGTGGCTCTGGGGGCGCCTGCGGCGCGTCGTCAACCAGCAACGCCACACCGAGCGCCCGCCGCTGCGGACCCTGAAGCCGGGCCAAGACCACATCCAGGTGCGCGTCGAGCAGGTCGGCCAAACCAGCGAAGGCCAGCCGCATGTCGCTTGGAGACGGTTGCGTCCGCAGAACCGTGTACCCCAGCGCGGCGGCCCGCTCTACTCCCGCCCGCAGCAGCGTGGTCTTCCCCGCCCCGGCTCCCCCGGTGAGCACCAGCGCCGCCGGCGCCAACGGCAGGCCGGTGAGGAACTCGTCGAGGACGCTCAGCTCGGCGTCCCGGCCGTAGATCCCCCCGGGCATGGCAGCAGGATACGAGGCCCGGCCGCGGTCAAAGGTCTAGTGACGCGGAGCAGCCACTCAAAGTATGTGGATTTCCGCGTTCACGCACCGGGCGGTACACGCATAGCGTCCCGTGCAGCGGAGATCCCGGACTCCGGATCCGGGACAGTCAGCAGCCACAAGGAGGACCAGCTATGAGGAAGTACCGCAGCCGTCTGATCGCGGCGGTGGCGGCCGTCGCCG
>DASZAD010000246.1:0-6385 GCA_035945415.1 Streptosporangiaceae bacterium
GTCCGGCAGCCGGGACTCCTGCCGGATGAGCGTGAGCTCGTCGTCCAGCGTCAGCGGGTAGAGGGTGCGGATCTCCGCGCCGAACCTGTCCTTGAGCGGGGTGATGATCCGGCCCCGGTTGGTGTAGTCCTCGGGGTTGGCGCTAGCCACTAGCAGCAGGTCGAGCGGCAGCCGCAGCGAGTAGCCGCGCACCCCGATGTCGCGCTCCTCCAGCACGTTGAGCAGCGACACCTGGATGCGCTCGGCCAGGTCGGGCAGCTCGTTCAAGCAGAAGACACCGCGGTTGGTGCGCGGCAGCAGTCCGAAGTGGATCGTCTCCGGGTCGCCCAGCGTCCGGCCCTCCGCCACCTTCACCGGGTCGATGTCCCCGATCAGGTCGCCGACGCTGGTGTCCGGCGTGGCGAGCTTCTCGCCGTACCGCTCGCTCACGTGCCGCCAGGCCACCGGCAGCTCCTCGCCCTGCTCGGCGGCCAGCCGGCGGCAGCGGCCGCAGGCCGGCGCGTACGGGTGGTCGTTGATCTCGCATCCGGCGACCACCGGGGTCCACTCGTCGAGCAGCCCGGCGATGGTCCTGATCAGCCGGGTCTTGCCCTGGCCGCGCTCGCCCAGCAGGATCACGTCGTGGCCGGCGAGCAGGGCGCGCTCCAGGTGCGGCAGGACCGTCTGGCCGAAGCCGACGATGCCGGGGAACCGGTCCTGACCGCCCCGCAGCCGGGCGAGCAGGTTCTGCCGGATCTCCTCCTTCACGCTCCGGTGGACGTGGCCGCTGGCGCGTAGTTCGCCCGCGGTGATCGCGGCCGGAGGGCTGGTGGTACCGGCTGCCGGATATCCCAGCCGGCTGAGGCCGTGGTACTCGCGGTATGGCTGCACGATTCGACACTATGTCCATCCCCGGCCGGATTGGCACCCAGGGGGTGCGAGACTAGCGGGGTGATCTCCTTCCCCGTCGGCCTCGACGACGTGGCCGCCGCCCGCGATCTGCTGCGCGGAGTGATCTCGCAGACGCCGATGATGCGCTCTCGCGCGTTGTCCGAACGGCTCGGCGGCCCGGTGTACCTCAAGTGCGAGAACGTGCAGCGCACCGGATCGTTCAAGGTGCGCGGCGCCTACACCAGGATCGCCCGGCTCAGCGAGGAGGAGCGGGCGCGCGGCGTGGTCGCGGCCAGCGCCGGCAACCATGCCCAGGGTGTGGCCTTCGCCGCCGCCGCGCTCGGCATCGAGGCCACGGTCTACATGGCGGAGGGGACGCCGCTGCCCAAGGTGGAGGCGACCAGGGGATACGGGGCGGACGTCGTCCTGGTCGGGTCGAAGGTCGAGGACGCCATGGCCGCCGCCCTGGCCCACGCCGACAGGCACGGGAGCATCTACATCCACCCCTTCGACCACCCGGACGTGATCGCCGGCCAGGGCACCCTGGGCCTGGAGATCATCGAGCAGTGCCCGTCGGTGCGGACGATCAGCGTCGCGGTCGGCGGCGGCGGGCTGGCCTCCGGGGTGGCCATCGCGGCCAAGACGGTCAATCCGGAGATCCGCGTGGTCGGAGTGCAGGCGGAGAACGCGTCGCCGCTGCCGGCCTCGATCGCCGCGGGCCGGCCGGTCCTGGTGGAGACCTTGCCCACGATGGCCGACGGCATCGCGGTCATCACCGTGGGCGATCTGACCTTCCAGATCCTGTCCGAGCTGGCCGACCGCGCGCTGACCGTCTCCGAGGACACGCTGTCCAGCGCGCTGCTGATCTGCCTGGAACGGGCCAAGCAGGTCGTCGAAGCCGCCGGGGCGGCGGGCGTGGCCGGCCTGCTGGAGCACCCGCACGCCTTCGAGCCGCCGGTGGTCGCCATCCTGTCCGGCGGCAACATCGACCCGTTGCTGCTGGCCAAGGTGCTCCGCCACGGCCTGTCCGCGGCCGGGCGGTACCTGATCTTCCGGTGCAGGCTCCCCGACCGGCCGGGCGCGCTGGCCACCCTGCTGGGTGAGCTGGCCGCCCTGGGCGCCAACGTGCTCGACATCGTCCACGAGCGCGTCTCGTTGCGGCTGCACGTAGGGGAGGCCGAGGTGCTGATCCAGATGGAGACCAGGGGTCCCGGCCACTGCGACGAGGTGATCAGCACGCTGCGTAAGGCCGGGTACACCCTGATCTTCGGCTGACCCCGGCCGTCACCCCCACGGGCCTGGCTGCGGCCAGGCCGGCGGCATGTCCGTCCTGATCACGATCGTGCGGGCGGCCTTGTCGTGCAGGCACTGCCGGCGCAGATCCCACAGGCACCACGCTTCGTTGAGCAGCGCGAACAGCCCGCCCAGGAGTGGGACGATGGGGACCAGGGCGTAGACGGCCGACCGCTTGGCCGCGGTGGCGACGGTCACCGGGGCCCGGCCGCCGGCGGTGACCACCCGGGTGCGCAGGGCTCGCTTGCCCAGCGTCTGGCCCCACAGGGCGTGCTGCGGCCAGTCGTAGAAGAACGTGATGATCGCGCCCACGATCGTGAACAGCACGAGCGCGCCGAGCAGCTTGCCGTCGGCCCTGGCGATCGCCGCCTGCGCGCCCGGCGCCGACACATCCGGGTACCTGTTGGTGACCTGCTGCAGGTTGTCCAGCGGGTGGCGGAGCATCGGGATCGACAGCGGGATCAGGACCACGCTGAGCACCACGATGTCGATGATCCTGGCCAGCAGCCGTCGCCACCGTCCAGCCAGGTCGGGCTCTGGCCCGGCCACATAGGCGGGACCGCCCGGGTACTGCGGGTACGGGGCACCGTAAGGCTGCTGCGGAGCGCCATACGGCTGCTGCGGAGCGCCATACGGCGGAGCGCCGTACTGCGGCTGCGGCGCGCTGTAAGGCGTCTGGACGTACGGAGGCGGCGGTGGGCCGTACGGCTGGCCCGGCCCGGGGCTGGCCTGTCCGGGGCCAGGTTGTCCGGGGTAGGCCTGTCCAGGGGCGGGCTGTCCGGGGTAGGCCTGTCCGGGGGCGGGTTGTCCGGGGCTGGGCTGGGCGCCATAGGGCGGCGCGGGCGCACCGGGGGTGTTACCGGGCGGCCCGGGCGCGCCGTAGGGCTGTGTGGCGGTCGCCGGGTCATACGGCGGGATGGGCTGGGGCGGGAAATACCAGGAACCTGGCGGCGGCGGGGCGGCCACCGGGGCAGGCGCTGGCGAACCGCCGTCCTGTGCCGGATGTGAACCGCCGTCCTGTGCCGGATGTGACTGGTCATGCGCTGGCTGGCCGGCAGCCGGCTGGTCGCCCGTGTCTTCTGGCTGAGTCATGGGCTCTTGATATCCTCCGCGCCTCGAAGGCGGGGATTTCAGCCGCGACTCGCGATCGCGCTGCTGGTTCGCGGGTCACCGGCCCGGCATCCCGGAAGCCTCCCCGCGCAGCCACGGCGTGCCCCACCGCGGTACTACTAATACCCGCTTGGCTATCGCGGACGCGCTGAGACTAGCACGCCACGCTGACATTGGAGAGCGAGGTAGCGGCGCGGCCCGACCGGTCTGGCCTGCCCTGGCCAGTTTGTATAGTCGAGGATCGCTGACAACCCGTGACTGCGCAGCGTTTCGCGAATGAGGTGCGACCGTGGCCGATCTTCTGGATGCCCGGCTGGTCGAGCTGCTCCGGCGCGAACCCCGGGTGGGAGTGCTGGAGGCCTCCCGGAGGCTGGGCGTGGCCCGCGGGACCGTCCAGGCCCGGCTCGGCCGGATGCAGGCCCGGGGGGTCATCACCGGGTTCGGTCCCGACATCGACCCCGCCGCGCTCGGCTTCGGCGTCACCGGCTTCGTGACCCTGGAGATCCGGCAGGCGGGCGGGCACGATCCGGTCGCCGAGGGCCTGGCCGTGATCCCCGAGGTGCTGGAGGTGCACACCATCACCGGCGTGGGTGACATGCTGTGCCGGGTCGTGGCCAGGACGAACGCGGATCTGCAGCGGGTGATCGACGCGATCGTGGACGTGGCCGGCGTGGTCCGGGCGTCCACGGTGATCGCGCTGGCGACCCCGGTTCCCTACCGGGTGCTGCCGTTGGTGCGCGCCGCGGCGGGCGACGATCGGGCGAGCTGAGCCGGCGCGGCCGGCATGGCCATCCGTGAGGTCCCGCTTCGCGGCCGGGCGCCGTCGGCCGAGCAGCCCGCGCCCGAGCTGGCCGGCTGACCGGGCCGGATTACATCCCCGCGTAGGGGACGGCCTCCAGGATCTCGACGGTCGCGCTGCGTCCGTTCGGCAGGCTGTAGGTCGCCTTCTCTCCGACCTTCTTGCCGGAGATCGCGGCGCCCAGCGGGGACCGCGGTGAGTACACGTCGATCGGCGCGCCGCTCTCCTCGCGCGAGGCCAGCAGGAAGGTGACCTCTTCGTTGTCCGGCTCGAACTGGACGGTGACCGTCATCCCCGGCCCGACCACCCCCTCGGTACGGGGTGGCTCACCCACTCGCGCGCTGGCCAGGATGTGCTGCAACTGGTTGATCCGGGCCTCGATCTTCCCCTGCTCCTCTTTGGCCGCGTGGTAGCCGCCGTTCTCGCGCAGGTCTCCCTCTTCGCGGGCGAACTCGATCTTCTCGGCGATCTCGATGCGCCCCTGGCCGGAGAGGTGGTCAAGCTCGGACTTCAGCCGGTCGTACGCCTCCTGGGTGAGCCAGGTGACGCTGTCGTCGCGCGTCTCGGTCACGGGCACTCCTAGAGTGTGCGGCAAACTGCTGTCCGCCGGGCCGCCGCGGGGGTCCCGGGGTAATCCTTTGAGGCTAACAAGGTCTGCCCAGTGAATCGTCCTGTCAATCCCCCGCTTGGGCAGGCCGGTGTTCAGGTCGTCGTCACCTGGCCGTCGCTCCCGTGCCGCCCCGGCGACCGCGGCACGGAATTCCTTCGCCCTACCAGGGTGTTCTCCTGAAGAATGGTCGGCCGAGCCTACTTCCGAACCAAGGAAACCATACGTGTCAGCAGATACCGAGACAACCACCCCGCGATGCCGCGCCGCCGGTGAGGACGAGACGCTGCGGCTCATGGCCGTGCACGCCCACCCCGACGACGAGTCGAGCAAGGGCGCCGCGACCATGGCCCGCTACGCCCGGTCCGGGGTGGAGGTGCTGGTGGTCACCCTCACCGGCGGCGAGCGCGGCGACATACTCAACAAGGCGATGGACCGGCCCGAGGTGCGGGCCGACCTGCCCAGGATCCGGATGGAGGAGATGGCCCGGGCGCGCGACGTCCTCGGCGTCCGGCAGCAGTTCCTGGGCTTCACCGACTCCGGCCTGCCCGAGGGCGACCCGCCGCCCCCGCTTCCCGAGGGCTGTTTCGCCCTGGTGCCGGTGGAGCAGGCGGCCGAGCCGCTGGTGCGGGCGATCCGTTCGTTCCGCCCGCACGTCATGCTGACCTACGACGAGAACGGCGGGTACCCGCACCCCGACCACATCCAGTGCCACCGGGTCTCCGTCGCGGCGTTCGAGGCGGCGGCCGACCCGGACCGCTACCCGGACTCGGGCGAGCCCTGGCAGCCGCTGAAGCTGTACTACTTCGCCACCTTCCACCAGGCCAGGTTCACGGCGCTGCACGAGGAGATGGTGCGGCGCGGCCTGGACTCGCCGTACGCGCAGATGATCACCGACTGGGAGAAGCGGGCGGCCGGCCGGGCCGAGATGGAGATCACCACCCGGGTGCCCTGCGGCGACTACTTCGAGACCCGTGACAAGGCGCTGCTCGCGCACGCGACCCAGATCGACCCGGATGGCTTCTGGTTCGCCTGCCCGCGGGAGGTGCAGCGCGCGGCCTGGCCGACCGAGGACTACCATCTGGCTAGATCCCTTGTCGATACCGAGCTTCCCGAGGACGACTTGTTCGCCGGGGTCCGGGAGAAGGTGTGCCTGTAAGCGTCCTGGCCGCTGGCTCTACGCTGACCAACCAGGTCGAGCCTGGCGTGCTCGGTTTCCTGGTCGTCGCCGGGATCGGCGTGGCGCTGTTCTTCCTGCTCCGGTCCATGAACAAGCAGCTCAGGAAGATCTCCGCCGATACCAGGCAGTTCGCCCCTCGCAAGGGTCCCGAGCCGGCGGACGAAGATTCCTTCCATAACGGCTCGGGGCCGGACGCCTGACCCGCCCGGGCGGCAGTGAACGGCCAGCGGCGTGGTGCGATCACCGGAGTCATGAATCTGCGAGGCTTAACCCGATGCCGTATACCTGAAACGGCGACGATGCCGGACCGGGCCGTCGCCGACCAAGATCGATGGCGACTTTCTATTAGTCCAGTACACAAAACTCGCCATCGATCTTGGCCGGCCCGGCCGCCAGCTGTCGCGGTAGGCGGTATGGGGCTTGACCTGAGGCAGGGCCGGGAGCTGCGCGCATGCTGGTGATCCACGCGATCTGGGCGTATGGGGCGGCCTACCTGTGGGCCGAAGATTCCGCCCTGCCCCGGGCG
>DASZAD010000247.1:0-6185 GCA_035945415.1 Streptosporangiaceae bacterium
GGCCAGATACGCGTCAAGCGGCGTCATATGGCTGGCGCCGGGCCGCGACATGGTGATCGCGTCGTAGAGTTTCGCGCCCGCGCCGCTGCGCAGCACCGCATCAGTCACCAGAACCACAGCCACGGCGAGCATGCCGGTGGCCGCGGCCTCGGCCAGCCGGCGCCCCCGGCCTCGTGCCAGCTCGCGGCCTGCCAGGGCGACGGGGAGGACCAGCAGCGCGAACAGGGTCAGCGGCCGCGCGGCGGCGAGCGCGATGTAGGGCAGGTGCCTGCTCGCCGTCACGATGTTTGTTTCCACTCCGGTCGTGGTGGCAGAGGCCACCACGCCAAAGCCGGCCAGCAGGACGATCTCGACGCAGGTGACGGTGAAGCGCAGCAGGTCGATCGGCTTGCGGATACGGCGCTCCAGGCGGTCCTCGACGTCGATCGGCGGCGAGTCCTGGACGGCCGCCCGCGGGCGTGCCGGTCCGGCCGGCGGCGAGTTCCGGGGCGAGCTCTGGGTGACTGCTTGCGGTCGTGCGGGTCCAGCCGGTGGCGCGGGCTGGGCTTCGCCGGGCTGGGATTGTGACGGGGGCATGGGGCTGGGTCGCGCGGGTCCGGCCGGTGGCGCGGGCGGGTGCTCGCCCGACGGCGGCCTCGGCTGGCTCTGCGGCGTCACAGCACGATGGTTTCACCTGGCCATCCGCCCGGCACAGGCCCATGGCCGGCAAGCCGGCCCAGCGTAGCGGAGGCGGCATCACTGGCCGGCTGGCAGCAGAGTGCCAGCCGGATGAACGGCAGCCAGCCTGAACAGGGGGTAAGGCGCTGGCCAAGGATTGTCATAGAGACCAGGTCGATCCGGCCAATATGACCGGAGCACTCCGGCGCGCTCGCATAATGACGGCCATGAACCGCAGGCACGAGGCCCTCCTCCGGGTCCCTGAGATCACTGTGTTCTTCTGGATCATCAAGGCTCTGTCTACGGCCATGGGCGAGTCCACGTCGGACTACCTGGTGCACCGGATCCATCCGGTGCCCGCGGTCCTGCTGGGCTTCACCGGCTTCGTCGTCGCCTTGGCCCTGCAGTTCTCCATGCGCCGCTACCTGGCCTGGACGTACTGGTTCGCCGTGGTCATGGTCGGCGTCTTCGGCACGATGGCGGCCGACGTCCTGCACGTCGGGCTGGGAGTGCCGTATATCGCCTCCAGCGCCCTGTACGGGATCGCGCTGGCGGTGATTTTCTTCACCTGGGATCGGACCGAGAAGACGCTGTCCATCCACAGCATCACGACCTTCCGGCGCGAGGCGTTCTACTGGGCGACGGTCGTGGCCACGTTCGCGCTCGGCACCGCGGTCGGCGACCTGAGCGCGTACACCTTTCACCTCGGCTACTTCAAATCCTTCGTGATCTTCGCCTGCATCATCCTTATCCCGGCGATCGGCTACTGGAAGTTCAGGATGAACTCCATCCTGGCCTTCTGGTTCGCCTACGTCGTCACCCGGCCGGTGGGCGCCTCGTTCGCCGACTGGCTGGGCAAGCCCCACCGGCTGCACGGGCTCGGCTACGGCAGCGGCAGGGTCGCCTTGGTCCTGACCGCACTTATCGCCGGCTTTGTCGCGTATCTCGCCATCTTCCGGGTAGATGTGCAGCCGGCGAGCCGCCACGCCGCAAAGGCGCGGCAGCGCGCCACCGAGGATCGGGTGAGCTGATGGCCGGGCGCGGATCCGCACCCGGCCATCAGCGCGTCCGTAAGTGCTGACCCGGGGGGCCGAGCCCCCCGGAACCCCCCCGGAGGCAGCTCATCCTGCTCGCTGGTCTACGACCAGCTTCGCCGATGGCCCGCAGTACTGGCCCGGGGGGACGAGCCCCCGGAAACCCCCCACGCTGCGGGTTCAGAGGTAGGCCCGGCACCGGGAGCCGCTGGGGTTAGCTGCGGCGGTACTTGGCCGCGGCCAGCGGGACGAAGACCGCCACCAGGCCGGCCGACCACACCAGCGACCAGCCGGCCCAGTACCAGGTGGAGTGACCGAGCATGGTGGCCGTGGTGTGACCCTCACTCAGCACGCGGACCGCGTTCACCATGTAGGTGAGCGGCTGGTGCTGGGCGAAGCCCTGCAGCCAGCCCGGCATGGAGGCGACCGGGACGTAGGCGCTGGAGATGAACGTGAACGGGAACACGATCAGCGCCATGCCTTGAGCCGCCTGCGGGTTCCCCGCGAGCAGGCCGAGCAGGATGAACAGCCACTCGAACGCGAAGCCGAAGACCACGCACAGGCCGAAGGCGGCCAGCGCGTCCAGCCAGGACCCGTGGATCCTGAAGCCCACGGCGAACCCGATCGCGACCGTCATGACCAGCCCCCAGATGTTCCAGGCGCTGTCGGCGAGCGAACTCCCGGTCAGGAACGAGACCCGGCGCACAGGTAGCGAACGCAGCCGGTCCACGAACCCTTGGGCCAGGTCGTCGGCCACCCCGGTGGCCGCGCCCATCCCGGAGAACAGCACTCCGGTGGTGATGAAGCCCGGCACGAGAAAGTCCACATAGCTGATACCGGGAATCGGGATCGCGCCGCCGAACACGTACCGGAAGATGAGCAGGAACATGGCGCCCTGGATGGTGCCGACTATGACCAGCTGGGGCGTGCGCAGGTAGCGCAGGAACGCGCGCTTCGCGACCTGCAGGGTGCTGGCGCCCAGGGACGTGGTCCTGGGGACCGCGGCGGTGCGGCCGGCGGGCCGGGCGGTGGCGAGTGCCATCTGACAGTTTCCTTTCTGGACGAGCGGTCAGGATGCGGCCGGCTGGCCGGTCAGGGACAGAAACGCCTCGTCGAGCCGGGGCTGCCGGAGGGCGACGTCCTCGACCTCGACGCCCGCGTCCTCGACAGCGCGCAGGGCCTCCATGAGGTTCAGCCCGCCGTTGTCCACGGTCAGGCCGACCCGGCGGGTGGCCTGGTCGGTGCGGACCTCGCCATGGTCGATCCGGCCGAGCAGCTCGGCGACCATGGCCGCGTCGGAGTCGTGGCGGACGTGGACTTCGAGGACTTTGCCGCCCACCCGGCGCTTGAGCTCGGCTGGCGTCCCCGCGGCGACCACCCGGCCGTGGTCGATGATCACCACGTGGCTGGCCAGGTTGTCGGCCTCTTCCAGGTACTGGGTGGTCAGCAGGACGTCGGTGCCCTGCCCGACCATTTCCCTGATCGCGTCCCAGAGCTCGATCCGGCTGCGCGGGTCCAGCCCGGTGGTCGGCTCGTCGAGCAGCAGCAGCCGCGGCTCCCCGACCAGGCTGGCGCCCAGGTCGAGCCGGCGCCGCATCCCGCCGGAGTAGGTGCGCACCAGCCGGTCCGCCGCGTCGGTGAGGCCGAGCCGCTCCAGCAGGGCGGCCGAGTTCCACCGCGCGGCCTTGCGGCCCTGGCCGAACAGCCTGGCCACCATCTCCAGGTTCTCCCGCCCGGTCATGGCGGGCTCGATGGCGGCGAACTGCCCGGCCAGGCCGATGAAGCGGCGGACCGCCTGCGGCTGGCGGCGGACGTCATGCCCGCCCACCCACAGCTCGCCCTCGTCGGGCCGCAGCAGGGTCGCCACTGTGCGGATGAAGGTGGTCTTGCCGGCGCCGTTGGGCCCGAGCAGGGCGATCACCTGCCCCGCCTCGGCGGTCAGGTCGAGCCCGTCGAGGGCTCGCGTCTTGCCGAATCGCTTGGTCAGCCCGCGGGCCTCGATCATGAGCGTCACGTCGCTCACCTTTCGTGTAGAACAGTGTTCCAGGGATCGAACGTCATTCTGGCACGCGGGCTGTCGAGTTGTCAAACGCTGTTCGAGTAACCAAACACCGTTCAATAAGTAATACACTGGTCGATGTGACGGAAAGCCAGCAGAACACCTGGGGGAACGCGACCGGCGTCCCGGAGCCGCCCTGGCGGCAGACCGGGAAGGCGGCGGGCCGTACCCCGCTGACCCGTGACGCGATCGTGGACGCGGCCCTGCACGTGCTGGACGAAGTCGGAATGGACGGGCTGTCCATGCGCCGGGTGGCCCAGGAGCTCGGCACCGGGGCCGCGTCGCTCTACTGGCACGTGCGGAACAAGGAGCAGCTTCTCCAGCTCATCTTCGAGCGGGTGACCCAGCAGACCGAGCTGCCGGAGCCCGATCCGTCCCGCTGGCAGGAGCAGCTCAGGGAGCTGGCCCACCGGATGCGGGCGATCATGCACAGCCATCGCGACGTGGCCAGAATCTCGCTCGGCCGGATCCCGACCGGGCCCGTCCTGGCGCTGTACAGCGAGTGGCTGTTCACCCTGCTCAAGCCGCTCGGCATCCCGGACCAGGTGATCGCCTACCTGGGCGACTTCTTCGGCCTGTACGTGGGGGCGTACGCGTTCGAGGAGAGCCTGGGCACCGAGGCGTTCACCGGGGGTGACATGTCGCCCGAGCAGTTCTTCGGGATGCTCAGGGACTACCTGCTGTCGCTGCCCGCCGACCGGTTCCCCTACGTCAGGTCAGCGGTGGACGCGTTGTTCAGCGGCGGCCCGGATGAGAGATACGCGTTCGGGGTCGAGCTCATCCTGCGCGGGCTGAGCACCTACGCCGCGAAACCCGCGGTCACGGACGCCGCGGACGAAGCCGGGCCACGGGACACGGGCTAGTGGCGCAGCAGGATGCCGCGGATGAAGGCGGCCTGGCCGGCGTGTTCGAGATCGTCGGCGATGACACTGATCAGCCGGACGCCCAGCGTCACCGGCGGATCCCAGGACCGGTCCACGATCCGGGGCAGATCCTCGTCGGTGAGCGTGGCGACGTACCGGGTCGTCTGCTCGTAGACCGCGTCGTGGTAGCTGGTCAGCAGCTCACCGGACTTGACCGTCACGGCCGCGACCGCCTCCCTGCTGTGCCCGTACCCGGTCTCCCGCGAGTCGAACGGCAGCCCGAACCGGTCCGCCCAGCCGCCCGCCGTCCACACCTGTTCGAACCCCGTGACGTCCGCGACGTGGTCGTCCTGGATCCTGGTCAGATGCCACACCAGCCAGGCGATCGAGTTCGACTCCGGATCGAGCCGGTAGGCGAGCTGCTGCGGCGACAGGCTGTCCACCGCCCCGTGCACGGACTCACGGATCCGGCCGAACGCGTCGGCCAGCAGGTCAGCGCTTGTCATCACATCCATACGGTCACCCTAGGCCGTGACTCGTGGGTCTTGGTGCCAGTGCTTGCCAGCGCGCCGGTCCGCGCCGCTGAAGATCCACGAGTCACGGCCTAGTCAACCAGCGCCTGGTACACGAGCTGGCGGAGCTGGGGCCGCAGCCGGTGCGTGCTCGACGGCAGAAGCTGGGTGTAGAAGCCCACGGTCAGCTCCTCGGCCGGGTCCACCCAGAACGCGGTACTGGCCATGCCACCCCAGGAGAACTCGCCCTCGGTGCAGTAGGTCCGGCCCGCCACCGGGTCCACGACCACGCCGAAGCCCAGGCCGAAACCGGTGCCGAACAGCGGGGAATCAGCCACCAGCCGGTGGCCGAACGCCTCCACGTCGGCCCCGCCGGGCAAGTGGTTGCGGGTCATGTAGGCCACCGTGCGGGGGCCGAGCAGCCGCACCCCGTCCAGCTCTCCCGCCGGGCTGTCCGAGCGATGCAGCAGCATCTGGGTGAAGCGGTGGTAGTCGGCCGCGGTCGAGATCAGCCCGGCGCCGCCGCTGACGAACCGGGGGCGGCTCCTGGACACGCCGGCCAGGGCGTCGAACCTGACCGCCGTGCGGTCCGGCCGGGCCGTGTACAGGGCGGCCAGCCGGTCCCGCTCGCCCTCGGGCACGCCGAACCCGGTGCTGGTCATGCCCAGCGGGCCCAGGATGCGGGCGGCGAAGAAGTCGTCCAGGCTCTGCCCGGAGACGACCTCGACGACCCGGCCGAGCACGTCGGTCGCCACCGAGTAGTTCCACGACGTGCCGGGGTGGAACATCAGGGGCAGGCCGGCCCAGGCGTCGCAGCAGCGCTGTGAGTCGTATCCAGCGGGCGTGGTCAGATCGAACCCGGCGCTGCGGTAGATGGCGTCGGCCGGGTGGACCCGGTGGAAGCCATAGGTGAGCCCGGCCGTGTGCGTCAGCAGGTGCCAGATCCGGACCGGCTCGACGGCGGGCACGGTCACCGGCCGCAGGTCCGGGCCGCCGTCGTAGACCCGCACGTCAGCGAACGAGGGGATGAACGCGCTCACCGGGTCGGTCAGCTCGAACG
>DASZAD010000248.1:0-14843 GCA_035945415.1 Streptosporangiaceae bacterium
TCACCATCGCGACCTGCCCGGCCAGGCGCTCGGCGTCGAGCTTCCGCTTCTCCTGAAGGTCCAACCCCATGAGCCTCCTTCTGGGAATTCTCGGGGAACACTGCTCTCGGGAACCCGGTTGCGGGAACCCTGCCTCGGAAACGACGTTCTGCTCACGCTACCGACAAACGCGGGTGGTCCCGGGACTACCCCGGGCCACCCGCGTCGCTCGTGCTGCGCTAGCTGATGAACGGCTTGCCCACCGGGACCACCGGCCGGCCACGCATGCCGTTGAACACGCCCGCGGCGGAGGTGTACCAGGCCACCAGCGCGGTGAGCACGCCGACGTACCCGCCGGCCCTGATGACGTTCGCGTTGTTGGCGAAGAAGCCGGCGAACAGGATGATCTCGGTCGCCTCCAGGGTGAAGAACACCGCGAACACGGCCCAGTTCACGGCAAGGCTCCAGAGCATCATGTAGGTGTTGAAGATGGCGAAGGCCAGCAGGATCCAGCCCAGGTCGTGGCCGCCTGCCAGGGGCGAGGCCGCGTGCGGCGCGACGAGCAGGGCCCACAGGCCCAGCCCGATCCAGAACCCACCGTAGGTGGAGAACGCGGTCGCGCCGAACACGTTCCGGTTGCGGAACTCCCACATGCCGGCCAGGAGCTGGGCGAAGCCGCCATAAGCGAAGGCATAGCCCAGCCAGGCATCGCCCGTCGCGTGCGTCATCCACTTGGCGTTAGCGGCTGACAGCAGGAACGTGGTCAGGGCGAAGGCGGCCAGGCCGAGCGGTGCCGGGTCGGCGACGGGCAGTACGGGTGCCGCGGTGCTGCGTTCTTCGGTGATGCTCAAGGCGGTTCCTCCAAAACTTCTGTACATTCACGGCTGGCTCAGCAGAGCCAGCGGGAAGATTCTGCTCTGAGCGTAACGCCGATGATCCACTTTGCGGGAGACCCATTAATCACGCGTTATGGGAGGTTCGGCTTGTTACCGGACGAGTCTGCACAGAACGGGCTGCCTTGTTATAGCTCATCCGCCGGGGAAGGTGCGACGGAAGGCCCGGCTGCCAGTGGCTGCGGCGCCGTCGAGCGCACCAGAAGCTGGCGCAGGCCCGCCCGCGTGGCCAGCACGAACAGCCGATCCTGTGCGGTCAGCGGATAGTCCTGCTCCGGGGCCCAGTCGAAAGCCGGCGTCCCCTTGCTCTGAACGGCTATTGCGCGGGCCAGGCCGGTTTGGTGTACGTCGCGCAGACGGCGCCCGACAAGCTCGGAGCCGGCCTCAATGCGGATTTCCACGACAAGCAGGACATGCCGCCCGACGGGGATCGTGCGCAACACCCGCTGCTCGAGCATAGCCAGCGCGAAAGCCGGCGCAGCGAGATAGGGAACGCTGCGGGAGATGGTATTCCCGATAACCTTCTCCGCCCGCTCGGCCAGGTCGTCGTCTGACAGTCGCAGCACGATCCGCAGGTCCTCGCGCAGCGCGCGGGCATGCAGCGCAGTCTCCAGGTTGACGACGTCGCTGCTGGTCACCGACAGCAAGGCCTGGCTGTCCTGTATTTTCGCGGCGCGCAGTATGCTCTCCCGGCGGGTGTCCCCGATGACCAGCGGCAATCCGAGCCGCCGGGCCATGTCCGCACCGAACGCGTTCTCGTTGCGGTCTACGCACACCACGTCCACGCCCAGGTCGTGAAGCTGTCCGGCGATGCGCGTGCCCACATTCCCCAGGCCGACCACGACGACGTGGTTGCTGACCGGCTTGGGCCCGGTGCGCAGCGAGCCGGTCAGCCGGGCGCCCACGATGGCCGCGGTGACCACCGGGATGAACGCCATGCCGTCGAAGGTGAGGATGAGCTGCGCGATCTTCTCCGGTCCGTGGTCGGCGGGGCTGGTGAGGGCGGCGCCCGCCAGGTCCATCATGGTCAGGTACAACGCGTTCGCCATCGAGTACCTGGCCGCGGTGGCGAGCAGCGCGAACCCCACGACCAGCAAGACGAGCAGGACGCCAAAGGCGGCGCCGAGCTTGTGCCACAGCAACCTGCGGGCCAGGCCGACCGCGCCCCGCACGGGATTTGGCCGGCGTTTCAGCGGATCCCGCGACCTGCCCCCCGCGACGGCGAGCACCAGGTCGGCCGCGGCCGGATCGGACGGGAGCAGCTTGGGCTCGCCGCGTCCTCTGGTTTCGGCCAGGCCGCACACCACCTGCGCCGGATCGACATCCGCGCTCCTGGCCACGTACAGCGTGCGTCCGGACAGCCGGATGTGGCTGGGCGCCGGCTCGCCCAAGGCTGCCGCGGCGAACGACGGGGCGGACATCGCGGAGCCGGACAGGACCGCGCAGTCGCGGAAGAACGAGCGCAACCGTTCGCCCAGCCGCGTGTTGAAGATCGCCACGACCAGCCTGATGTCGGGATTGAGCTCGGCGGCACGCAGCGCGGCATGAAAGTTGCCCAGGTCGTCCTGCCGGAGCAGGGCCAGCGCCCGCGCCGACTCGACGTGAGCGTCGTGGAACGCGTCGCTGCTGAGCTCGTCGCGCTCGATCACCCGGACGCCGGGCAGCCTGGCCATCTGAGGACCGTGGCCGGCCTGACGGGACGACAGGATCACCGTGACGTACTCGCTGTACCTGGTGGTGAGCTCCTCGACCGTCCTGACCGCCAGCGCGTCGTCTCCGCAGACCACCAGGTGATCGCGATGCGGGCTCCTGCGAAGCGACACCGAGGGCACGGCGTGATCCTAACGAAAACGTCGCTCGGCAGGTGCGGCTCCCACGCCGCGGATGTCAGGAGGGCGATGTCAGGAGGGCGATGTCAGGGCGACGCCGGCCGGACCAGCTCGGGCGGCAGCCGGGAGGCGGCCGCCCGGTCGAGCAGGTAAAGCGTGCGCAGTCGGCCCCGCGCGCCCGCGGCGGGCACCTGCACCGGACCCGCGCCCGACAGCGAGAGCTGGACGGCCGCGGCTTTCTCCTCACCGGCCGCGACGATCCACACCTCCTTGGCGGCGCAGATGGCGGGCAGCGTCAGCGACAGCCGCGTGGGCGGCGGCTTGGGGGAGTTCCTGACCGCCACCACCGTCCGCTCGTCGTACAGCGCGGGCATGCCCGGGAACAACGAGGCGACGTGCCCCTCGGGACCGATGCCCAGCAGCAACACGTCGAACGAGGGCACCGGCTGGTGACCCTCTGGCCGGGCCGCCTCGCGCAGCCAGGCCGCGTAGCGGGCCGCGGCGGCCTCCGGGTCGTCACCGTCGGGACCGTCCGGGCCCGGCATGGGGTGCACCCGGTCCGGGTCGGTGTCAACCTTCGACAGCAGCGCCTCGTGCGCCCCTGTCTCGTTTCTTTCCTGGTGTCCGGCGGGCAGGAACCGCTCGTCGCCCCACCAGATGTCCAGGTGCCGCCAGTCGACGGCGCCGACGGCCGGCGCCGCCGACAGCTCGGCCAGCACGGCGGTGCCGATCCCGCCCCCGGTCAGCACCAGCGACGCGCTGCCGCGGGCGGCCGCGGCGTCCACCAGCCCGGTGACCAGCCGCGCGGCGACGGCCTTGGCCAGCAGCGACGCGTCACGGTGGACGATGACACCCGGAGCGGTCACGAGCCATCGCTCTCACTGGGCTTGCCTTCGCCGGGCTTGCCTTCGCTGGGCTTGCCTTCGCCGGGCTTGCCTTCGCCGGGCGGGTGCGAGGCGAACCTGGCCAGCACCTCCCCGTACACCTCGTCCGGGTCCAGCCGGCGCAGCTCCTCGGCGAGCAGCTCGGCGGTGTCGCGGCGGTGCAGCGCGACCCGGCGGTCCTGCTGGCCCGGCCTGTTCAGCGTGGCGGTGCGGCCGTCCGGCCGCGATATCGAGACCTGCCCATCCGGCGTGTCGAACGTCACGCTGGTGATGCCGGGCCCGGCCGAGACGTCCCGGCGCACCTCGATGCCCAGCCGGACGGCCAGCCAGGTGGCGAGCAGGTCGGCGGTCGGATTGTTGTGCTCGGCGCTCACCACGGCGGCGCGCGACTCGCCGTAGGACTGGTCCAGCGTGGCCGCCAGCAGCGACCGCCACGGGGTGGCCCTGGTCCAGCTCAGGTCGGTGTCGCCCGGCCGGTAGCTGGAGGCCAGGCTGGCCAGCGTCTGGCGGGGCTTGTCGGCAGCGGCCGCGTCGGTGACCCGGCGCTGGGCCAGCGCGCCCAGCGGGTCGGCGGAGGGGATGGCCGGGCCCGCGCCCGGCCACCAGGTGACGACCGGGGTGTCCAGCAGGATCAGCGGCGCGACCACGGAGTCGGCGTGCGCGGCCAGCGGGCCGTACATGCGCAGCAGCAGCATCTGCCCGGGGCCGGACTCACCCAGCCGGATCTCGGCGTCCAGCCGGGAGCGGCCCGACGGGGTGCGGATGATCACGCCGAGCACCCGGCAGGGATGCTCACGGGCCGCCTGGCTGGCCGCGCGGATGGCGTCGTACTGCGACGCCTCGTCGGTCACGACGATCAGCGTGAGCACCATGCCGAGCGCGGGGCCGCCCATCCGGAGCCGCGCCTGCATCAGCGTCTCAAGGATGGCACCGGTGCTGGTGTCGGTCAGGTCGATGGTCATCGCGCCCGTCCTCAGAGCCGGCGCCAGGCGCGACCGTAGGCCGCGATGAGCGTGTCGGCGGATGGGGGCCCCACGGTTCCCGCCGGGTACGGCTCCGGCTTGGTGTGCTCCGCCCAGAAATCCTCGATCGGGTCAAGGATCCGCCAGGACAACTCGACCTCCTCCTGCCGGGGGAACAGCGGCGGGTCGCCGATCAGCACGTCGAGCAGCAGCCGCTCGTACGCTTCCGGGCTGGACTCGGTGAACGATTCGCCGTAGGCGAAGTCCATGTTCACGTCCCGGACCTCCATCGCCGAGCCCGGCACCTTGGAGCCAAATCTGACCGTGATCCCCTCATCCGGCTGCACCCTGATCACCAAGGCGTTCTGCCCGAGCTCCTCGGTGTCGGTGGCGGCGAACGGCAGGTGCGGGGCACGCTGGAAGATGAGCGCGATCTCGGTCATCCGGCGCGGCAGCCGCTTGCCGGTGCGCAGGAAGAACGGGACGCCGGCCCAGCGTCTGGTGTCGATCGCGAGGGTGATCGCCGCGTAGGTCTCGGTGCGCGAGTCCGGCGGGATGCCGTTCTCCTCCAGGTAGCCGGGCACCTGGATGCCGCCTTGCCAGCCGGCCGAGTACTGCCCACGGGCGGTGCTGACGGCCAGGTCGACGGGCAGCCTGACCGCGGACAGCACCTTCTCCTTCTCCGCTCGCAGCGAGTCGGCGTCGAACGAGACCGGCTCCTCCATCGCGGTCAGCGCCAGGAGCTGGAGCAGGTGGTTCTGGATCACGTCGCGGGCCGCGCCGATCCCGTCGTAGTAGCCGGCCCGGCCGCCGATGCCGATGTCCTCGGCCATGGTGATCTGCACGTGATCGACATAGCCGCGGTTCCAGATCGGCTCGTACAGCTCGTTGGCGAAGCGCAGCGCCAGGATGTTCTGCACCGTCTCCTTGCCGAGGTAGTGGTCGATCCTGAAGACCGACCCCGGCGGGAAGACCGCGTCCAGCATCGCATTCAGCTTCTTGGCGCTGGCCAGGTCGTGGCCGAACGGCTTCTCGACGACCACCCGGCGCCAGGAGTGGCTGCCCTCACCCGCTGACGACAAGCCCGACCGCTTGAGTTGCGCGACGACGCGGGGGAAGCTCGCAGGCGGTACGGACAGGTAGAAGGCGTAGTTGCCGCCGGTTCCGCGTTGAGCGTCGAGCTCGGCCACGGTCTCGGCCAGCCGGTCGAACGCCTCGTCGTCGTCGAACTCGCCGGGCACGAAGCGCACGCCTTCGCTGACCTGCTGCCACACCGTGTCGCGGAACGGGGTGCGGGCGTGCTCCTTGACCGCCTCGTAGGTGAGCTGGGCGAAATCCTCGTCCTCCCAGTCCCGGCGGGCGAAGCCCACCAGCGAGAAGCCGGGCGGTAGCAGGCCCCGGTTGGCGAGGTCGTAGATGGCCGGGAGCAGCTTCTTGCGGGCCAGGTCACCGGTGACCCCGAAGATGACCAGCACGCACGGTCCCGCCACCCGCGGGATCCGCCGGTCGCGCGGGTCGCGCAGGGGATTGCCGGCCAGCGGGTCGCCGACCGCGCGGGGCGCTACGGTCATCCGCGTCCTGCCGCCCTTCCCATCTCATCCTTGATCGTTTCCAGGAGCTGCTGCCAGGACGCCTCGAATTTGGCCACGCCCTCCTCCTCCAGGACGTTCACCACGTCGTCGTAGCCGATACCCAGCTCGTCGAGCTCCGCGAACAGTTGCCTGGCCTCGTCGTAGCCGCTCGCGGCGGTGCTCCCGCGCAGCCGGCCGTGCGCCGCGACCGCGTGTATGGTCGGCTCGGGCATGGTGTTGACGGTGCCCGGGGCCACCAGCTCCACCACGTACATGGTGTCGTCGTACTCCGGGTTCTTGGTGCTGGTGGAGGCCCACAGCGGCCGCTGCGGGCGGGCGCCCGCCGCCGCCAGTGCCTGCCATCGCTCGGTGGCGAACCTCTGCTCGTACCGCTCGTAGGCGAGCCTGGCGTTGGCGATGGCGGCCTGGCCGCGCAGCCTCCTGGCCTCCGGTGTGCCCAGCTTGTCCAGCCGCTTGTCCACCTCGGTGTCCACCCGGCTGACGAAGAACGAGGCGACCGAGGCGATGCCGGACGGATTGAGGCCCGCCTGGGTGGCCTGCTCGAGCCCGGCCATGAAGGCGTCCATCACCTGGTCGTACCGGTCCAGGGAGAAGATGAGCGTGACGTTGACGCTGATCCCCTCGGACAGGCACTGGGTGATCGCGGGCAGGCCCTCGACGGTGGCCGGGATCTTGATGAACAGGTTGGGCCGGTCCACCGTCCACCACAGCGCCCTGGCCTCGGCGACGGTCTTGGCCGTGTCCTTGGCCAGCCGGGGATCCACCTCCAGCGAGACCCGGCCGTCCAGGCCGCCGGTGGCTTCGTACACCGGGCGCAGCACGTCGCAGGCCCAGCGGACGTCGTAGCCGGTGACGGCGCGCGACGCCTCTCCTACGGACACATCGCGGACCGCCAGGTCGGCGATCTGGGGATCGTAGGCGTCGCCCGAGCTCAGCGCGTGCGCGAAGATCGTCGGGTTGGACGTAACACCCACCACGTGCTGGTCACGGACGAGGGCGGCGAGGTTGCCGGTGCGCAGCCGGTCGCGGCTGATGTCATCCAGCCATATCGCGACCCCCGCGTCGGTGAGCTGCTGCAGCGTGTCGTCCGGATTCGAGGTCATGGCCGGTACCATCCTTCCTGTACGCCTATGCGCGGCCCGGTAAGCCGGTAGTGCTGGCGATGCTGATGCCCGCCGCGGCCGCCAATGGCAGAGCGCGGCGCGTGCCACGCTCTCTGAAAAGCCTATCGCCGGGCCAGCAAACCGCCGTCACCTCGGGGCGCCAGCACGCGGGATGGAGGGTACGGCGGGCAAGTACCATGCCGCGTATGTCCAGGGCTATGCCGGCGTTCGACCCGAAGGCGGTCATCGAGGGCCGGACGCCGGGCCGGGCCAGGGTTGGGCTCACCATCGGCACCGTGCTGGCGGTGCTCTGCGCGCTGGTCGCCCTGGGCGTTGACCTGCTGCAGAGCCTGGGCAGCGGGACGCACAGCGTGGCGCCGTTTTTCATCGCGCTGCCGCTCGCGCTGCTGCCGGTGCCGCTGTTCGTGGCCCTGGTGCTGCTGCTGGACCGGCTGGAGCCCGAGCCGCGGGCCCACCTGATCTTCGCGTTCCTGTGGGGAGCGGGCGTGGCGGCACTGTTCGCCGCGCTGATCAACACGGCGGGCATGGTCTTCATCACCCAGCCCGCGCTGGGCACCTCGAACGGCGACTACATCTCGGCCACGCTCGGCGCGCCCGTCGTGGAGGAGACGCTCAAGGGCGCCTTCCTGGCCGGCATGGTGTGGCGCCGCCGGGGCGAGTTCGACGGTCCCACCGATGGCATCATCTACGCTGCCATGGTCGGCCTGGGCTTCGCCATGATGGAGAACGTCGGCTACTACATCGAGGCGCTGGTCCGGCCGGCTGTCGGCGGGGCGCACCTGCTGGAGTTCACGTTCGTGCTGCGCGGCATCCTGTCCCCGTTCGCGCATCCGATCTTCACGTCGATGACCGGCCTCGGCGCCGCCTACGCGGCCTCGCACCGGCGCGCCTGGTGGGCGCTGCCGCTCGGCTGGCTGGGCGCGATGATCCTGCACGGCACCTGGAACGGGCTGTCCAAGTTCGGCTTCGCCGGGGTCGGGATCGCCTACGGCGTCCTGTTCTGCGTGTTCATCGCGCTCATCGTGATCCTGGTCACCGACCAGCGCAGGCTGGTGGCCCTGATCCGCCGGGTGCTGCCCGGCTACGCGGGCACCGGTCTGATCACCGGGTGGGACGTGCAGATGCTCAGCACGCTGGCCGGGCGACGGTACGCCAAGGAGTGGGCGCGGGCCACCGGCGGGCGCCCGGCCGCGGCGGCGATGGCCGACTATCAGCTCGCCGCCACCGAACTGGCCCTGCTGCAGCAGCGGGCCGAGCGCCGGGTGGTGGACCCTCGCGGCTACGCCGAGCGCCAGCGGGCGCTGCTCGGCCTCATGGGGGTCGCCCGCCCCGCGTTCCTGCCCGCTCAGCCGGCGGGCTGGCCGTCAGGCCCGCCCGGCCTCGCGTCTCCAGGTCCCCTGCCGCCCGGTCCCGTGCCGCCGAGCCTTGCACCGCCCAGCCCCGCACCACCCAGCCCCGCACCACCGGGCCCCGTGTCGCCCAGTTCTGTCCCTCCTGGCCCGACGCCGCGGGGACCGGCCTGATCGTCGGCCCGCGGCACCGGCAGGACGCCGGGGTGTAGCGCGAAGAACAGCAGCAGCGCGACGATCCAGACCAGCGTGGCGCCGAGCACGTGCACCCAGACGAGGCCGGCCGGCAGCCCGCTGAAGTACTGGCTGTAGCCGATGGCGCCCTGCGCGATGATCAGCCCGAGCAGCAGCCAGCCGAGCCGTACGGCGGCCGGCGGCGCGGGCGCGGCGCGCAGCGCGATCACCATCGCGATCGTGATCCCCGCCAGCAGCCAGCCGATGTCGGCGTGCATCTGGGTCACGCCTTCGAGCGGCAGCCGGTAGCGCTGTACCGATGGAGCGCCGGCCAGTGGCCCGGTGCCGGTCACCACGGTGCCGGCCGCGAGCATCACCCCGGCCACGCTGGCCAGTCCCGTGGACAGCCAGCGCAGGTCGGTACGGATAGCGGCCCGCGGCCCAGCGGCAGGCCCATCGGCAGGCCCAGCGGCGGGTCCGGCGAGCATGGCGTAGAGCGCGACGGACGCGGCCAGGATCGCGATCGAGGCGATGAAGTGAATGGAAACCATGGCCGGGTTGAGGTTGGTGAGCACCACGATGCCGCCCAGCACCGCCTGGAGTACGACCCCGGCTGGCTGCACCGCGGCCAGCCCGACCAGCCACCTCCGGGCCCGGGCGTCACCGGGCCGGAAGCGCCAGGCAGCCACCAGCACGATCACCGACACCGCCATGACCAGGGTCACGAACAGCCGGTTGCCGAACTCCACCCAGGCGTGCAGCAGCGTGCTCTGCCTGGAACTGGCCGCGACCAGGCTGTGCCCGGTGCAGTTCGGCCAGTCCGGGCAGCCGAGCCCGGACTGGCTCAGCCGGACCGCCGCGCCGGTCACGATGCTTCCTGCTGTGGCCACCACTCCGGCCAGCGCGATCCCGCGCAGGCTGTCCTGAGTGGGCTCCCACACGGCCGTCAGCGCCCGGCGCAACCCCGGACGGCCGACGGTACCGGAGGGTGCGGTCTTGGCGGCGAGGTCAGCGGGCACGACCTCATCGTAGAACCGTCTTCGGCGCCCCGTACGCCGCACCCGCGCAGGCCGCCACCACGCACCCGATGGCCAGCCACTCGCGCGGGGCCAGCACCTCTCCGAGTATGACCAGCCCGGCCAGCGCGGCCACGGCCGGCTCCAGGCTCATCCAGATCCCGAACACCCGCGCGGGCACCCGCCGCAGCGTCTCCAGCTCCAGCCAGTAGGGAATGACCGAGGACAGCACCCCTATCCCCGCCCCAGCAGCCAGCACCCCAGGTCGCAGCAGCCCCGCGCCACCGCTGGCCGCCGCGACCGGCGTCACCAGGGCAGCGGCCAGAATCATGGCCACAACCAGCCCTGACGACCCGGGAAACCGTCTCCCCGTAGCCCGGCTCAGCAAGATGTACGCCGCCCAGCAGGCCGCCGACACCAGGGCGAACGCCACCCCGACCACATCCAGCCCATGTCCAGCAGGCCCACCAGGAAGGTGGCCGCCGCTCCCGCCACCCCCGCTCAGCAGCAGCACTCCCACCCCCGCGAGCAGCACCCACAGCACATCGAGCACCCGCCGCGACGCGACGATCGCCACGACGAGCGGTCCGAGAAACTCGATGGTGACGGCGATCCCCAGCGGAATCCGCGCGAACGCCTGGTAAATGCAAAAGTTCATCACCCCGAGCGTCACCCCGAAGGCGAGCACCACCAGCCAGTCGCCCCGCCCCCACCGGCCCTGCTGCGCGTGGGCCCGCCGCACTCCCCGCCACCCGATCACCCCCATGACCAGTGCCGCCCACCACAGCCGTAGCCCCGTCACCGCCGCCACAGGCAGGACAGTGAACAGCCTCCCCGCCCAGGCCGCCCCCACTTGCAGCGACACAATCGACGTAAGGGCAAGGCCTGCCGGAGGAACGCTCCAGCGCGGTGGCGGCGTCTCGCCGGCCAGTGTTCGGCTATGCCGACGGCTGGCCGGCGAGATGTTGCCATCACGCCCCCCCGTTTGAGCTGACCTCATTCCCAGCGAAACGTCATTCCCAGCGAAACGTCCGAGCCGCCAGCCCGATGCCCACGACCGCCCACACGGCAAGCACAGCGAGATCCCTGACAGGCAGCCCGCCGGCGTTCGCCAGGACACTTCGCAGCCCATCGGCCAGAGCCCCTGACGGCAGTAGTTTCAGCGGTCCTTGCGCCCCGGCAGGGAATTTGGTCAGCGAGAACAGCACTCCGCCGACCCCGAGCAGTACCAGGTAGACCAGGTTCGCGGCGGCCAGCGTGGCTTCGGCCCGCAGCGTTCCCGCCATCAGCAAGGCGAGCCCGCTGAACGCTGCCGTGCCCACGACCGCGGTCAGCACCACCCAGCCGATTCCCGCCGCGGTGGCGTGTGGCCGCCAGCCGAGCCCCAGGCCCACCCCGATGATGATCGCCGCCTGCAGCAGTTCCACCGCGATGACGGTCACGGTCTTGGCCGCGATCAGCCCGCCGCGCGACAGCGGTGTCGTCCCCAGCCGCTTGAGGACGCCGTACCGGCGCTCGAAGCCGGTCGCGATGGCCTGGCTGGTGAAGGCGGTGGACATGATGGCCAGCGCGATGATCCCGGGCACCAGGAAGTCGACGCGCTGCTGCCGGGTGTGGAAGCCCATGCTGACCAGCGGCTCCAGGCTGAACGCGGCGAGCAGCAGCAGCGGGATGATGAGGACGAGGAGCAGTTGCTCGCCGTTGCGCAGCAAGTTCCGCGTCTCCTGCGCAGCCTGCGCGGCGATCATCCGGTCCAGCCGGGCTGCGCCCGGCGCCGGGATGAACGCCGACACCCGCGACCCGCCAGCGATACCGCCAGCCGTGCCTGCCGTCATGACCGCAGGTCCCGGCCGGTCAGTTCGAGGAAGACGTCCTCGAGCGTGCGGCTCTCCACCCGCAGATCCTTGGCCAGCACCCCGTGCTCGGCGCACCAGGCGGTCACCGCCGCGAGCAGCTGGGGATCGACCCGGCCCTGGACCTCGATCACGTAGAACCCTTCGGGTGACTCCTTGGCCGCCGTACCGCCGGGAAGCGCGGACAGCAGGCTGTCGGTGGACAAGCCCGGCTGGGCGCGGAATCTGAGCTGCCCGTCGGTCCCGGTGAGCTCGCCCGGGGTGCCCGCCGCGACCAGCCGGCCATGGTCGATGATGGCCACGCCGCCCGCCAGCCGCTCGGCCTCCTCCATGAAGTGCGTGGTCAGGATCACGCTGACTCCCGCGTCGCGCAACTCCTCGATCAGCTCCCAGGTGGCGTGCCTCGCCTGCGGGTCCAGGCCGGCGGTCGGCTCGTCGAGGAACACCAGCTCTGGCCGGCCAACCACGGCGGCGGCCAGCGACAGCCGCTGCTGCTGGCCGCCGGACAGCCGCCGGCACGGGGTACGCGCGCAACCAGTGAGGCCGAGCCGGTCGAGCAGCGCGGCTGGATCGACCGGGCGAGCGTAGAACCGGGCCATCAGCCGCAGGTACTCGCCCGCCCTGACCGCGGGCGGCAGGCCGCCGTTCTGGAGCATGACGCCCACCCGGGGGCGCAGGGCCCTGGCGTCACGCACCGGATCCAGGCCGAGCACGCGCACCGTCCCCTGGTCGGGACGCCGGTAACCCTCGCAAACCTCGACCGTCGTCGTCTTCCCCGCGCCGTTGGGTCCGAGGATCGCGGTGATTCGCGCCCGGCCGGCGGCAAGCGTCAGCCCGTCGACCGCGGTCGTGGCGCCATAACGCTTGACCAGGTCGGTGATCTCGACAGCCGGGCTCATGAATGCTGAGTCTATGGGGGTACTGGGACAGATGCCCGCTCAGCCGGCTGTCGGCGAGCCGAACGCCTGCTGCGCGACCACCTGCCCCCGCTGGCACGCGCGCGAGCGGAGGCGAAGCGGGTGGCCGGGTGCGGAGCCGGCGTTCGGCGTGAGCCGACGGCCGGCGGAGCAGCCGGCCACCCCGTCCTACGTCACTGGTTGACCAGCACCGACGTAGTCACAGTTGACCGGGCGGCCGCGACCAGGGCCTCGAACAGGCGCAGGTCGTCGCTGGCCTCCGGATGCCATTGAACGGCCAGCACGAAGGGGTGCGCACTGGCTCCGGAGCCGTTTGCGGTGGAGGCGGGGTATTCGACCGCTTCGATGATGCCGTCATCGGTCCAGGCGGTAGCGACCAGGTCCTTCCCGAGCTCGTCGATGGCCTGGTGGTGGTGGGTGGGGACGCTGAGTTCGCCAACGTCGAGCAGGCCGGCCAGGCGGGTGCCGGAGGCGATCTTGACACCGTGGCTGCCGTAGGCGCCCGGAGCAGGTGAGTGGCCATCGTGGCCGACCAGGGCCGGGAGGTGCTGGTGCAGGGTCCCGCCCAGGGCGACGTTCAGGACCTGGAGGCCCCGGCAGATGCCCAGCAGCGGGATACCCCGGGTCAGGGCGGCTGAGACCAAGGCGAACTCGGCGGCGTCGCGGTCCGGGCGGATGCCGCCGGTCTCCGGGTCCTGACTGGCGCCGAACGCTGCCGGGTCGATGTCGCCGCCACCGGACAAGATGAGGCCATGGAGGCGGGTCACGGTGTCCTCGATGCCGGGGAACGGAGGGAGCAGGACCGGGACACCGCCGGCCGCGGCGACGCGATCGGCGTAGCGGCGGGGGAGGAGGAGGGCGGGCCGGTCCCAGTTACCCCAGCGGGCCTGCTCCGCGTACGCGCTGATGCCGATCACCGGACGGAGGGGTCCGGCGGGCTGACCGGCCGGCACTGGGTGCGACCCGGTGTGGCCGTGCGCCTCTGGTTTCACGGTCGTCACAGACAACGAGGCTACCGGCCAGCCACTGCCCTCGCGGCGAATATCCGGACCCGGGAGGTCGGACATATCCGCCTAATCCCATATATCCGGACATAGACCAGATGACCACGACAAACCCCGACGGTAAGGCAATCATCCGGGCCTGCCGGGTCCCGCCCGCGCCTTCGTGCGTGATCAGCCGGATGGATGACACCTCACAGCAGCGCGTCGGGGGGGCGCGAGCCTCACAGCGACGTCACGTAGGCGGCCGAGATGCCGCCGTCCACCAGGAAGCAGGACGCGGTGATGAACGAGGCGTCGTCACTGGCCAGGAACGCGACCGCGGCCGCGATCTCCTCGGCATCAGCGAACCGTCCCATCGGGACGTGCACCAGGCGGCGGGCGGCCCGCTCGGGATCCTTGGCGAACAGTTCGCGCAGCAGGGGGGTGTCCACCGGTCCCGGGCACAGCGCGTTCACCCGGATCCCCTCGCGGGCGAACTGCACGCCGAGCTCTCGGCTCAGCGCGAGCACCCCGCCCTTGGACGCCGTATAGGAGATCTGCGAAGTCGCCGAGCCCATCACGGCCACGAACGACGCGGTGTTGATCACCGACCCGTGCCCCTGGCGCCGCATGTGCCCGAGCGCATGCTTGCAGCACAGGTACACCGAGGTGAGGTTGGTCTCCTGCACCCGGCGCCAGGCGTCCAGACCGGTCGACAGGATCGAGTCGTCGTCGGGCGGTGAGATGCCGGCGTTGTTGAAGGCGATGTCCACCCGGCCGAACGCCTCGATCGCGGCTTCGTACACTCGCTCGACGTCGGCTTCGACCGTCACATCGGCCCGGACGAACAGGCCGCCGGCCTCGGCAGCGGCCACCTTGCCCGCGTCGGCGTCCAGGTCCACCGCGATGATCCTGGCTCCCTCATCGGCCAGCCGCAGCGCGCTGGCACGGCCGATCCCGCCGCCGGCGCCGGTGATGACGGCCACCCGATCGCGAAGACCCCGCATCCGGCTCAGTCCTCCGTCGCTATGAAGACGTTTTTGGTCTCGGTGAAGGCGTCCAGCGCGTCCGGGCCGAGCTCGCGGCCGAGCCCGGACTGCTTGAACCCGCCGAACGGCGTCCAGTAACGCACCGAGGAGTGCGAATTCACCGACAGGTTGCCGGACTCCACCGCCCGCGCCACCCGCAGCGCGCGGCCCACGTCCTGGGTCCAGATCGACCCGGACAGCCCGTACGGCGTGTCGTTGGCGATCGCGATCGCCTCGGCCTCGTCTTCGAACGGCAGCAC
>DASZAD010000249.1:0-14689 GCA_035945415.1 Streptosporangiaceae bacterium
TAGCCAAGCTGTACGCCGGGCACGCCACGCCGGACGGGCGGGCGACCACCGAGATCGACGCGACCAGATACCTGCCGGCCAAGCTGGCCGCGATGCGCGCGCACGCCACCCAGATATCCGTGGACGGCCAGTTCTTCGCGCTGTCGGACCGGGTGCCCCGGCTGGCCCTCGGCCGCGAGTTCTACACCCTGCTCGCCACGGCGAGCGCGGCGGACGGTGCGGCGGGTACGCCCTATCCCCGGCCCGCTCGCGAGGACGACCTCTTTACCGGGACCGGCTGAGCGGGGCTCGCGGGACACGGGCACGGGCAGACGTTAGTTACCCCGCCGCGAGATAACCTTCTCCCCGTGGGAGTCGAGCAGCCGCCATCGTCGCCGGGACCCGCGCCTGCCGGTCACGCGGCGGCGTTCATCAGCGGCGGCGCCTACACCATGCTCTTCCTGCTCGGCCTGGCCGAGGGCGTGGTCGGCTCGTTCCAGAGCAGCCGGGAGGTGATCGGCAGCGTCCCGCTGGCCGCACTGGCCTTCTGCGCGCTCATCCTGATCAGCTGCGGGCTGGCCGGCTGGGCCATGAAGACGATGGCGGCCGCGCTGCTGGTGGCGATCGGGTGGTTCGTGGCCTCGTTCGCGCTGGCCATGCCGAACTCGGGTGGCAGCGTGATCATCGCCAACACCAGCGCCGGCCAGTGGTACCTCTACGGCGGCGCGGTGTGCGCTCTGCTCGGCGTCGGGACCGCGTTCGTGACAGCCAGGCGCCGATGAGCGGAAGCGCGGCATGACGGAGGTGGATCCCGCCGCCTACCGGCTCGCCATGGGGCGGTTCCCCACCGGCATCCTGCTGGTCTCCACCGTCCACGACGGCCTACCGCACGTCATGACCGTCAACGCCTTCACCTCGGTGTCGCTGGACCCGTTGCTCGTGCTGTTCTGCGCGGAGAAGATCGCCCGCTTCCACGACGCGGTGCTGGCCGCGGGAACCTGGGCGGTCAGCGTGCTCGACGAGGACTCGGAGAAAGTCTCGCGCTGGCTGGCCACCCGCGGACGGCCCCTGGACGGCCAGCTCGACGGGATCTCGTACCACCCCGGCCCGCTGACCGGGGCGCCCATCGTGGACAGCGCGCTGTCCGCGCTGGAGTGCCGCACCACCGCCGTGCACGACGGCGGTGATCACAGCATCGTGGTCGGCGAGGTCCTCGGGGCGCGGCTGCTCCGGCCAGAGGGCCGCCCGCTGCTGTACTACGGCGGCCGCTACCGCCGACTCGACGACGACGCCTAGCTGCGGCCTCGCAAGCTAGGGGTCGCTGGCTAGCGGATGGCTTCCTCGATCTGGTCCAGCGACCAGTCCAGGTCCTGTTCGCTGATCACCAGCGGCGGGGACAGCCTGATCGAGGTGCCGTGCGTGTCCTTGGCCAGGATGCCGTGGGCCATCAGCCGCTCACATGCCTCGCGGCCGCTCATGGAGGTGAACTCGATGCCCGCCCACAGGCCGCGCCCGCGCACCTCGCGCACGATGTCGCCGGGCAGTGTGGCCAGCCGGTCATGCATGTGCCTGCCCAGCTTGGCGGCGCGCTCCTGGTACTCGCCGGTGGACAGCATGGCGACCACCTCCCGGCCCACGGCGCAGGCCAGCGGGTTTCCGCCGAACGTGGAGCCGTGCTGCCCCGGCTGGAACAGGCCGAGCACCTCGTCGCGGGACACCACCGCCGACACCGGCAGGATGCCGCCGCCGAGCGCTTTGCCCAGCAGGTAGATGTCGGGGACCACGTCGTCGTAGTCGAGGGCGAACGTGTAGCCGGTGCGGCCCAGCCCGGACTGGATCTCGTCGGCGATCATGAGCGCGTTGCGGGCCGTACACAGCTCGCGCACCGCGGACATGAAACCGGGCGGCGGCATGAGCACGCCGGCCTCGCCCTGGATGGGCTCGATGAGCACGCCCACCACCCGGTCGTCGAAGGCGGCCTCCAGAGCGTCCAGGTCGCCGTAGGGGACCAGCCGGAAGCCGGGGGTGTAGGGGCCGAAGGAGCGGCGAGCCTCCTCGTCGGTGGAGAAGCCGACGATCGTGATGGTGCGGCCGTGGAAGTTGTTCTCGAAGGCGATGATCACGCCCTGGCCGTCGGGCACGCCCTTGGCCTCGTATCCCCACTTTCTGGCGGCCTTGATCCCGGTCTCCACCGCCTCGGTGCCGCTGTTCATCGCCAGCACCATCGTCATCCCGGCCAGCTCGGCGAGCTCAGCGCAGAACGACCCGAACAGGTCGTGGTCGAAGGCCCGGCTGACCAGGGTGACCCGGTCCATCTGGCGCCGCACCGCCTCGATCAGCCGCGGATTGCGGTGGCCGAAGTTGAGCGCCGAATACGCCGACAGCATGTCCAGGTACCGGCGGCCCTCGACGTCGGTGACCCACACGCCCTCGGCCTCGGTGATGACCACCGGAAGGGGGTCGTAGTTGTGCGCGCTGTGCGCCAGCGACAACGCGCGGAACTCGTCGTTCGTCCGGGCCTGGCCTTCGGCGGGACCGCTGGTGGTCATCTCGTCGCCTCCTTGTGACCTGCTACTACCTCAGCTCCAGGGTGCAGCACTTGGGGCCGCCCCCGGCCTTGCTGAACTCGGACATGTCCACGCCCACCGGCTCGAACCCCCTGGCGGCGATCTGGGCGGCGAGCCCGCGGGCCTGGACGGGCATGACCACGTGCTTGCCGTCGCAGACCGCGTTCAGCCCCAGGACCTCAGCATCCTCGTCCTTGGCTTCGATCAGTTCGGGGAAGTGCGAGGCGAGCGCGGCCCGGCTGGCGTCGTCGAACGCGGCCGGGTAATAGGCGGCGGTGTTCTCGTCGAGCACGCACAGTGCGGTGTCCAGGTGGTAGAAGCGCGGATCCACCAGCCGGAGGCTCAGCACCGGCAGGCCGAACAGCTCTTCGATCTGCTCCCTGGCGTCGGGGTCGGTGCGGAAGCCGGAGCCGGCGAGCACGGCCCGCCCCGCGTACAAGATGTCGCCCTCGCCTTCGTTGACGTGCCGGGGCGCGTGCACCGACGGGTAGCCGTTACGGCTGAACCAGTCCAGGTAGACGGCGCCCTCCGCGGCGCGCTCCGGATAACGGAAGCGGGCGCCGAGCACCTTTCCGCCGATCACCGTGGCGCCGTTGGCCGCGAACACCATGTCGGGCAGTCCCGGAGCCGGGTCGATCACCCGCACCTCGTGGCCGAGGCGCAGGAACGTCTGGCGGAGCCCGGCCCACTGCACCATGGCCCGGGCCACTTCCACCGGCTGCCCCAGGTCCATCCAGGGATTGATCACGTAGTCCACGGCGTAGTACTCGGGCGGGCACATCAGATATGTCCTGGTCAACGCGATCCCCCTCTGGCCCATGGCAATCAGGAACCTGTAGTCCAGCCATCCTAGGGGCGCCGACAGAGCAAGGAGTACGCGCTGAGCTTGCGTCATTCCGGCGAGATGTTGCGTATTTGCCGTATCTGCGTGCTAATCGTTGCGCAGGTCAGCCAGCGTGGGCAGGCGGGCCACGGCGGAACGCACCCGCTCGTCGGTGGCGGTCAGGCTGACCCGGATGTGCCGCGCGCCTGCCGGTCCGTAGAGCTCGCCAGGCGCGACCAGGATGCCGGCCTGTGCCAGCGCTTCCGCCGAAGCCCAGCCGTCGCGATCGGGATGGGTGGCCCACAGGTAGAGACCGGCCTCCGAGTGCTCGATGCGCCAGCCGGCCGTGGTCAGCGCCGCCGCCAGCAGGTCGCGGCGGGCGGCGTACCTGGCCCGCTGCTCTTCGGCGTGCTCGTCGTCGTCCAGTGCGGCGGCCATCGCCGCTTGGACGGGGCCGGGGACGAGCATGCCGGCGTGCCTGCGGACCTCGCGGAGCTGGGCGATGAGATCCGGGTCGCCGGCCACGAACCCGGCGCGGTAGCCGGCCAGGTTCGACCGCTTGGACAGCGAATACACCCCGAGCAGGCCTTGGTGAGAAGCGTCGCAGGCGCTGGGGTGCAGTGCTGAGACCGGCTGGGCCGAGACCGGCTGGGCTGAGACCGGCTGGGCCGAGACCGCCTGGGCTGAGACCGGCTGGGCCGAGACCGGCTGGGCCGGGTAGCCCAGGTCGAGGTAGCACTCGTCGCTGGCCAGGACCGCGCCGCGCTCGCGGGCCCAGCGCGCCATCTTGGCCAGGTGACCGGCTGGCAGCACCCGGCCGGTCGGGTTCGCGGGGGAGTTGACCCAGATCAGCCGCACCCGCTCCGGGCCGAGCGAGAGCAGCCCGTCCGCCGCCGCCACCCGGGCGCCCGCCAGCAGGGCGCCGATGGCGTAGGTCGGATACGCCAGCTCGGGATGCACAACCGTGTCCCCGGGGCCGCAGCCGAGCATGAGCGGCAGCCAGGAGATGAACTCCTTGGTCCCGATCACGGGCAGTACCGCCTCCGGGGAGACGGACACGCCGTGCCGGCGGGCCAGCCACCCGGCCGCCGCCTCCCGCAGCCGCTGCGTTCCCTGCGTCGCCGGATAACCGGGGGAGTCGGCGGCGGCCGCGAGCGCCGTGCGGACCACGGGCGGTACCGGGTCCACGGGCGTGCCGACGGACAGGTCCACGAGCCCGGCGGGGTGCGCTGCCGCCTTCTCCTTGTAGGGAGCCAGCAGATCCCAGCCGACCCGGGGGAGCCGCGAGGCGAGCGTCAGTTCTCGTCTCCCTGCGGGGGCAGCACGGCCACCACCGGATGGTCCTTCTCGATCTTGCCGATCTTGGATGCGCCGCCGGGCGAGCCGAGGTCCTCGAAGAATTCGACGTTGGCCTTGTAGTAGTCCTTCCACTGCTCAGGAACGTCGTCCTCGTAGAAAATCGCCTCAACCGGGCAGACGGGCTCGCACGCGCCACAGTCGACGCACTCGTCCGGGTGGATATACAGCATGCGCTCGCCCTCGTAGATACAGTCCACGGGGCACTCCTCGACGCATGACTTATCGAGCACATCGACGCAAGGCTGCGCGATGACGTACGTCACGTGTGAACTCCTCTTCGTCCGGCCCTGGCCGGTAGGTTATCAGCGCAATTCGACGCTACCCGAGGACGCCGCGGGATCGGGGACCCAGCCCCGATTACCCGCCGACGCGGTCCACTGGTAGCCGGCGTAGCGCACGCTGCTGATCCGGTATTCCGGGGCGTGTGTGACCAGCCAGTCTGCCACGGCCCAGCCCACCGCGCGATGCCCGATCCGTACGTTCGCGGCAGGGTTCGCACCTCCCGGCGCATCGGCCAGCCGGACGTCGAGCTGCCCGAACGCCTGCACCAGCCCCGACCTCGCCGCCGCGACGGCCGGCTTTCCCGAGGTCTGCGGGGTGTACCAGCACCAGACGGCGTGCGGCTGCTGGCCGGTGAACGCGACCGCCATCCTGGTCGCCTGCTGCCGGTATCTGGCGTAGGCCGCGCCGTCGGCACTGCGCTGCACGTCCTGCGCGGCTACCTGCACCGGCAGGCGCTGGTAGCCAGGCACCTTGACCAGGGCCTTGAAGAAGGCCGACGCTGCGTACACCGGGTCCTCGAGCTGGCGGGGAGTGCCCCAGCCCTGCGACGGTCGCTGCTGGAACACGCCGACCGAGTCCAGGTCGCCCGAGGCCAGGTTGTGCAGGTGCGATTCCTGCATGGCGGCGGCGTAGGCGATGGTCACGGCGCCGGTGACGAGACCGTGGGCGTGCGCGACGCCGGCGATGGTGGCCGCGATGGCGCCCTGCTGGGGGTCCATTTGCACGGTGGCGGTGCCCGCGAGCGCCTGGCAGCCGTTGCGCGTGTGCTGGATCTGCCGGTAGGCCAGGTACGCGCCGTAGGCCAGGACGATGACCACGGCCATCACCGCCGTGGCAGCCCGCAGGAACCCGCGACGACGGGGTGCGCTGCGGCGCCGGCCCGGCTTACCAGCGCTTGCCATACCACCAGACCGTACCTGTCCCGGCCGGTAGGCTGCGTCGCCATGGGAGAGACCGCCGGCGAACTCGCGTCCCGCATCGACGAGTTGTGGGAGGTCCGCGGCGAGCTTGGCCCGGACAACGCCGCCGCCCGGGCCGAGGTGGTCGCCGCCATCGACGCTCTTGACGCCGGCGCCGCGCGGGTGGCGGCCCCGGACCCGGTCACCGGCGAGATCAGGGTGGACGAGCGGGCCAAGCGGGCCATCCTGCTCGCCTTCCGGCTGCTGCCGATGCTCCGCTCCGAGGCGGGCGAGTTCCGCTACCACGACCGGCTGCCGCTGAAGTCCCGCCTGGACGGGGTCCGGGTCGTTCCCGGGGCGATCGCCCGCTGGGGCGCCTATGTCGCGCCTGGCGCCGTACTTATGCCATCGTTCGTGAATATCGGCGCCTACGTCGACGCGGGGACCATGGTCGATACCTGGGCCACCGTGGGATCGTGCGCCCAGATCGGCAAGCACGTCCACCTGTCCGGCGGCGTGGGCATCGGCGGCGTGCTCGAGCCGCCGAACGCGGTGCCGGTGGTGGTGGAGGACGACGCCTTCATCGGCTCCCGCAGCATGGTGGTGGAGGGCGCGCGCGTCCGGCCGGGCGCCAAGCTCGGCTCGGGCACCATCCTGGCCAGGAGTACGCACGTCATCGACGTGGAAACCGGCGAGGAACTGCCACGCGGTGAAGCGCCGCCGTGGTCGGTGTGCGTCAGCGGGACCCGGATGCGCGCCTTCCCCGGCGGCGATTTCGGCCTGCCCTGCGTGCTGGTGCTCAAGCGGCTGCCTGAGGGAAGCGCGCACGACAAGCTGGCGCTGAACGAGATTCTGCGCGACCACGGGGTGAGCGGCTAGGAAACACTCGCCGGCCACCGGGGCGTCCCGCTGCTCAGCCCGTCCTTGCTGCTGGTAAGGTCACTGCCCCGTCCCGGTTACCGTGGGGGCAATCATGAACAACAATTCCGAGCCGCGCAAGCGAGAGCGCCGCCAGGGCCCCGCCATGCTGCGCGGCAGGCACATCCCGAAGACCACCACCGACCAGCGCCTGCTGGACCGGCGCGGTCCCGGCGACTGGGTGCACACCGATCCGTGGCGTGTGCTGCGCATCGAGGCCGAGTTCGTGGAAGGCTTCGGGCTGCTCGCCGAGCTCGGGCCGGCGGTCTCCGTCTTCGGAACGTCGCGCGCCGTGCCCGGTTCCGAGGAGTATCTTCTCGCCGAACGCATCGGTGCTGAGCTGGCGCAAGCAGGCTACGCGGTGATAACGGGCGGCGGACCCGGCATCATGGCGGCCGCCAACAAGGGTGCGGTCAGCGCCAACGGGGTGTCAGTCGGCCTGGGCATCGAGCTGCCGCTGGAGATGGGGCTCAACGACTACGTCGACATCGGGATCGAGTTCCGCTACTTCTTCGTCCGCAAGACCATCTTCATCAAGTACTCACAGGCGTTCGTGGTGCTGCCCGGCGGGTTCGGCACGCTGGACGAGCTGTTCGAGGCGCTGACCCTGGTGCAGACCGGGAAGATCACCAAGTTCCCGATCGTGCTGGTCGGCAGCGACTACTGGTCCGGCCTGCTGACCTGGATCGACAGCCACCTGCTCGCCCAGGGGAAGATCTCCCAGTCGGACCCCGGGCTGCTGCGCGTGGCCGACGACCCGGCCGAGGTGGTCGCGATCATCAAGAGCGCGCACGACCACCGCGCGGGACCGGTCGCGTTCCCCTGATCGACTCGGCCATATCGACGGCCCGCCTGACCGCCGCGACGTGCCTGCTGCGCACCGCCGCCGCCCCCAGCCAGGCGCCCAGCGCCGCCGCCGCCACAGCCGTCGCGACGTCGGAGCTGTCCGTGGCGTCCGCGTCGAACACCACCTGCCATCCGGCCCGGACCAGCGCGGCCGCCTGCCGCGGCGCCATCGCGACGTCGGGGCTGTCCGTGGCGTCCGCGTCGAGCACCACCTGCCATCCGGCCCGGATCAGCGCGGCCGCCTGCCGCGGCGCGGTTTCGACCAGCAGGTCCCTCCGGCTGATCCCGCTCGTCTCGGCGGCCTGAGCCTCGGCCAGGTCGCGGCAGATCCGGATCGTGCCGCCTACTGACGGCGTCTCTCCGGCGGCGAGAACGAGCGTCCGGCCCGACGATAGCCGTTCCTGGTACGACTTCACCCTCAGAGCATGACACGATGCCTTATGTGCCTGTGGTCATGCTGGTCGCCGCCGTGGCGGTGCTCGTCGGGGTCATCGTGGTCGCGCTCGGCCGGGGCGGCGAGCTGGCCTACTTCCAGCCCGACTACGCGCCGCTGCGACTGGACGAGGTGACTGCCACCGACGTGGTGCTGTTCCGGCCGAACTTCTCGCTGTGGGGGTACAACGTCCCGGCCACGGACGAGGCGCTGAACCGCATCGCCGACGCACTCACCGAGCGAGACATAGAGATCAGCGCCCTGCGCCGCCAGGTGGAATCGCTGCGCCAGTCACCGCTCCGCCTCTTCCGTGACGAACCGGAGCGTGAGGCTCCCCCTGACCGTTCTGGCCCCTTGTCGTCCCCTTCGTCGTCCGAGGCCTCCGCCCCGCCCCGGGACGCCCGGGACTCTCGGGACGCTCGGGACGCCCAGGACTCCGGGAACGCCCGGGACGTCCGGGACGCTCGGGACTCCCAGGACGCTCGGGACTCCCGGGACTCCCGGGACGTCCGGGACGTCCGGGACTCTCGGGACGCTCGGGACTCCCGGGACTCCCGGGACGTCCGGGACGACGAGGGCCTGGGCCGCCTCCTCTCCCGCGCCCGCGGTGAGCCGTCCGGTCTCGGCTGGACCGACCCGTCAGGCCCGCTGCGCTTCCCCGACGACCAGTTGTCCGGCACCACACCGACCGGCTCCGGCTTCCCCGCCTCCGGTCAGGCGGGCGCAAACCCGTGGTCCCCGGCTTCCCGGCCTCCCCTCGGACGCCCCCCGTGGCCGCCGGCCGTCAAGCCGCCACCCAACGAGGAGCCACCCGACGTCGATACGGCTTTCCGTCACACCACGGAGTTCCCGCACAGGCAGCCCTCCCGCGGCCCATCCCTGAGCTCGCCGTCGCCCGCCCCGAGTTCCGCCACCGACGACCCGCCGGATTTTCCCGGCCGCGAGCCCCGCCGCCCGCGTCCGCCCCGCCCCACTCAGGAGAACGGCTGATGGCCGCGTCGGGCCGCGGCCCGCTGCCCGGCCCGGACGGCCGCCTGCGCTGCCCCTGGGCCCTGAGCACCCCCGAATACATCACCTATCACGACGAGGAATGGGCCCGCCCGGTCCCCGATGATCGCGGAATCTTCGAGCGCCTCTGCCTGGAGGCATTCCAGTCAGGCCTTTCCTGGCTGACGATCCTCCGCAAACGCGACAACTTCCGCGCCGCCTTCGCCAGCTTCGACATCCCCACAGTCGCCCGCTTCACTCCGGCCGACGTAGCCCGCCTGCTGGCTGACCCCGGAATCATCCGCAACCGCGCCAAGATCAACGCGACCATCACCAACGCCCGCGCCGCCGCCGAACTCCCCGACGGCATAGCCGCCCTGGTCTGGTCCCACGCCCCAGAGCCCAGCTCAGCCGCCCCGAAGACCCTGGACGACATCCCCGCCTCCACCCCCGGATCGAAGGCGTTGTCCCGCGACCTCAAACTCCGCGGCTTCACGTTCACCGGCCCGGTCACCGTCTACGCCACGATGCAGGCCTGCGGCATCGTCAACGATCACCTGTCCGGATGCTTCCGCCGCGGAGCCCGTGCTTAATTCCCCCCCACTGTTCGTAAGGGCCAGGCCTGCCTAGGACGCACGGGCGCTCGCCGCCAGGCAGCAATCCACGAAACGGGACGCCGCAGGCAGCAGGCGGGCCGATTCCACGTGGAAGAATCCCGCCGCCTCAGTGCCCGGCCAGTGCTCGGGAAGCAGTTGCCCCGGCAGCCCGGGGTCGCGGAACAAAAACTTGCGCCAGCCGTGGACGAGCTTGCTGCGCGCCGCGAAGACCGCCTCGTCGCTGGCGGCTTCGCCAACCGGGGCGATCAGCTCCCTGGCTTCGGCGAGCCAGCTCTGGTAGGCCCGGGCCAGCGCGTCCAGATCCCAGGCCCGGGCCACCAGGCCGCGGGAGTCACCGTCGTACCTCGCCAGGAAGGGTTCGAGCCGGACGCGCTCGGCCTCACGGAGTGCTTCAAGCTCGGAGGAGGCCCGCGGGCTCAGCCAGGTCGTGTCGTCGAGCTGGGCGTAGCCGAGATACCTGAGGCTGGCCTGCACCCGCTCCCGCCGGGTGCGTTCCCTCAGGTGCTCCACCACCACCAGATGCCAGCCGCCGTCCCAGTCACGGTTGCCCCGGGTGTAGATGCGCTCGGCCGCCTCGTCCAGCCGGCGCACGGCCCGCGGGGTGAGCGCGTACCCGGCCACGCTGGCGATTCGGACCGGCTGCAGCCAGCCCTGCCTGACCATACGGGAGATCGCGGTCCGCACCGCGGGTGAGGCGATGCCGAGGCTCGCGAGCATCCGCACCAGCGCGGCGACCGGAGCCCGGGCGCCACGCGAACGAAGATGGTCCCCGTAAAGGTCGAACAGGGCCGAGCGAGCATCCACATCATCAAGTCTTGCCTGAGTTGCCGCTGATTTGGAGTAAGTCGGCTGTGCTTGTGGCCAGACAACACGGATTGGGGGCCTAACCGGCGCTGATCGTTACCAATCGCGGGCCAAAGACGAGATAATGGATGCCACTGATCGGCCCACTGATCGGCCCACGGATCAGCCCACGGATCAGCACGGTCGTGAGCCGGTCTCGCGGCCCGCGCCGGGCCGCCGCGGCCCCGCGGAGCATCGCTCCGCGGGCGCCTTCGGTTCCATGCGGCGCCAGGCAGGAAGGGGATGGAGAATGGCGGCGATGAAGCCGCGGACAGGCGACGGTCCGCTTGAGGTCACCAAGGAGGGCCGCGGCATCGTGATGCGCGTCCCACTTGAGGGAGGCGGGCGACTGGTGGTCGAGCTGTCGGCTGATGAAGCCGCCAAGCTAGGGGACGCTCTCAAGTCCGCCGTCGGCTGATTCCAGCGGGGCTATTCTCCCCGCTTGACCGCAGCCAGCAGGCCGTCCCCGACCGGAAGGAGCAGCGGAACGAGGCTCTCGTCAGACCGGACCCGGTCCGACATCTCCCTGATCGCCCTGGTGTCCTCGTCCTGAAACCCGGGATCGGCCACCCGGTCGTGCCACAGCGCGTTGTCGAAGGTCACGATCCCGCCGGGCCGCAGCAGGCGTAGCGCCTCCGCCAGATACTCGGGATATTCCTGCTTGTCCGCGTAGCAGCAGACCATGTCGTATCCGCCGTCGGCCAGTCGTGGCAGCACGTCCAGGGCACGGCCGCCGATCAGCCGGTACCGGTTGGCGGCGAACCCCGCCGCGGTGAAGGCCTCCCGGGCCAACCGCTGGTGCTCGGGCTCCACGTCGACGCTGGTGAGAGATCCACCTGGCGACATGCCGCGGAGCAGCCAGATCCCGGACACGCCGCAGCCGGTGCCGATCTCGGCCACTGCTCTGGCCCCGATGGCGGACGCGATGAAGCGGAGCGCGGCGCCGGTGGCCGGCCCGACCGGCACGGCCCCGCCCACCTCGGCCGCGTTCGCCCTGGCCGTCAGCAGCGGCTCGTCCTCGGCGAGAAAATCATCCACGTAAGCCAGGGTGACCAGGTTCGGCATGGCCAGCAGCCTAGTCCCGCCGCCTGCTTGCCGGGGAACTAGACGTACGGTTAGCAGCGTTAATCAGAGCAGCCGCTCCCGCCGCGGAGGGGGCGGCTGGCCAAAACAGGTGGAGTCCAGGCACCATGGTGGTAGAGCTGGTAATACCGCGCGCGGGAGGGGAGGCGATGGACGAGATCGAGCCGCGTGAGCCGGTCGGCGCCTTGTCCCCGTGGACCCCCCCGAGCTGGGAAGAGGTCGTCCGCGCGCACTCCGCGCGGGTGTATCGCCTGGCCTACCGGCTGACCGGCAACAAGCACGACGCGGAAGACCTGACCCAGGAGGTCTTCGTGCGCGTGTTCCGCTCCCTGTCCAGCTATACGCCCGGGACGTTCGAGGGCTGGCTGCACCGCATCACCACCAACCTGTTCCTCGACATGGCGCGGCGCAGGCAGCGGATCCGGTTCGAGGGGCTCGGCGACGAGACTGCCCAGCGGCTGCACAGCGGCCCGACGCCGGCTCAGGCGTTCGACGAGCGGCACCTCGACAGCGACATCCAGAGCGCGCTGGAGGCCCTGGCCCCGGAGTACCGGGCCGCCGTGGTGCTCTGCGACATCGAAGGCCTGTCGTACGAGGAGATCGCGGTCACGCTCGGGGTGAAGCTGGGCACCGTGCGCAGCCGCATCCACCGGGGGCGGGCACAGTTGCGGGCCGCTCTCGACCATCGCCGTCCGCGACGCAGCGAGACCCCGCGCCGGCCGGACCAGGTCATCGTGACCGCTCCGGCTATCGTGCCCGGACCGGTCCGCGTCCAGTCGAAGCGGAGTGAGCCGGCGTGAGTCATCTCGGACGGCGGCTGTCGGCCCTCATCGACGGCGAGCTGAGCGACGCCGAGCGCGACCAGGTGCACGCTCACCTGGTGGGCTGCGATGAGTGCCGCGCCGAAGCCGCCGCGCTGCGCACGCTGAAGCGCCGGGTCCACGGACTGGGCGAGACCCCCGCAGACGGCGCGCTGACCAGCCGGCTGATCGCCCTGGCCGCCCTGGGCGAGCCGCCGCCCCCCCGGCCGCGGTTCCTGGCCGCGCCGCGGGTCTGGGGGGAGGCCGGCGACTGGGACGACCACGCGTCTCCCTTCACCGGCCACGACGGCGAGATGACACCGGCCGCATCGACCGGGCGCGACCGCGGCCAGGTCCAAGTGCGGCCGGGCCACACGAAGTACCTGGTGGCCGGTGCTGTCGCGGCCGCGCTGGCCGTGAGCCTGGGGACCGCGTCGTTCGCGGCGGGCGGGGGAGGCCAGGCGCCGGGACCGAGGGTCGTCCCCGAGGTCGACGTGTACAGCTTCGAGCAGGCCGTGACAGTCGGCGGGGAGCCACCGCTCTACCGGCAGTCCACGGCTCCAGCGGTCAACCGGCCTGGCGGTTCCAAGAGACCGTGAAGCCGGTCATGTCTCCGCGGCACCGCCCGGCGAACCGTCGGGTTGTCATCCTCATCGCGACGGCCGGCCTGCTGGTTCTGGTCCTGTCCGTGGTAGAAGGCGGCGAGCCCACGGCGAACGACGCGGGGCACGCGATCTCCCTGTGGTCCTCGGCCTCCAGCCAGACCGCCTGGTCCACCCCGATCCCGATGCCGTTGCGGGCAACGGCCAAGCTGTCCGGCCCGGCCGCGCAGGGTGGGATGGGTCCGCGGCTGCTCGCCCAGGCCGCCGCGGCCGCCCAGGCCATCTCCTATTACGGGGTCCGGGTCATCACGTGGCGGGCCTCGGCGGCCGGCGGCGCGTGGCCGGGCGCCCGGGCCGGCACCGTGATGGTGGACGTCCGGCATGTGGGGGGCCAGCCGTCCGACGCAGTGTTCGGCATCACGCCCAAGCTGCTCCCCTTGCTCGACGCGCACTACGCCGTGACCTACTTGGGGACCGGTACCGCCGAAGGCCGCCGGGCGTGGATCGTGGAGGCGCTGCGCGGAGACGGCACCGTGGCCGCCAAGTTCTGGGTGGATTCCGTGACGAATCTGCCGCTGCGCCGTCAGGTCTTCCTGTCCGGCTCGCAACCGGTCAGCCAGGACGCCCTCACCGGGCTGAAGGTCGGAACCCCCGGGTCCGGCGTGGGCCAGGCGCGGCTGGCCACGCCGAAGCCGTGGTCGGACCGGCTGGGACCGGCCCAGCTCGCCAACCTCCAGGCCACCGGCTGGCCGGTGCCGGGCCCGCGGTCCGCCGGGCTGGATCTGCTCGAGGCCACCCAGTCGGTCACGGCGGCGGGTAAGGTCGTCGATCTGTCCTACTCCGACGGCCTGTCCGTGGTGTCGCTGTTCCTGCAGCGCGGCCAGCTACCCGCCGTCCTGTCCGGGTGGCAGCGGATCAGGCTGGACGGTGACCGGGTGTACGTGCGCGATCCCGCCCAGCCCGACCTCACCTGGTCGGCGAGCGGCTATGTGTTCACCGTGGTCGCTGACGCACCGGCTCCGGTGGTGACCGCTATGGTGAACACGCTGCCGCATGACAGGTCACCCGGCTTCTGGGGGCGCATGAAACGCGGTCTCAAGCGCCTGCTCTCCTGGGTCGACCCGTTCGCCTAGGCCGTGCGCTCTCGTTCTCCCACGAGCTACCGATTACAGTGGGAGAGCCGGGTGTGGCGCCCGGCAAGCGGCGGCCCAGCCGGGGAGATCCGTTTAGTGTTCGATCTGTCAATCACCAAGCTTCTGGTGCTTGCTGTCCTCGCGCTGGTGATATTCGGCCCCGACCAGCTACCCAAGATCGCCTCGCAGGCCGGCAAGATGATTCGTGACCTGCGCCGGATGGCCGAGCAGGCCAAGTCGGACCTGACCGATGGGCTCGGCCCGGAGTTCGCCGACTTCGACGTGACCGACCTGAACCCGCGCGCGTTCGTGCGCAAGCACCTGCTCGACGACCTTGAGAGCAACGGCCAGCCGGTCCAGCCGACGGCCACGCCGCACCCGATGGACACCGGCCGGCGACCGCCGCCGTTCGACACCGAGGCCACGTAGCCGGCCCAGTCCTGGCTGGCCCAGTCCTGGCTGGCCCCGTTCTGGCTGGCCCCGTTCTGGCTGGCCCCGTTCTGGCTGGCCCCGTTCTG
>DASZAD010000250.1:0-2828 GCA_035945415.1 Streptosporangiaceae bacterium
GCAAATAGGAAAACCGGGGGAGCATGGGTGTGCTCCCCCGGTATCCAGCCGCCGAAGATGCGAACCGGCGTTCAGCTATCCCATGCGCCTCGATAGGCGGTGAAGCTCCCGCCGCTGATCGGGGAGGGCCACTCCATCCAGCAACACGCATTGTTTGCAAGCACGTAGCTGGAGTCGTCGGGCAGGTTTCCCAGGTACTGCGTTCCGCCGCTGTTCGTGGCCGCGACCGAACTGAAGTTGACGTTGCTGATCCACGTCAGGTACTGGGAGTCCTTTTCGACGATGGCCTCCGCTTGGGAGCATCCGCAGCTCCCCGAAAAGCCAACGCCCATGTTGTTGTTGTTCCAGGCCTGGCCGGTGGAGACGTCCTCGACGTAGGGATACAGGGTCGAGCCCTGGCCGTAGAGGCTGACGTACATGGTGTCGCCCTGGTTCACCCAGAAGATCCCGACCGGAGGTCCGTCGGGGTAGATCTCATACCAGGTGTAGGCATCGGAGTACCCATTAGAGAATGATTCAACCTCCGTGCCGGGCTGTACGAGTTGGTCGTTACCACCCGCGGCACCCGTTCCGGCGCCCACGCCGACCCACTGTGCCGAAGACCGGTAGTTGCCATCCGTCCTTGTCACAGACGGCACGTTCCACTCGCCCTGGACCGAACTGAAGGGCTGCGCTCCGCTTTGCCAGCCCGCCCAGTTGGAGGAGTAGCCGTGATCATGGAGGCGGCTGGGTGGCAGGGTGATCGTCTTAGTCACGAAGCTGCGCAGGTGGGACATGGCCTGGTACCACGCGGCGTAGTTCGGCGATTTGGCGGCCGGCCGTGGCGGCAAGCCGTAGGCGGAGAGTTGCGCGTCACTAAAGGTCGCAGCGTTAGCAGCAGCCGGAAGAGGCAGGCGGAACCTGTCAAGCTTTTTGAGGCAACGCCGTTGAGAAATTACGGAGCGGCCTCCTCCTTCCTGGGCTGCGCTGCATTCCGTGGATGCTCGGCCGTGGCCTCGGGGGTGTTGCCGCCGGCGGTTCGGCCGAAACGCTGCTGGGCTGCTTGACGGGTCACCCCCAGGGCCACGGCCAGCTCGCCCCAGGTGTGCCCGATCTCTCGGGCACTCATCACGGCTCGGGCGAGGCTGGCTTCGGCAGTCCGGAGGAGGCCACCGGCGGCCTCAACGGCTTCCAGTGCACTCCAGTCCCGACCATGGACAAGGACACGGGGAACCATCCCCTTGCCCATGGTCGAGCGCCGGGCGAAACAGCTTCCACATAGAGCCAGGGCTCCGTAGGCGACGACCGCCCGGTGCCGGCAATGGGGATGCCGGATCGGGTCATCGGCAAACCGGCAGATGGTGTTCGCGTCAACCTGCCTTGACGCCGACGGGCTCAGCGCAATGCCTCCCCGGCATGCGGCGGCGGAGCCGCACCGGCGTCGGGGTCGGCGGGCCGGTTGATCCAACTCTGCGTTGGCAGCTCCGGGGGCGTGGGAACCTTGCGCACGAAGCGCTCGGGGTGCGTTGCGTAGGCGCCGAGGAGCACCCCCGCCCGGGCCTCGTGCAGCTGCGCCGCCCTGCCGTGATGCACGTCGGAGGGGGTCAGCAGACCCAGGCCAACGTGGTGGTGCTCGAGGTTGTACCAGGCAAAGAACTCCTGGCAGAAGGCCCGGGCCTGCTCCATGGAGGCGAATGCCTTGGGGAAGCCCGGGCGGTACTTGAGCGTCTTGAACTGCGCTTCGCTGTAGGGGTTGTCATTGCTCACGTGGGGGCGGGAGTGGCTCTTGGTGACGCCGAGGTCCGCCAGCAGGAACGCAACGGGCTTGGAGGCCATCGAGGAGCCGTTGTCGGCGTGCAGCGTCAGGGTCTCGGGGTCGATGCCCTCCGCAGCGCAGGTCTGGGCGATGAAGGCCCTGGCCAACTCCGAGGACTCCACCGGGGCGAGCATCCAGCCCACGACGTAGCGGCTGAAGATGTCGATGATCACGTACAGGTAGTAGTAGGTCCACTTCGCCGGGCCGTGCAGCTTGGTGATGTCCCATGACCAGGTCTGCCGGGGCTCCGTGGCGCACAGCTCGGGCTTGACCCGGGCGGGATGGGTTGCCTGTGCTCGGCGCTCGGTGACCTCGCCCGCCTCACGCAGCACCCGGTACATGGTGGAGACCGACGCCAGGTAAACGCCCTCGTCGATGAGGCTGGCCCAGACCTCGGCCGGGGCGACATCGCAGAACCTCGGCGAATGCAGCACGTCGAGGATCTCCTGGCGCTCGGTCGTGGCCAGTGCCCGGGGTTGGGGCTTTGGTGCTGGCTTGGGCGGGCTGGCTGGCGGGGCGCTCCGCCGGTTGTTGCGGTAGTGGGTTGCCTGCGGCCGGCCCATCGCCCTGCAGGCGGCCCTGGTGCCGACCAGCTCGGCCAACGCTTCGATGGCCGCCGTCGTCATTTGCTGTCCCAGTTCTCGGCGCTCGGAAGGGAGAGCTCCCGCAAGAGCGCCGATACTTTTCCCTGGACCTCGATCACCCGCTGCGCCTTGGAGAGCCTCTCGGTAAGCGAGGCGTTCTCCCGGCGCAGCTTGTTGTTCTCAACCTGGATCGGGTCGGCGGGTTTGCGGCCCCGGGCCTTGCCAAGGCCTTCCAGGGCGCCGGCGTCACGGGCACGGCGCCAATCCACCAGATGCGAGGAGTACAGCCCCTCGCGGCGCAGGATCGCCCCCACCTGGCCGGGCTCGGTGGCGGCCTCCACTTCGGCCAGCACTCCCGCCTTGTACGCGGCGGTGAAGCTACGTCGCTTCGCCTTCGCCGGGATCTCTGGATCCATGACCCCGTCAGGGTACGACGGGGCGCGCCGGAT